>WHSP01000067.1 GCA_009380025.1 Gemmatimonas sp. | reverse complement strand
AGCGCCTGATACCAGATTGCGTAGCCGATCCCTGACGTCACACCTCCTGAGACGATCGCGAGGTACACGCCCGAAGCGCCTGTGATCGACCGCGGGAACAGGAGCGCCACCGCCGCCGCGAGTGGCACGCTCCAGAGGAAGCTGCGGGCATTGGCCGCGAGCGGATCGCGCGCCTGCCTTCCCCCGAGCGAATAGATCCCCCAGCCGACTCCGGCCACCGCCATGAGGACGACCCCGAGCAAGTCCGGTCTAGTCGCGCCCGGAACCGTCAGGATCCCGAGACCGGCGAGGGCGAGGGCGAGGCCGGTCCAGGTGCGCAGCCGCGGTCGCTCGCCGCGAACGATTCCCCAGCCGACCATCGTCAGCTGCACAACGCCGAAGAGGACGAGTGCGCCCGCTGCGGCGCCGATGCGGACGTAGGCGAAGGAAAAAGGCACGGCGTAGAGGAAGAGGGAAAGGGGTCCAAACAGGCCTTCGGGTCGCAGAAACGTCCAGCTACTCCTGGTGGCTCGGACCATGGCGGCCAGCACCACCGCACCGGAGAGGAGACGAACGGCCGTGAAGGTCCCCGCGTCGATCAAACGCGGCCCCAGAGCCATTCGCGTGAGGATCGAGTTGGCCGCGAATGCGACCATCGCCAACGCCGTGAGCACTCCAGTCGCGACCCACCACGGTAGCACACGACTCTTTGCGGTCGATACCTGTAGCGGCGTGCCCACGTCTCCTTGTGACAGCGATCCACTTGCAACGGCGCCGCTCCATGGTACTGCCGACTCGGGCGGAGCGCGAGAACGCCGGGTCTCATGGGGAGACCGTGAGTCCCCTCCGATCAGGCGGCCGCGGCCTCGAGTCCGAACGCCTCGATGAGCGGCCTGCCTCTGTAACTCGGCGGGATCGGCACGCCGAACGACCAGAGGAGTGTCGCCGGCAGGTCTAGCAGGGTCACACCGGATCGAAGGACCGTCGGGTGTACGGTGCTCCCGCTGAGAATGATGGGAATGGTGGTGTCGTCCGGGTGGGTGCTGTCGTGGTCGTCGGAGCGGGCGCCGCCACCGCCGTGATCGGAGCAGACGATCAGCAGTGTCTCAGCGTCCTGCCTCTCGATGAGCGCCACAAGATCCGCGAGCCGCGCATCCATCCGCCGAGCGGCGGCTTCGTAGGCGTGTGAGGTCCAACCGTGGACGTGTCCGGCACGGTCGGCGTCTGGCCAGTGCATGAAGATGAGACCCGACGTCTGAGCACGGAGCTGGGTTGCCGCGAGGTCGAGCACCTGATCGCAGCCATCGCCGTCGAAGTGGGCCTCGCCGACGGCGGCGATGGCGGCGAGTCGCCGCGAGAGCCAGCGGAAGGCCAGGGGAATCTGGGCAGCGAGAACCGAGGTGGGGAGGGAGGCGTGGGAGAGGAGGAGACGGGGCAGCGGGCGGAGACGGTACAGATCCTTCGGTATGGCAAAAGTCTGTCCAGCAATTCCGTGTTCTTCCGGCGGCAATCCCGTGAAGATCGAAGTCATGGCTGCCGCAGTTACGCTGGGTTTCACTGTTTGCGCCGAGAAGGTCGACGCTCCTTCTGCCGCGAGTGCTGAGAGGATGGGGAGAGGAAAGCGGGAGACAGCATCGGCACGCAGGCCGTCCATCAACAGAAAGACGGCTCTACGAATCCCTGGACTCGAGTGCATCAGACGTGCTCCGGTTGCTAGTAAGCAGTCGACCCGACAAAATCTTACCGGCACTCGATAGCGGCCCGGATGCGGTTCGGTCGCCCTTCTGTAACCAGATATGTTGGGGAATTGTCGCGGCAGGCGGGAAGAGGAGATGGGTCATCGCGGGCGCGCCGATATAGCGGTGCGCCCGGGCCGCCGGACCGCGAATCAGGAGGCGATGCCGAGATCGACTCTCTGACGATCCTTTCGGAGGACGCTCGCCACGTCGCGTGCCGAGTTGGGTCTCCCGATTCGACGAGCGGCCGCGGAGAGGCCTCGCCGCAATCCGTCGTCAGCGAACATCTGCGCGATCGCCCCGTTGATTTCCCGCCCGCCAACCGCGGCCAATGCGGCGCCCGCCGAGACGAGCGCCCTCGTGTTCCCAGTCTCCTGACCCGGGATCGGGCGAGTCAGCAGGAGCGGACGGCCGAGCGCGATGGCCTCGCTGCACGTCAGCCCTCCAGGCTTCGTAACTACGACGTCCGCAGCCGCAATGTAGTTCTGGACCCCCGATACGTAGTCGAGGACACGCAGGCGCTCGGCCGGCGCTCCCAGGGAACGGAGCTCTTCCGCAGCCGATGCGTTTCGCCCGCAGATCGCCAGGAGCTGCACCCCCGGTGGTGAACCCGCCAGGCAGGCGGCAACCATCTCGGTGATTCCCAACCCTAGACCGCCACCCATCACGAGCGCAACGGGCCGGCTCGGCTCGAGCCCGAGGCTCCGTTTCGCCCTTGCACGCGGGGGCGGCGTTGCGAAGTCCCTGGCGATCGGAATCCCTGTCGCTTCGATTGCGGCGCCCTTCACGCGGTCCCGTAGGGTGTTGGCCAAGCTGTCCGTCGCCACGAAGTAGCGTCGCACTCCGGGCTGCACCCAGTACCGGTGCAGTGTGAAGTCGGTGATCGAGAGAGCGAAAGGTGGCAGGCCACGTTTCCCCGCGGCCAGCTGACAAGGAAGGAAGTGAGTACAGAGACAGAGCTCCCAGGGCTCCGAAAGAAGAAGCTGTCGAAAGCCACGGAAGAGGAGCCGATCCGCCAAGGGGCTCCACCGCGCGCGGTCCCACCCTTCGCCGTCGGTTCGCCGGTAGACCTGGTGCCAGAGCCACGGCGCTCGCGTTGCCATCAACTCGTAGCCAGCGCCGTAGGTCGCGCGAACCCAGGCCGGCGCCAACTCGAGTAGATCCACGTGTCGGACACGCGTCGTCGGCTCCTCCGCCAGGAAAGCCGAACGCAGCGCCTCCGCCGCGCGGGCGTGGCCAGTGCCTGTCGACGCTGATACGATCAGCACCCCGCCTTTGGGCATGGCACTGCCTCTTGTTTGGGCCAATGGGTTATTGGCTATCGGTTACAGTTGCCAGTTGCCGGTTACAACCCGGCTGAGCCTTTCCCGGAAACTGGCACGCTTTTCGGCAACCGTGCTTGTTCCACCAACGGAGGCTAGTACCCGAGCGTCACAAAGCAGTGTCCAGCGTGTAAAAAATCGACCCGAGTCGCGTAAGGGTTCGCTCATGGCCGCCTCTTTGCTTGACTGGCCGGCCGCCAAATGTTCTGTTCGTCGCGTTTGCGTCACAGCCGCTCACGCCCGACTCCCGAGGACGATCGATCCGCCGTGGTCCACGCAGCCTTTTTCGTTGCGCTCATCGTTGCCGCGGCGATCTTCGCACTCCTCGAGATCCAGATCGAGGGCCCCTCTGGCTGGGCGAGCAGCCTACCGACCTGGCGCGTCGACAACCGCCTGACTCGGCTACTGTTCGGGTCCCGCCAGGTGACCGGATATCACGTTTACGCCCATCTGTTCGTCCTCCTGGTGCTCCACCTCCCCTACCCGCTCGCCTTTGTGGTGCCGAGTCTCCAGGCGGAGGCGCGCATCTTCGCCTTCCTCGTCCTGTTCTGGATTGCCGAGGACTTTCTGTGGTTCGTGTTGAACCCGGCGTTCGGCATCGGAAGATTCAACCGGGAGGCCGTCTGGTGGCATGCCCCTGCCTGGTGGTGGATCATGCCGAGGGAGTACTGGATCTTCCTCCCCGTCGGCATCGCTCTCTACGTTGTGAGTTGGACTTGAGACAACCGGGTGGGGCATCGCAGGCGAAATCGTTACAACAATGCCGGTCCTTCCTTCACGAAGCGACGCCAGCGTTTACGCGGAAACTTCGCGGAGGACGTGATGACCGCCTGGCTGCTACGACTTCAAGCACACGACGAGCGGATACTGCACGCCTTGGTACTACGTCGATGGCGAGTTGCGGATCGCCTCATGAATGGCGTGACACGCCTGGGTGATGCGGTAAGCACGATCGGGGTGACGAGCGCTCTGTGCGCTTCGTGGTCTCCGCGGCTCCAGACGACCGGCGCCTTCGCAGCGGTGGCCCTGGTATCGTCCCATCTGGGAGTTCAGATCCTGAAACGGACCGTCACCCGGTCCCGCCCCCGCTTACCCGTCGGCTGTGCTTCCCTGATCCAGGCGCCGGACCGATTCAGCTTCCCGTCGGGCCACGCCGCTGCCTCCCTCTCCGTCGGCATCGCATTGGCCCTCGCCGTTCCTCCTCCCGCCTCCGCCGCGATCTTGTTTCTGGCCTTGGTCGTCGGGATTTCGCGCTGCTACCTCGGGGTCCACTACCCGGGTGATGTGCTCGCCGGTTGGTTTCTCGCACTATCGGGGGCGGCGCTCGCGGCCTTCGTACTCTGAAGCCCGATTCTCGGACTCCGCCGAAGGCTGGTGACTAGACTAGAAAGCTGTGTTGCTTAAACACGCCTGAGCGAAGGCCAAAGAGAAATCGTGCAGATCAAGGCGCGCGACGAGCCGCGAGTGAGGCGTACTTTTGTACGCCGCAGGGAGCGGCGAGGAAGTGCAACGCAGAGCTGCGCGATTTATCGATGGCCTTCTAGCGCTCGGTGCTCGTCAAAGCGAAAGCCAACCCTTCCATCTCAACCACCATGTCGACGTTCCTCAGCGACACTCCCTTCGGAACCCGCAGCCGCACCGGAGCAAAGTTGAGAATCGCCGAAACGCCGCTCGCCACAACCCGGTCGACTACCCCTTGCGCCGCATCCGCTGGTACCGCGATCACGGCGATCTCGATCCGCTTCCCCGCAAGCACCGACCCCATCTCCGTGTCGTCCAGAATCGTCTGCGTGCCCCATCTCTTCCCCACCTTATCGGGATCCGTGTCGAACACCGCCTCGATGTGGAATCCCCTCGTCCGGAAGTTCCGGTACGTGATCAGCGCAGACCCAATCTTACCCGCTCCCACCAGCGCCACCCGCCAGCTGCGATTCAGCCCCAGGATCTCCCGAATCTCCTGCAACAGCTCGCTCACGGCGTAGCCGAGTCCCCTCTTCCCGAACGACCCGAACAACGACAGGTCCTTTCTCACCTGCGCCGCTGTCGTCCCCGCCCGGTCTGCCAACTCTTCACTCGAGATCGTTTCTTGACCCAGCGAATCCGCCTCCTGCAACAACCGCAGGTACAACGAGAGCCGACGTACGGCCGACTCCGATATCTTCGCCGACCTCATTTCGGCGACGGGTTCTTTCTTTGCCACGGCCCCCGGGAGCGACTGGAGGGACACCTTGTGAAATCATTCACAATGATAGGCGCCTCCCGGCCTGCCGTCAACGCGCTCCGCTGCCCAATACCGCAACCGAACGCCCCGGAACGCTACGGGGGGAGGATTCCCTCAGCGAGGAGAAGGCGGGTAAGGCGAATGAAGTCGTCGGGGTGGAAGGTCTCGGGTCGGGCACGGAGATCGAGGTCCAGCCGGGAGCCGATGCGTTCGATATCGTCGGGAGAAGCGCCGAAGACATCCCGCAGAGTACGCTGGAACTGCTTTCGGCGATGGCCGAAGGCGGCTCGGGTGAGGGTGCGCAGAGCGGTTTCGGTGGGAGGGTCGAGGGGTGGAGGGCGGCGAGGAACGATACGAACGACCGTGGAGTCGACGTCGGGGGTGGGGCGGAATGCGCTGCGGCCGATGTGGGTGACTCGTTCGACGGAAGCGACGGAGCGGACGCCGACGGTGAGGGCGCCGAAAGCTTTGGTGGCTGGGGCGGCGAGGATCCGGTCGGCGACCTCGCGCTGCACCATCAGCACGATCAGGGCGGGCCTCGGGATCGAGCCGAGCAGGTGGAAGATGATCGGGGTGGTGATGCTGTAGGGGATGTTGCCGACGACCTTCAGGCGGTCTGGAGCAGCGGAGACGTCACTGAGGTCGACGCGAAGGATGTCATCGCGGATCAAGCGGACGGAGGGGTCGGTGCCGAATTCGGTCTCGAGGCGTCGAGCGAGATCGTGGTCCAGCTCGACGAGGATGAGGCTACGCACCCTGCCGACCAGGTGGCGAGTGAGAGCCCCAAGACCAGGACCGATCTCGAGGATCTCGTCGTCTTCCGAGGGGTCGACGGCCTCGACGATTTTCCGCTGGAGGTTGGGGTCGACGAGAAAGTTCTGGCCGAGCGACTTTCGGGCGCGGTGGGGGGGCCGGTCGGGGCCGTGAGGCATGGGTCGTTCAAATACGAACGAGGACGGCCGTGCGATCGTCGGAGGGGACGTCCTTCTGAGGGCGTTCGATGTCGAAGAGAGCGGAGATGAGGTGATCGACCGACTGGTCGCGCCGGGCAGCCACGAGGTTCACCAGGGTATGCTCACCGCTCGCCGTGCTTATGGCGTCGGAGAGGCCGTCGGTGAAGAGGAAGAGCAGGTCCTTACCAGCCTGCCAGGCGATGCTCTGCTCTCCGTAATTATCGAGATCGATGATGCCGAAGGGAGGATTGGTGGTCGGGAGGCGAACGGGGGTGCCTTCGGGGCGAACGAGGAAGGCGTGGGGATGCCCAGCGTTCGCGAAGGAAAGGGTTCCCTGTGCCGGATCGATGACGCCGTAGAAGAGGGTCAGGTACATCTCGGTGGTCTCGAGCTCGTCGATCAGAGCGCGATGGACGCGACGCAGGACTTCGGCCGGTGGGTCTCCCTCGGAGGCGTGGATGGCGACCGCGCTCATCGTGAGCGCCATGATCAGGGCAGCGCTGAAGCCGTGGCTGGAAACGTCGCCAATCACTACGCCTAGTCGACGGCCGGGCAGGCGGAAGAGGTGGTAGAAGTCGCCGCCCACCGATTCGGCAGGCATGCAGCGCGCGGCGACCTCGGCGTCACCCTGGAACTGGGCGGTCGGAGGGAGCAGCTTCAGCTGCAAGTCGTGCGCGAGTTCCATCTCGCGTACCATCCGCTCCTGGGTGAGGCTTTCGGCGACGAGGCGACTGTTCTCCACGGCGGCGCCGATCTGGCTGGCGATCGCCGAGACCAACTTCCGATCGCCGGCGGAGAAACTCGCGTCCACGGTCCGTCCCACGAGGTTGATGACGCCGATAGTTCTCGATTCGCCCTGAGGAGGAGTGTAGCTAACCGGTACGGAGAGGAAGGAATCCAGGTGAGCGACGTCCGGCCGCTGACCTTCCCTGGGGAAAACATCGCCCGACTCGAGGATCCTGGAGCGCCGCTCGCGGAAGACCGTCGCGGTGATCGAGTTCTCGTCGTCGACGGGAATGGGACCGGGCCGGCCGGAGGCCCCAACGGCCGCAACCAGGTGTAGCACATCGTTTTCCCGATCGTGAATCCAGAGAGCCGCTCGCTTGACCCCCAAGGTATCGGTAACCTCGGCGAGGATCCGGCCCGCCGCCTCCTCCAGCGAGATGACGGAACCGAGGATCTCGCTGATCGAGTAGAGGAGGGTGATCTCTTCGTAGCTCTCAGCGAGCTCTCCAGCAACGGCGAAGACCTCGTTTTGATCTTCGAGCATTCGCTGGAAGAGGGCCGCCAGGAACTCGGCGTGGGCTTTGTCCGAAGGGCTCGCTTCGACGCACCCCTCGGCGCCATTCCGAAGGGTCATGGACACGGCGTCCGCCCCGGGCGCGGAATCCGGGGGAGTGGACGTGTAACCCATCGGCGCCCATTCACCCGCCCGCTTCTCCCAAAACCAGACCTCCAGCCCGTGCGTCTCCGCGTAGAGCTCGACGAGCTGCCGGAGTCCCTTGACGGGAAGGTCGAAGCGGGCGAGGGTCGCCTGAGGTCCGCTCATCCGATCACCCACGCGGCCGGCGTGGCTCCTCACGCATCAGAACCATCCGGACGGAGTTGCCGCGCTCATTGAAGTGGATCTCGTCCATCAAGTGCTGAATCAGGAAGAGGCCGCGGCCGCCCGGCGAATGGATATTCTCCGGCGTCGTCGGGTCGGGGACGCTGCTGGGATCGAAGCCATCACCTTCGTCGGCGACGCAGACCACGACCTGGTGCTCATCGATCTTCAGCTTGACGTAGACGGTCTTCGCAGGATCGTTCGAGTTGCCGTAGAGCACCGCGTTGGCAAGCGCTTCAGTCACGCCGACGCGGAAGTTGAGCTCGAGCCGCGGGCCCTCGAAGGCAAACGCACGGCATCGGCTCACGAGATGGCTGACGGCCGCCTCGATGATCCTCAGATCGCTGGGCAGCTGAAGAGCGACCTCGGCGGAGCTGTCCAGGGAGCGTTCCGTACCAGTAGTGTCGCTCTCGTCGGTCATCCCGAACGAGGGCGGCGGGTTGGGCCCACGGCGATGTGGGGTGTCAGAAGCTGGTGAGCGCCTCTTCTCGGGAATCGGCGATGCTGAAGAGTGTATCGAGCTTGGTCAACTCGAAGAGCGTGCGCAAGTCTTCGTTCAGGTTCGACAGCCGCAGTTCGCCACTCTGCTCCCGAATCTTCTTCGAAAGGCTCACGAGCACTCCGAGTCCGGACGAGTCGATATACCCCGTGTTCGCGAAATCGATCAGGAATCTCCGCTCACCACCTTCCAACTCGTCGAGAACTTTCTGCTTGAGCTCCTGTCGATTCCCCACGATCAACTGACCATCCACATCCACCACAACGACCCCGTTTTCCTTCGACGTATGGAAGCTCATGAATCCTCCGCTAGGACGTAAGAACGGAACGTCTGTGCGTTTCCGCAGGCGGCAAGCGTTGTGCCACGCTCAGCCCGTCATTCCTGGGCCATGAGCGCGGTGATGCACGCCACGTCGACGATATCCTGGACAGAGGCACCGCGCGAGAGGTCGTTGCACGGGCGCGCGAGGCCCTGGACGATCGGGCCGAGCGCGTGGGCACGGCCGAGCCGCTCCACCAGCTTGTAGCCGATGTTGGATGCGTCGAGGTTCGGAAATATGAGGACGTTGGCCCTCCCGGCGACTTTCGAGTCCGGAGCTTTGCGCCGTGCAATGGACCCGACGATCGCTGCGTCGAGCTGGAGTTCACCGTCGGCGGGAACCTCCGGAGCGCGGTCGTGAAAGATGGCTACCGCCTCGCGAACTCGAGCGACGGATGGCCCCATAGCGCTTCCCCTGGTCGAATAGGAAAGGAAAGCGACGTGGGGCTCGTCACCGACGACGCGCGACCTGGCGGCGGCGGTAGTGAGGGCGATCTCGGCGAGTTGCAGCGGGGTCGGCTCGGGGATGACGGCGGTGTCGGCAAAGGTGAGCACCGCAGGTCGACCGCCTCGTCCCAGCGACGGGATGACCATATAAAAGGCGGCGGAAACGGTGCTGATACCGGGGGCGGGGCCGACCGCCCAAAGCGCTGCGCGGAGCACCTGGGCCGTCGGCTCGGTAGCACCGGCGACGCTTCCGTCCGCCTCGCCGACCGCGACGAGAAGAGCGGCGTACAGAAGGGGATTCACGCAGTCGTGGTAGGCCGCATCGGCGGCGAGGCCGCGCAGTCGTCGACGCTCATGGAAGTGCGCGGCGCATCGCTCGCGCCGTGGGTCAGTCAAGGGCTCGACGATGGTGATTCCAGGAAAGTCGAAGCCGAGCCTGGCGAGCTGTTCGGGATTGCCCAGGACGATCGGCTCGGCGAGCCCCTGACGAGCGAGGCGAAGCGCTGCCTCGGCGATGCGCGGTTCACCCGCCTCGGGGAAGACGATACGCCGCCTCATGTCGCGGGCTCGGGAGCGGATGTGCTCGAGGAAGCTCACGTCGAGCGGGTCGCCCGGCGCTCCTCGATGCGGCGCAGCACCGGCTCCGCCACGAAGCGTGAGACATCGCCTCCGACGCTTGCGATCTCTCGGACCAGCGTCGACGAGAGGAACGACCGACCGGCGTCGGGGGCCAGGAAGACGGTCTCCATGCCGGGATACAGCTCGCGGTTCATGAGGGCCATCTGGAACTCGTACTCGAAGTCCCGGACGCCGCGAAGTCCGCGGACCACCAGGTCGGCGCCACGGGATCGGGCGAAGTCCACGAGGAGTCCTTCGAACTGCGCCGCTTCGACCCGGGGGTCGTCGGCGAAGACATCGGCGATCAGGGCTACCCGCTCTTCGATCGAGAACATCCCTGTCTTCCGATGGCTCGATTGGTGTGCAACGGCCACGATCACTTGATCCGCGAAGGAGAGAGCCCGCCGCACGATGTCTTCATGTCCGAGGGTGATCGGATCGAAGGAGCCAGGGCAGATCGCGATGTGGTCAGTCCGGGTCATCGCCGGTGGTGAGGAAGGAGAGTCGGGTGTCGCCGTAGCTGCGCTGGCGAAGGTCGGGTCCCTCCGGAATACGCTCCTCTCGGGAGTGCTCGATGCCGAGGACCCGGGCGAAGGGTCGGTGGCGAAAGAGCTCCGCAAGGCGACCCGCCGCGCCGGATCCATACGGCGGATCTGCAAAGGCCAGTGTAAAGGTGGCTGGGCGGGTGCGGCGCGCGAAGTCGCATGCGTCCCGGCGGACGACTGTGGCACGGCCGGCGTTCACCCCGAGACGTTCGAGATTGGCCTTCAGCACCCGCAACGCCGCGGGAGCGATCTCGACGAACGTCGCGCGCGCAGCTCCCCGCGACAGCGCCTCGATGCCCAGAGCGCCGGAGCCCGCGAAGAGGTCGAGAACCTCGGCGCCCTCCAGCCAGGGCGAAAGGGCGCTCATCCATGCTTCGCGAACACGATCCGTGGTCGGTCGCGTCTCCCGACCCGGGGGCGCGCTGATCCGCCTGCCACGCCATTGCCCCCCGATCACTCTCACCCCGCGGGCCGTAGGTCGACGAGACGCGCCTGAACCGTTGGCGCCCGTGTCCCGTAGCGGCCGCGCCAGCCATTCTCCTCCAGTCTGAAGGCGACATCGATCCGCCCGTTGGAGCATTCGGGCAATCGATCGGCCATGCCGAAGCCGATCCCTTCCAGACGGACGCCGTCCTCCACGAGCGTCAACTTCAAGCTGTCCTTCCCGACGATTCTCGGCTTGCCGGCGACACCCACCCGGTGAGCCGTAAAGATCGGGGTGGGGTTGCCAATGCCGAAGGGCGCAAAGTGTCGAACCAGTCCGAGCAGCTCTAGATTCGCATCGGCGATCGAGATCTCGTCATCAGGCTGGAGGGTGGGAGTGAGGGCATCCCACTCCAGCCGCCGTCGCGCGACTTCGTTGAATGCATTCCGGAAGGCCCCCACCTGCGACGGGCGGATCGAGCAGCCGGCAGCGGCGCGATGACCGCCATAGCGCAGGAGCAGGTCATTACACTCCACGAAGGCGGCCTGCAAGTGGAATCCAACGATCGAGCGACCGCTTCCCTTCCCCTCCTCGGATCCGAGCGAAATCAGGACCGTCGGCCGGTGGATCCGTTCGACCACCCGAGAAGCGACGATCCCGATCACGCCAGGATGCCACCGGTCAGAGGCAAGAACCACTCCCCAATCCCTCTCGGGGTCAAAATCCTGCTCGAGCATCCGAAGCGCGTCGGACAGCGTCTGTTCATCGAGGTCGCGTCGGCGACCGTTCTCCTGCTCCATCTCGGTCGCCAGGCGATGCGCCTCCCGCTCGTCATCCGTGAGTAGAAGGCGGACGCCCCTCATCGCGTCGCCCATCCTGCCCACGGCGTTCAAGCGCGGAGCGAGGACATAGCCGATCTGGCCGGCGGTGATCGGCCCGCGGTCGCTGAGGCCGCAGGTGCCGATCAAGGCTCGCAGGCCAGCGTTCGGCGTGCGTGCGAGGACGGCCAGTCCCCAGCGCACGAGAGCGCGGTTCTCGGCCGTGAGGGGTGCGAGATCGGCGACGGTCGCGATGGCGACCAGGTCGAGGAAGGAGCTGAGCCGATCCTCCGGAAAGCCAACTTCGCGCGCCAACGCCTCGACCAGCTTGAATGCGATCGCCGCTCCGCATAGTGATTTCTCCGGATACGAACAGTCTTTCCGGTTCGGATTGACCACCGCATGGGCCGAGGGAAGGGCCGGGCCCGGTGTGTGGTGATCCGTGACGATGACATCGACGCCTTCGGCGGCCGACTGACGAATCGGCCCATGGGCGACCACGCCGCAGTCGACGGTAATGACGAGAGCTGCGCCCGCCGCCCGCGCCGCCGCAATCCCCGGAGTTCCAAAATCGTAGCCATCATGAAGCCTGTGAGGCACGAACGGAACGGCTCGAACCCCCATCATGGCGAGCGCCCGGACGAGCAGCGCGGTCGCGCAGATGCCATCCACGTCGTAGTCACCATGGACGAGGATCGTCTCGGACCGGTCGCGGGCAGCGATCAGGCGATCGACCGCCTCGGCCATCCCGGCGAGCAGGGTCGGGGAGTGCACGTGGGTGCGACTCGGGCGGAGAAAAGCCCGTGCGCTCGCCGCATCGGAATAACCACGGCGAACGAGGAGCCGGGCGACTCCTTCAGGCAGTCGAAGGTCGGAAGCGAGAGCGGCGACGATCTGCGGGTCTGCGGGTGCCGCCGCCAGCCATCTGGGACGGACGGCGAGAACGGGAGGCGCGGGAGACAGCGGGGCAGTCATGGCGAAAAAGCTAAAGGTCGACCAGGCATGTCGCCAGCGACGCGCCGGGCCAATTTCGGCGCCACCGTCCCGGGCGTAGGAACAACAACTACAAACTCCACCACAGGCTATCGACGCCCTCCGCCCTATTCATCAAGCCCAACTGCTCACCTACCTCAAGCTCGGCGGTTGGACAGTTGGGCTCTTGATCAACTTCAACGTTCCCGTCCTGGTCCAAGGCGTCAAGCGGATGATCCTGGGGAGCCGGCCGAACCCGGTGACGAATCGGGGCATCCCCCAGCGACCGTAGGAGCGGCAGCTACAGAGTCTACCGCAAGAGACTCAGGGGACACAGAGGAATACCGTCGAGGAGGTCGCGAGCGGTGTGGACCAAGAATCTCTCTACAAGCCGTTCTCTGCGATCTCTGTGTCTCTGTGGTAAGTCCATCCGTCGCAGGACACTACGGGGAGTCGAGGATAGCGCGGGAACCTATCGTCGACCGCGGACAGCTCGCAGAGAAGGAAGGTAGATCCCCGCCGCGTCTCGACCGAGCGAGCGAGCCGGCAACTTCCGCAGAGTCCAGCGTCCACGTTCATGCTGGGCCGTCGCTCCGCTCCACCATCCCTGGGGGGCTCATCTTCCGGCCTAGGCCAGGCCCCTGCATCGTCGTGCGGAGCTGGCGATACTCCCCGAGCAGTTCCTGTTGTCGGACACTATCGGCAGTTTCGAGCTCCCGATTGATCGCATCGAGCCTCTGACCGACATTGCGCTCGGCAATCCTTTGCAGGTTGTCCTCGAAGAAGCGATCGGGGTGAGCGAGGTCGCTACCCTCCGGATCCGAGAGGAGCTCCTGAGCGCGTTCCGCCGCCGTACCCTCCAATGCTTCGAGCAACCCGGCCACATGCTCGTGGCTTCCTTCCGCGTGCCGGTGCAGCAACTCGACGTAGATCTCCCGGTACAGCGGATCGTGGAAGTCCGCGGGGCTCAGCCGCTCGGCCGCGCGCTCGAGCCACTGCTCGTCGCGCAGGAGTAGCATGATCACGTTTCGCTCCGCTCCCAGCCGTGGCACCTGGAGCCGCTCGATCGGCAGGGTTCGCGAGCGCTCCGGGCGGTGACGACCCGCCGGGCGGGTTGACCGACCGGGCTCCTGCCCCCGGCCTTGCCCGTCGGCCTCCACCTCTCTGGCCACCGTTTCGGCGGGGACTCCGGTCCGGCCCGCGATCCGGTCGACGTAGAGGCCGCGGAGGACCTCGTCGGCGGTCGCCCGGACCGTTGGGAGGAGGGCATCCACCGCACGTCGCTTCCCCGCGATCGTCGCGAAGAAGTTCCTGCGTTCGAGGATCTGGATCTTGCGCTCGAGGACGTCGACGGCGTCGTCGAGATAGCGGCTCAGGAGCGGCGAACCGCCGCGGCGGACCAGGGAATCCGGATCTTCGCCGTCCGGAAGCGTGGCGACGAGCACCTCGACACCGGCCCTCAGCAACTCGTCACCGGCCCGAAATGTGGCCTTGAGACCTGCCGTATCGCTGTCGTACAAAAGGATCACCCGGCTCGCGTAGCGTGCGAGGAGCTCTGCCTGCTCCTGGGTGAGCGCGGTTCCCAGGGGAGCGACCGCGCTCTCGATCCCGTTCGACGCGAGCGACAGGTAGTCCATATACCCTTCGACGACGAGGGCAGTCCCCCCCTTCCGGATGGGGCCACGGCTCCAGCGGAGCCCGTAGAGCAGTCCTCCCTTGTGGTAGACCGGGCTTTCCGGCGAATTCAAGTACTTGGGAACGTGCGCCTCGACCGAACCGATCACGCGTCCGCCGAAGGCAACGACGCGGCCGCCCTGGTTCACGATGGGAAAAACGACGCGGCCGCGGAATGCGTCGTACGGTTCCCTGCCCCCTTTTGTGGGCGCTTTGAGGAGCCCGAGACCCAGCAGCAGCTCGCGGGATAGCCCATGTGCGGCTGCCGCCTCGGACAGGCCGGACCAACCGGCCGGAGCCCATCCAATTCCGAACCGCTCGCTCGCCTCTGCGGTGATTCCCCTTCCCTCCAGATAGCCGCGCGCCTCGAGGCCAATCTCTGGATCCAACAGTCGGGCACGGAACCATTCGGCGGCGAATGCGTTCGCTTGATGGAGCGGGGCGTGTGGATCTTCCGCTCCGCGACCCTGGTCCTCCTCTGGGATCTCGACCCCTACTCGTGCCGCGACCCATCGGACCGCGTCCAGGAAGCCCAGCCCGAAATGCTTCATCGGAAAGGAGAAGAGATCGCCTCCTTCGCCGCAGGTGAAGCAGTGGAAGATGTTCCGATTGGGATCGACGGAGAAGTTCGGCCCTTCCCCACCGTGGAGTGGGCAGGCGCCCCGGAAAGTCCTCCCCGACCGCTTCAGCGGAGTGACCTCGGAGATGATCTCGACCAGGTCCGCACGCGCACGGACCTCCTCGATGAGATGGTCGGCGATCGACATTCGATCAGGCGAACTCGACGATGGTCACGCCGGTGTCGCCTTCCAGGCGGCCGCCGGGTCGGAAACTGGCGATGCGAGGGTCGCCGCGGAGGATCTCCTGCACCTCGGCACGGAGAGCACCGGTGCCCTTGCCATGAATGATACGGAAGCTCGGAAGCCCTGCCATGAGGGCGTTGTCGAGGCCGCGCCCCAGCCGCAGCCCGAGCTCGTCGACGCGAAGACCGCGCAGATCGATCTCGGCGCTCGCGTCCAGGTCGGCCTCGATTCGACCGCCCGCGGGTCTGTGGCGCACGGCAGCCCGGTCCAGATCCTGATCCCCGGGAGGGAGCATCGTCAGATCGTCTGCAGGAAGCTGCAATCTGAGGTCACCCGCATCGACGACGGCGCGAGCGTCCCGGAGCTCCAACAGCCGCCCCGTTCGGCCGAGAGACTCGATGCGGACCCGGGCGCCGACCTCGAGGTCGCCCCGCGATTGGGGCACACGCGACCTCTCCTCGGGAATTCGCTCGCGCTGCTTTCGGGCCGCTTCCTCGACACGCCGACGGGCTGCGCGTGCGGCCTCCTCGAGGGCGACCTCGTCCGCCGCGCCGCGCACTTCCTCGATCGCCGCTTCCACCTCGCTTCGCGACTGCATCAGGAGGTCGCGGGCCTGCTGTCTCGCTCGTCGCTCGGCATCCTTCTCACGCCGTGACAACTCGCGGCTACGGTGCTCCAATTCGCTCTCGAGAGCTGTCGTCTTCGCGACCTGCGCCTCCAGATCCGCATTGAGCTTCGCCAAGCGCTGCTCGTTCGCCTCCAGTTCCAGAAGCAGCTTCCCGACGTCCCTCTCGCTGCGCGGTAGGGCCTGCTCGGCTCCCTCGAGCACCTGGCGCGGAAGCCCCAGCCTCCGGGCGATCGCCAGGCCGTACGATCGCCCCGGCGTCCCCTTCAGCAACCGGAAGGTGGGCTCGAGACGCTCTGCGTCGAACTGGAGCGAGGCGTTGACGATGCTCTCGTTCTCCACGGCGAGGAGCTTGAGGTTGCCGAGATGCGTCGTCGCGACGGTGAAGGCGGAACGGCTCGTGAGCTCGAGAAGAATCGCCTGAGCGAGGGCTCCCCCTTCCACCGGATCGGTTCCGCTGCCGATCTCATCGATCAGTACGAGGGAACCTGTGTCCGCCGCTGTCAGAGTCTCCCTGAGGTTCTTCAAATGTGCGGAGAAGGTAGAAAGCGATGCCTCGATCGACTGCTCGTCACCGATATCAGCGAAGACGGGAGCAAAGAGGGGGAGTCGGGTCCCCGGGCCGACTGGGGGCACGATGCCGCTGCGAACCATCAGGGTAAGCAATCCGATCGCCTTCAGGAGAACCGTCTTGCCACCGGTGTTCGGGCCGGAGATGACTACGGTTCGCTCCCCCTTCTCCATCCGCAGATCGAAGGGGACGACGGCTTCGCCCTTGGCGAGGAGCAGTGGGTGCCGACCCTGGACGACGACGAGCGAATCATCCCGGGGATCACATACCTCGGGCGGATGGCCATCTACGAGTGAGGCATAGCGAGCCCGCGCGTGGACGGTATCGAGGCGGATCAAGGTCTCGAGCGAGGCAGCCAGCTCGTCGGCATGCGGGCGCAGCACCTCCGTCAACTCTCGCAGGATGCGCTGGACCTCGCGCGCCTCTGCCGCTTCCAGCTCACGCAGGCGGTTCATCATCTCGATCGCGATCGGTGGCTCGATGAAGAGCGTCGCCCCCGTCTGCGACTCGCCGTGGACGATCCCGCCTACCTCTCCGCGACCCTCACGTCGCACAGGGATTACGTATCGACCTTCACGGAGGCTCACAGAAGCGTCCGAAACCTGGAAGTGCGGCGGTAGACTGGCTGCGAACTCCGTCAGACGGCCAACGATGCGTCCCCGAACGGTGTGGAGCTCACGGCGGAGGCGACGAAGTTCGGGAGACGCAGCGTCGCGCACCGCCCCGTCCTCGTCGATGGCGCGCTCGATCGCCTCCTGTGGACTCGTGAGCTCACACAGGATCTCGGCGATTGCGGCGAGGCCGGGCGAAATCTCCGATGGGGCCCGCAAGGTGCGGCGTGCTGTCCTCGCGGAACCGAGGAGGCGAGCCCCGTCCCGAAGGGTAGGGCCATCCCAGACGTAGCCCTCGAGCTTCAACCGGGAAAGCGCGTCTTCGAGATCGGGAATCGCCGGCATGGCCCAGCCATCTTCGCTCCCGAGCAAGGCAATCCCCTCGGCGACGAGGGCGATCTCCGCATGCACTCTATCCGTCTCCAAGCAGGGCACGAGGCGACGCACCGCCTCGGCACCCACAGGGCTGGACGCGAGAGCCGCCACTACGGCGAGACCTTCGTCGAACTCCAGTACGTCGCTCGCGTGAGAGATCATCCTCGAACACTTCTGGAAGAGCAAACCAGCTGACAGCGTACACCTCGCTACGGTCGACGTTCGGCGCCAGACCCAATGCTGGGTTGGCCACGGAATTGCACCGGGAGGCACAGCGTGAAGCCTGTTCTCAACAGCCTTCAAACCCATTCGCGCAAGCCATGAAAACCCTGAAATGGATCCTGGCCGGCATCGTCGTCGGCGTCGTGATCGCCGTGTTTCGCGACCGGGAGCGGGGCGCCTGGCCCACCCCGACCGTAGGAGAGGGAGAGGGCGAAGACGAGGAGGAGCCGATTCTCGGCTATGACGGGATGGATCAGGAGACCCTGCTGGATTGGCTCGGCTCCGCGGACCCCGATCAAGAGGTCATCGAGCGGATGATCCGCTACGAGGAGGCGAATCAGGCCCGGGAACCCGTCCTCGAGTCTCTTCGAGAGCGCCTCGCCTGACCCGGGCGCCGGATCGGGCGTCTTCGCCCGTTGGTTTACATTACCAGAATACTGCCGCGAATTCGATCACCATCAGTCGTCATTCCCGCGGAATCCAGGACGCCCCGGCGACGGCGAAACTGGATCCCCGCTTCCCCGGGGATGACACTACCTACTCCGATCCGGGGCTCGCCCGGCTCTCTTCCTGCAACGCCTCGAGTTCCGCCACTACTTCGAGATCCTTGGGCCGTCCGGCGGCTCGCTTGACGCGGATCAGCCAAGGCAGGTCGAGCACGAGAACGTTCCGGTCGAACGCCGTAACCTCGAGCGCGTGCCGCCGGAGCTCTTCATAGCTGCCGGCTCCCGTGATCTCCCCCAGGAGGTCGATCGGTCCAGCAGCAGTGGTGAGGGTGAAGTTCAATCCAGCCCGCAGGGTTGCCACGGACCATTCAAAAGGAAGGCCGGGTGGGACGCCGCGTAGGTAGGGTTCCAGCGGAGCCAGCGCTTTCGCCACACGCTCCAGATTCGAGGGGGTTCGCGAGTAGGCGACGTCGAGGTCGTCCGTCAGCCGCGCCGAGCCGTGCGCCCGCGCCGCGACCCCGCCGACGATGATGAACTCCACGCCCCCGTCCGCCAGCGCGATCAACAGGCGCTCGAGCGACGTCACTTCCCGTCTCGACCTGCCTGGCGGGCATCCGCGACCGCACGCTGGAGCTCCCACCCCGCCTCCTCCCACTCGCCCAGCGACCGCAGGCGCTCATCCACACTGCGACGCAGGTTCTCGCGCAGCAGCGTGCGATCTACGTCCAGTTTGTATCGCTCGACTACGGGATCGGCCACTGGCACCTTCGCGAAATCCACTCGCAAATCCAGCCCGAGGGCTTCCGCGTAGCGCGCCAGCGTTCTGACGGTCGGGTTCGACGAACCCTGCTCGAGCTTCGCCACCGCCGGTTGCGATGTACCGACTCGCTCCGCGAGCTCCCGCTGGGATAAACCCTCGACCTCTCGGGTGTGCTTCACCAGCCTACCAAGGCCTACCATATCATACATGATATCATCAATATTTCATGATTTCCCGCTAGCGTCAAGGGCATAGGGGCCAGGGATTCCAAGCGATGTGATCTTGGACAGGCGGTTGTGGAAACGAGCGATCAGACCTATTCTAGACAAGCTGATCAACTTCTAGAAAGGCAACCAGTGGGTATCAGTATCAAGAACGAGGAAGTCGAGGCGGCGGTCCGAGAGCTGGCGGCCCTGACCAACAAGGGGGTCACGGAAGCGGTTGACGAGGCGGTTCGCGCGGCACTGGCGCGTATCAAAGAGGGCCGGGAGGGTCGCGCCCGCCACCGACAAGCCTCCTGGGAGGCGGCGCTCGCGGAGCTGGGTCCTTTCGGGCCGATAGATCAGCAGGCGGTAGGGATGGAAATGTACGACGAGCACGGATTGCCTCGGTGATCGTGGCGGATACGTCCGTACTCATTTCTGTGCTCACCGGCGAAGCAGAAGCGGCGGGCTTCACGAGAACGCTGCAGCTGTCGGACAATACGGTAATCTCAGCCGTGACTTTAGTGGAGACGACCTTCGTTGCGGCCCGTGACGGCGACGTGGCAGCAACGCTCGGCGTCGATCGGCTTCTATCGTCCTACGAGATCGAGACAGTTGCCGTCGACCGCGCTCAGGCGGAGATCGCGCGTCAGGCCTTCATCACCTACGGTAAGGGTCGACATCCCGCGGCCCTCAACATCTGCGACTGCTTCTCCTACGCTCTCGCGAGGGCCCTCGAATGCCCGCTGCTATTCAAGGGCGACGACTTTACGCGGACCGACGTCAAGGTCGCCGACCCCGCCGCCAATGGCGGAGACGGTGGCGTATGACTGTCCGATCGCGTCACATCCTATACGCCCGAGCCAGGTTCAACCAAGCTCCTCCCGCACGATCCGGTTCAGCTCCTTCCCTTCGAATCGGCCTTTGACCTTCGGCATCACGGTCTTCATGACCGAGCCGAGGTCCGCGGCGCCGCCGGCGATCGCGTCGCGCACGAGGCCGCGGACTTCCGACTCGTCGAGCGGAGGCGGCCGGTAAGCCTGGAGGATCACGGCCTCCAGCTCCTCTTTCGTCGCCAGATCCTCGCGGTTTCCCGAACGCATTTGGTCTGCGGCTTCCCGGCGCCTCTTGATCGCCGTCGTCAGCAGCGCCTGGACTTCCTCATCTCCCGCTCCGCCCCCCATTTCGATCTCCCGGTTCCGGACCTCGGAGAGGAAGGTGCTGAGCAGGGTCGTGCGCAACTTATCCCGCTCCTTGCGCGCGGCGTTTAGATCGGCGCGGATCTGATCCTTCAGTGTCTCGGCCATTCAAGCTTTGCTCGGCGTTGGATTGGGGCCAAAGAGCATCCAGCCAATATATTCACCGCAGAGGCGCAGAGCACGCAGAGAAAGACTCTTGTAGGTCCTCCGCGCGCTCTGCGTCTCTGCGGTAAAATTTCTGTTGGCAGGTTTTCGGGGACTACCTATCTTGCCGGAATGAGACAGTACGGCTCGCTCACCGAAGGAGGCTTCCAATGCACCCGATGAAGCTCCGATCGCGATTCGCGGCATCGGCCGGCGGTTTGGCAATTCTGCTCGTGGGATGCGCCGGCGAGGAGTCAGGCGCCGCGCAGGACACGGTATCCGAAGTGACAGCGTTCGAGGGTGCAAGACTCATCCTCGGGGACGGCGGGCAGCCGATCGAAGACGGGGTCCTCCTCGTCGCCGATGGGCGGCTGATCGAGGTGGGGACGCGCGGCGGGGTACAGGTTCCGACCGAGGCGGTGCGAATCGACTTGACGGGCAAGACAGTGATGCCGGCGTTCGTCGACACGCACAAGCACCTCGGATCCGCCCGCGAGACGCTCACCGATCAGTTGCAGCACCTCGCCTATTACGGAGTCGGCGTCGCTACGAGTCTGGGCCAGGATGATGGCGACCTGGCCTTCCAGATACGTGCGGAGACCATCCCGGATGCCGCGAGGTTCCGAACTGCCGGCAGGGGGATCACGATGTCGGAACCCGGTCGCTCGGAGGTCCCGTATTGGATCACGACCGAAGAGGAGGCGCGGACGGCGGTGCGTGAGCTCGCCGAGCGGGAGGTCGACTTGGTCAAGATCTGGGTGGACGACCGGAACGGACAGTATGAGAAGATGAGTCCGGAGCTGTACGGGGCGATCATCGACGAGGCCCATCGTTTCGGCCTCCGGGTCACCGCACATATCTTCGCCCTCGACGACGCCAAGGGACTACTCCGCGCAGGGGTCGACGCGTTCGCCCATGGTATCCGCGATCAAGACGTCGACGACGAAGTGATCGCCCTCTTCCAGGACCACCCCGAGGTCGTCCTCGTCCCCAACATGCCCGGCCGCGGAGTGGCAGAGGATCTCAGCTGGCTCAGCGGCACCGTGCCTCCAGTGGAGCTTCAGGAGATGCAGGCGGCGTCGCGAGACAACCCAGACGCCCAGGAGGCGTTCGGGATCCAGGCGCGTAACCTCGCTCGGCTCAACGACGCCGGCGTACGCATCGCCTTCGGCACGGACGGTAGTACGCCTTGGTCACACCACCTGGAGATGGCCGACATGGTCGCCGCAGGGATGACCCCTGCCGAGGTGATCGTCGCGGCGACCCGGACCTCGGCCGAGCTGCTGCAGATCGACGAGGTAGGCACCCTCGAACCCGGCAAATCGGCCGACTTCCTCGTGCTCGACGCGAACCCGCTCGACGACATCACCAACACCCGGCGTATCAACGCCGTCTACCTTCGCGGCGCCCAGGTCGACCGGGAAGCCTTGGGCGCTCGGTGGATGGCCGCATCATCCACCGAGGAGGCGTGACCCATCGGCATCGATCTCACCGCGTCTCA
>WHSP01000066.1 GCA_009380025.1 Gemmatimonas sp. | reverse complement strand
TAGACGACCCCGCCCGAGGAGACGTAGAGGACCCGTTTCACGCCCCCGATCCTAGCTGCCTCCAGGAGGTTCAACAGTCCGTCGACGTTCACACTCGCGTCGAACCGCGGATCGTGAACGGATACCCGGACGTCCATTTGCGCCGCATGGTGGTTGAGGATGTCAAAGCCACCGTCGCGCAGCAGGTCGGCCGCTTCAGGGTCCCGTATGTCGAGGTGATGGAACTCGGCACCCTCCGGGACGTTCTCGCGCTTTCCGTGAACGAGGGAGTCCAGCACGACCACTTCGTGACCCCTCGCCAGGTATGCCTCGGCCACATGGCTTCCGATGAAGCCGGCTCCTCCGGTTACAACGATTCGCATGAGCTATCAGATATGAGCGATCAGCCATCAGAAACACGAACTTCCAACTACATCGTCAGCTTGGTGGACGACGTGTCGGGATCGTCCGGGCCGACGGGTGCCAGGAGGCCTTCTACGACGCGCACGTACTCGTCGGGTCCAGCGCCGAGCTCGAGCTGCTGGACCACGGCGTTCCGCTCCTGCCATTCTTCGGGATGGCCTCCGGCGCGTTCCAGGATCAACACAGGAAGGTCTTCCATCGCGACGTTGGCGCGGATCGAATCGAGCAGCGCTCGCGCGCCATACACCTCGGCAGGGTCGCGCACGGTAATCAGGTCCGGCTTATGGTTGCACGCGACCGACCAAGCGGTGATCCCGTCCGCAGCCTCCAGGACCAGGAAACCGTGCATCTCGAGCAGGTCGCCCAGGCGTCGGCGCAGCTCGTCATTCGGATCCACGATGAGGACGGTTCCGCCCATGCCCGCAAACGGGTCTAAAGGTTTCAGAAGCACCGCGAATTGGGCCGGTGCGTCCGGCGGACCGGGGGCGGTCGAAGACGGTTCCCCGATGCGGCGATCGGGATAAGGGGGGCAAGCGGTATGCCTAGAAGACTGTTGAAAAACAGGCTGCGCGAAAGGCCGAAGAGAAATCGTGCAGGTCAAGGCGCGCGACGAGCCGCGAGTGAGGCGCCTTCGATTCGTTGAGCCGCCGCGGTCGCTTGCATGGCGCCTGGCAACCGTATCCAGGCTGCACGGCACCCCCCAGGCTTGTGGAAGTGCGCTGGAAACTCTTCCCACCTGCGGAATTTTCTCCCTGACTCAAGCTCTTCCCGGGCTGAGGAGCCCGCATTGTCTCCATCGATGTTGCGGGTCCGCGACAACTCGGCAGAATGGTTCCGCCGGGAGCGCTGTTGCACGGATGCGACAAGAAGAAGTGTGGCGGTTGGACTACGGTCGTCCGTGACAGTCGTTGGAAGGGTGCATCGGTGACGGGGGCCCGGTCGGGGGTTTTCGGCGGAAAAAGATGCACGAAACGGCGCCGCCGAGGCCGGCATGCTCGCTGCACTTGAGCGTCGGCCGGTTTCCCACACGGATTTGACGAACGGCGTTGCGGCGCCGCGGATTGATGGCGCGACTTGGCCCTTCGACCCTGTAGCGATGAGTTTTGAGAACCGCGTCAGCGATAGCGAGCGACTACTGGAACTGGTAGTGCGGCTTTCCGCGAAGCTGCACGACCCGATGATCTGGGAAGACATCGTTTGTTCGGCCACGTCACTTCTCCGCTCGGAGAAGGGAGCGCTGCTGCTGGCGGACGAGATCAACGGGGTTCGGTTGGTCGCATCGGTCGGACTCGTCGAGGTCCACCGTCAGCTACTTACCATCCTCCCGGCGCGGGGCGCCGAAACGCTGCGCAGGGGGGGTGGCCGTGCCGTCATCGTCAACGATGTTGCCAGTTATCCTCCTCCCTTCGGAGGGGCGGCGGAGCTGCTGACGAGTGAGTGTAGATCCGCAGTCTATCTGCCGTTGATGACTGCGGCTGGCGAGCTGCAAGCGGTGCTCGCCGTCTTCTATTCCGAGCCGTTTGGGCATGCGGAGCGTGAGGCGCGACTGCTCTCGCAGCTGGCGTCGGTCCTGGCGCCGCTGATCGCGAACGCGCAGGCGCAAAGCTCGGCGCGAGAGTTTGCGGCGGCGGCGGGTCGGAGGGAGCGTAGGCTCCACTTTCTCGCCGAGGCGTGCGCCGCCTTGTCGAGGGCCGGCGGTGGAGTGGCGGCCCTCCGGCGCGCGGCGTCGCTCTCCACGAGCTGGATGGCGGACCGATGCGTGATCGAAGTCACGGGCGAGGACGGCGAGCTCGCCGGTACGTATGGTGTGTGCCGCCTTCGCGGGGAGTGGTGCCGCGGTGGCCGTTTCGACCGCCCCGACGCGAGCCGGCGTATGTGGTTGGAGAAGCTGCTGCGGACTGGGGAGCCGATCCTGCTCGGGGGGCTGAGCCGTGACCACCCGGCCGTGCCGCTGGCCTGTTGCGATTCAGAGTGGGGCGCGGAGGCTGGTTTGTCGCTGTTGTCGGTACCGCTTCGCAGGCAGGGCAGGGTGATCGGAGCGATGAGCCTACTCCGTCAACAGATCGGTGATGCGGAGTACGATGAGGAAGACGTCGCCTGCGCGACCGAAATCATGCGTCATACCGAACTCGCTCTGGACTACGAAAGCTCTCGAAGCCTGAAGGTCGCCTCCCGCATTCCCCTCGCCAAGGCGGCGGGTCAACGCTGACCGACGACCCGTCGGTGGGGGGTTGGGCGATGGTCCGTCTCTGCGGCTCCGCGTGAGGCAATCGCACGAATCGCGAATCTGAACCGAGGCCCTTCGCGAGCAATCTCAGCCGGACCTTCGGTCCCTCCTCCGACCGATGCTGTCTCTGCCTTGCCGGCGAACCCTACTAGCGGACTTCGGGGGTGGCACCTCGACCGTAGCCGGATCGGGGATTGAGAACCCCAAGCGAGTTTCCTCGCCGGCGGCGCTCTTTACCCAAATACTTCCACCGTGCGCCTCGACGATGCCTTTGGCGATCGCAAGGCCGAGTCCGGCGCCCGATTCGTCGGTTCGCCGCGCCTGCCAGAAGCGGTCGAAGATATGGGGTAGCTCGTTGGGCGGGATCCCGGGTCCCTCGTCGGTGACAGTGAAGAGAACGCCCGCCTCGGTCCGATCCACACCGAGCACGATCTTGCCGTGGGGCGAGGAGAACTTGATCGCATTCTCGATCAGGTTCGAGAGTACCTGAAGGACTCGGTACCGATCGGCGACCACGGTCGATGCATCAGGGTCGACCTGGTAGGTGAAGTTCAGCAGCTTGGCGCGCGCGCGCGTCTCGAAGAGGGAATGTGCTTCCTCGAGGATGGGCAGCACTTCCTGGGGCGCCGGCTCGATGTTGAGCTGACGCAACTCGATCTTCGCCACGTCCAGGAGGTCCTGGATGAGGCGGCTCATCCGCGCGCTCGCCCGCTGGATAATCTCCAGGTGGTAGTGGTTCGCGTTCTCATCGAGGTCGAACTCCTGCAGCATCTCCGTGCTGACGGAGATCGCGCCGAGCGGGCTGCGGAGGTCGTGTGCGACGATGGCAAGCAACTCCTCGCGCGCCGCGACCGCACGCTGCGCCGTGCGGTAGAGCTCGGCGTTGTCGATGGCGAAGGCTGTGCTCTGCGCGAGAGACTCGGCGAAGCGAAGGTCGTCCTCGCCGAACTCCGTCGCATCCTGTCCGCGATTGAAGAATGCGATCGCCCCGTGGACGGTGCCACGAGCCCGCAGGGAGAGGAGCATCGCCGAGGAGAGGTCGAAGGACCGGAGGCTTTCCCTGTGCTCCTCGTTGAGGCCGAAGAGCTCATCGATCTGGATCTCGGGTCCGTTGAGGAGGAGCGGGTGCCCGGTTTCCAGCGTGGTGGCCGTGACGCTCTCCGGCGGTACCGGAATCGGGTCCGTGGGGGTCGTGTGGCGGAGGGGTGGTCCGTCAGTTTCGGCGTACGCCTCGGCTCCGACCCGTAGCATCCCCTCGCCCTCGCGTACGTAGACCACGCAGTAGCTCGCAAAGCCCTGAACGGCCAGCTCGGCGATGCGACGCAGGGTCTGATCGTAGTCCAGCGAGAACGTCAGCTCGCCAGTGATCCGGGCGAGGTGCCCGGCGCGGCGCTGCGCGGCCTCAGCAGCGACCCGAGCCTTCTGCTCCAGCCGCAACAGGTCCGCTCGCCGCTTCTCGATCGCGACCTGCTCCGTGGCGTCCATCAAGAAGCACGCGATCCGCTGCTCGGCCTCGACGCCGTCGAGGCTCACGATAGAGAGGTCGACGGTCACAAGATCGTGATCGCCACGGATCAGGTGCACCTGCGACTCGAAGGAGTCTCCTGCGGAAAGGCCCCGGGCAACCGCTTGCTGCACCCGGCCGCGAGGGTAGCGGATGAGATCCAGAAACGGTGCGCCGATCAGCTCGATTTCGCTTCGCCCCAGGAGCGATGCCGCGGCGGGGTTCGTCTCCAGGATCCTCCCGTCACTGCCCGCAATGATGATCCCGAACGGGCTCCTCGCAATGACGCCCGAGGCTTCGTCCTCTCTGCCGAACTCGAGCTTCCCGCGCTTCACCACCGTCACCAGCCTGCTTCCGTCGGTGCTCGATCCATCACCCGCCGCCGAAACGAGCACCACCAGATCGAGCTCGGCTCCATCCGATCGTCGGCACCGCAGCCGCTTCTCCCGATCGAGGGGGCCCGTCGTCACGACCGCCGCCAGCGAGGCTTCGCTCCCAGCAACCACGATCGGACACAGGCGTCCGATCACTTCGGATGAGCTCCATCCGAAGAGGTGTTCGGCCGCCCTGTTCCAGCGCGTCACCACCCCCCCGTCATCCCACGTCAGGACGGCGTGCCTCGCGCCCGCAACCAACAGATCGAGCGTTCGATTCGTCCGAATTTCCGTATCCTGCCGCGCTCCCTCGCGCGACAGCCAATTCTTCAGTGTCCCACCAAACAGACTCGAGAGATTCCCGTCGAGTTCGAAGCCCATGAAGTCCTGTCGTCCGATCGAAGCTGGGGCCGAGCATCCGCTCGCCGACCCAGGGGATACCGACGAATTCAAGACCCAATCGTGTCCAGCGCCAGTTCCGCGCCTACAACCAATTCATCGCCAAGCCATGCCGGTACTCCTGGTCCCCCCGCATCCCCGGTTGTCGTTACCTCTGCACTCCCACTCATCCCCGACTGCCCGCTACCGGTCACTGCCAACCGGCGGTGCCGTGGAGGCTCGCAAGCGCGAAGTGTCGACCTTGCGCTTTCGCTATTTCGGCGGGACCGCGAGTGTGAGTCGAAATTGAATGAGTGACGATTTCGAACCCGGAAACGCCGATCAGCTCAGGAGAGCGGCTGTCGTCGCCGGGGTACCGGTTATTGGCTGGCGTCGGTATGGGATCGGACCCGACGGCCGAATCGGTTGCAGAACCCGGTGGAAGAACGCCTCTTGGCGTTGTAGAATGGGCGATCGGGTACCACAGCGCAATAGCGCCAAGGGGCCTCGATGAGGCAGCGAAGGGCAAGCGGAGCAGGGACTTAACAAGATGTCCCAAAAGGCGCGACGACGCCCATCCCACTGCGGTCGCCGGTTGCCAGGTGCCGGTACCAGGGATGAGGGGATGAGGGGCCAAACCTGGCAACCCGGGAGACTGGCTGGCCGGGTGTGGGGCTCCCGCAACAGCTGTCGGTCGGCGCCGACGGCGGACAGGCTGGGTAACTGGCGTTAAAAGCCCGTCTCTCCTTTGCTCCCGGCCGTCCTGATCAACGGCGCCCGGATTGCTCGTTTGCCGGGGCGCCACGCCCGGATCCGTGGATCCCGAAGTGTACGAAGAGGCCATTCGAGAATTTATGAGCTCCGCTCCTATCGCGTCGACGTTCGAAGCAGAGCGGTCCGTCCCCGAGTCTTCGGACGGGCGGGCGGCAGGCTACCATCATTTCACGGTCGATGTAGAAGAGTACTTCCAGGTTTCGGCGCTCGAGCCGTTTGTCGCCCGGGATCGGTGGGAGGAGATGGAGAGTCGGGTCGGGCAGGCGACCGAACGCCTCTTGGAGCTGATGGAGGGGCACGGTTCGCGGGGGACGTTCTTTGTCCTGGGCTGGATCGCGGAGCGCTATCCGGGGTTGGTGCAGTCGATCTCGAAAGCGGGTCACGAGGTGGCGTCGCACGGCTGGGGGCACGAGAAGGTCACGACTCAGACGCGGGCGGAGTTCCGAGAGTCGGTCCGTACGAGTAGGGACGCGCTCGAGCAGATCACCGGTCAGGAGGTACTCGGCTACCGAGCGCCGAGCTTTTCGATCGTCGAGGGTCACGACTGGGCGCTCGACATCCTCGTCGAAGAAGGATACCGGTACGATTCGAGCCTCTTCCCAGTGAGGCGTCGGGGGTACGGGTACGCGAGCGGACGCAGGGAGCCGCATTGGTTGGAGCGGCCGGGCGGACCGCTGTTGGAGTTTCCCCCGGCCACGCTGCGGCGATTCGGCACCAACCTGCCGGCGGCCGGCGGTGCGTACTTCCGCCTGTTCCCGTACGGCTTTGTGGAGGCCGGTCTCCGACAGGCCGAGGCTCGTGGCGTGCCGGCCACCTTCTACATCCATCCGTGGGAGTGGGACGAAGGCCAGCCGGTCTTCGATGTACCTTCATTCACGCGGATCCGCCATTACGGTGGCCTGGGTCGAACGTGGGGCCGCCTCCAGCGGCTCTTGCGGACCTTCCGCTTCAACTCCATCCGGGCTTCCCTGGCCTCCGTCCCCAGATGACCAGTTCGGTGCAGCTCGCCGGGCCCGCTGGCTTGCAGGTGGTTCGCCACGATGGGGATCCCGCCGAATGGGATCGCTTCGTTGCCGAGTCCCCCGAGGCCTCCTACGCACACCTCGCGGGTTGGCGGGAGGTAATGACGGACACGCTCGGCCACGAAAGTCGCTACCTCGTCGGGGTGGATGCGGGCGGCGTCTGGCAGGGGGTTCTCCCGCTCGTTCACGTGCGGAGCCGGATCTTCGGGTCGTACCTGGTCTCGCTGCCCTTTGTGAACTACGGGGGGCCGCTGGGTTCGCCCTCAGTTCAGCAGGAGCTCGCGGTCGCCGCGCTCGCCGAAGCGAGTCGAAGAGGGGTGGACCTGCTCGAGCTGCGCGGCGGGACGATGCCGTACGACGGGATGGGCGTCTCGAATCGCAAAGCGACCGTTCTCCTCGACTTGCAGGAGACAGCGGAGGCGATGTGGAAGTGGTTTCCATCGAAGCTCCGGAGCCAGATCCGAAGGGCGCAGAAGGAGGAGATGGAGGTCCGGTTCGGACTGTCCGAGGTGGAGCCGTTCTACGAGGTCTTCTCGCGGAACATGCGCGATCTCGGGACCCCGGTGCTGCCGAAGCAATTCTTCGAGAAGATCGCTTCGTCGCTCGCGCGACAGGCTGTCGTTGGCGTTGTGTACCTTGGTACGCAGCCGGTGGCGGGAGGACTCGGATTCGTCTGGAGAGACCGCTTCGAGATCACCTGGGCATCGTCACTCCGGGAGTTCAACCGCAAGTCGCCGAACATGCTCCTCTACTGGTCGTTCATGGAGCACGTGATCGGTCGTGGGGCGAAGACGTTCGACTTCGGGCGATGCACGCCCGGGAGCAATACCCACATCTTCAAGCTGCAGTGGGGCGGTGAGAGCGAAGAGCTGCCATGGACGCAGTGGTCGGCGAACGGAGTCCGCAGCACACCGTCACCCGACCGTCCGATCTACCGGTTCGCGACCGGGGCATGGTCCCGGCTACCACTCGCAGTCGCGAACCGATTGGGGCCCGTTCTATCGCGCCAGCTTCCGTGAGCTTCCTGAGCTTCCACCTTCCCACGTATTCGCCGCTCTCCCTCGGAACCATCTGGGGGGCGGCCGCGCGTAGCGTTCTCTCGGCCAGGGAATCGGCGGTTGGCTTGTCCGCGTTGCTCCGGGACGAGTACGAGGCCGACCGCGTGGTCCTGACGGGAAGCGGAGCTCAGGCGTTGCAGCTCGCAATCGAGGGCGCGGGCGGGGAGCGCGCGGATCCGCGAGGCGGGCGGCCAAGAGTGGCGCTCCCGGCGTTTACCTGTTTCGAGGTCGCTTCGGCGGCCGTTGGGGCTGGCGCGGAGGTCGTGATCTACGACGTCGATCCAGAGACACTGGCCCCGGACCCGCCCTCGTTTCGCGATGCAGTGGGTTGCGGAGGCGTTGCGGCGGTCGTCGTGAGCCCGCTCTTCGGGGTGCCGATCGAATGGTCGCCCCTCCGGGAGATCGCGGAAGCTGCTGGAGTGATCCTCATCGAGGATGCTGCGCAGGGCGACGGGGCCCGCTGGGGTGGGCGACGCCTCGGCTCGATGGGGGACCTCAGCGTGCTGAGCTTCGGTCGGGGAAAGGGGTGGTCAGGGATTCGGGGTGGCGCCCTGCTCCTGCGCGACCCGTTCGGCCGCCGCGACTTCGAGCTGGAGCGCCCCCCGGGGGTGGAAGATCTCTCCCTGGCGATCGCGGGCGTTGCCCAGTGGGGGCTCGGGCGACCGAGCCTCTACCGCTTCCCGCGCTCACTGCCGTGGCTGGGCCTTGGGGAGACCCGCTGGCATGATCCCACGCCGCCTCGATCGATGGCTCGTCTGGGTGCAGCTCTGGCTGTGCGCTCCCGAGCTGCAGCTGAGGCGGAAGTTGAGCGCCGACGGGAAAACGCGGCGTTCTATCTCGAACGCCTTCGATCTCTCGATGGAGTCGAGATCGTTCGCGTGCCAGAGGGCGGCACCCCCGGATACCTGCGTCTCCCCGTTCGGCTACCGCGCGGAATCAGCGGGTTCGGAGTCCGTCCCGCCCCGCTCGGCATCGAGGCCGCTTATCCACGCCCGATCTCTGAGCTCCCCCAGCTGCAACCGCACATCGTGAACACAGATCGCGCTTGGCCAGGAGCCGTGGAGCTCAGCCGCCGGCTGGTCACCCTTCCCACGCACTCGAGGCTGACCCACCACGAACGACTCCAGGTGATCGACCTGGTTCGAAGGTACGGATCCAGTTCGTAGAACCTCCCCCACCTCCGCCGATCGATGAGCGAGCCGATCGCCCAGCCCCTCGGTTCGGCGATCGGGCCGATCGATTGCAGCCCTTGAGGAACGATCAGGCGTCCCACGGGAATGACGAATGGGAATGACCAGGAATACGTCGTCATCGTTCTGGCACGGAGTACTTAAGGCCATTGATAGATCACTTTGCTCTGCGTTACGCTTCATTGCGCTCCCTGCAGCGTACGAAACGTACGCCTCACTCGTGGCTCGTCCCGTGCCTTGACCCCGAACGATTTCTTTTAGGCCTTCGCGAGACTGTCTATCGACAGGCCTATAGCGATCTCGATGCAGTCGCCAACACCCCCTGAGTTGACGGATGAGTACTCTCGATCAAACTGGCGAACGTTCGACCTTTGCCGAGCGGCTCCTTGCCGTGGGGCGGAGCGTGAAACACTCTGGCGGCGCCGCGGCGGGGCGGCTGTTTCACCCGATCTATCGTCGCCGCGCCGTCCGCAGCATCGAGGAGGGGGCGGCGTTCGATTCGGTTGTCTTCGTCTGCCAGGGGAACATCTTCCGAAGCCCGTTTGCCGAGCAGCTATTCTTGAAGCTCCTGCCCCCCCGTCTGGCGGCAGGCCTGACGGTCAGTTCTGCGGGCTTCGTTGGACCAGGGCGGGCCTGCCCGAAACCGGCGATTGCGCTCGCATCGGAGAGAGGTGTCGAGCTAGCCGCCCACCGCTCCTCGAGTATCCGCCGCAATCGGATCGGCGGCTCGACACTTGTCGTGGTGATGGGCCCTCGACAGGAGGCGGCGATCCGGATGGTCTCCAACGCCGGCCAGATCCTCGTTCTCGGTGACCTCGATCCGGCTCCCGCAACCTCACGAACGATCGAGGATCCCTGGTCGGAGAGCGAGGAGGTGCTGCATCGGACCTATGATCGGGTCGAGCGGTGTGTGAAGGAGTTGGTCTGGTTGTTGGTGGAGCGCCGCTCCACGGTCGCCGGAGCGAGAAGGAACCGCAGGTAATTTCCCCACGCTGAAACCGCCCGCAGTCTCCGACGGAATCTCGAGCGTAGCGAAGTCGGGGTCGACGGACCCGTCAGAACAGGGTATTCCTCGTCCCGCGACCACGGACGAAGACGGCCGTGCCCGGACTGGCGAGGTGCCATGCCGGCCGTCCAGAGTGCCCGAGAGAGGCGATTCGACGGGCATCGCACGGGACCGAAGGCGAAGAGACCGGCGAGGTAGTGACGCTCGAGCTTCGCCAGGCCAATCTCACTCTTCCGAGGGGCCAATTCTGCCAGGACCCGGTCCGGGATCGACACCGCCGTGAGAGCGCGAGCAATTCGAAAGGTCCAGTAGCAGGAGCTTTCCGCCCGAGCTTCAGCAGCGACGGCGAGGACCGCATCCCAATCGACCAGGCCCGCGTCGGCGACGAGCTGCCGCAGGTCGCGTAACGACCGCCACGCCGAGGAACGCAACATATGGGACCAGGCGAAATGAGTGCAGAGGTGCAGCACCTGGTGCTCGACCGCGGGCACAAACGCCCGAGCGCCGCCGATCTCGACGGGTTTCGAACGGTCGATGATTTCCTGGACGGAAAGCCGGGCGATTCCGGCGCCAAGGCTCGTATGGAGCTCGATCGCGAGCCCGGTTCCGGCAGGGTCGTCGAGAGGCGGGAGGTGATGGTGCGCTTGGTAGAACTCCCGTGGACACTCGCCTTCATCGTGCCTCCAGCCAAACCGACGGAGTGCTTCCCACGCCGTTTCCGCGTCTTCGGCCCGAAGCAGGAGGTCCACATCGTACATCGGCCGCGCCGCAAATGAGCCGTAAACGGTTGCGCAGAGAGCCGCGCCCTTCAGGAGCACGGCGTCGATCTTCTGCTCAGCGAGGATCGAAAGGGCCTCGATGAGCAGCTGCTCCAGTCGGAGCATGCGGAAATCGCTGATCGCGGCCAGCTGCTCCATCCGCCGAGAAGCCTCAGCCGGCACGCGCCGGGGGGGCAGTTCACGGAGCGCACTCCAAAGGACTGGCGTCGCTTTCTCCCGTTCCGCCAACCAGAAGAGACGGCCCCAATCGAGCCGCGGATCCTCAACGGCCGAATCGAGCTTCGCCCGCCCGCCAGGATTCAAGGCGAGTAGCAGTACGCTCGCTTCGGGCGAAAGGAGCTCGCGATGGTCCACTTCAGTCCAGCCTGCCCAGCATCAACTGGCCTCTCCGGCGGGAGCCTTGGCTCCCTCGAGCCACCCTCTTGCCCGCTCCAGAAACAAGTCGATCGTCTCGACGCGGTCCGGATAGTTCCGATGCACCTCTCGTAACCCGACCAACTCCGAAATCCACGCCTCGATCTTCTCTGGTCGAGACCGCTCGGAGGCATAAGAACACAATAGAAAAGCCATGGCTTCAACCTCTTACGGAACTGGAAGTGAAGGGGTGGACGCCAGCGAATGGAAGCGGGGCGCCAATCGGTTCGAAGTAGGGTTTATCAAGCGATAGCCAATGCCGCGGAGGCGGCCAATGCCTCCACCACCCGTTCCGCGGCGTGTCCATCCCAACCTTCGGGACGCCGTCCATTGGGCCCGCCCTGCCGCTCCAGGAGAGCCTCGTGGAAGCTCCCGAGCACTCCCTCGGTGGTCACTGGCCAGGAAGCGAGGCGATTCGTTCCCTCTGTCACCGTGATGGGCCGCTCTGTCTGCTCCCTCAACGTCACGCAGGGAACGCCCAACGCCGTCGTCTCCTCCTGCAACCCACCAGAATCGGTCAGAACCACTCCAGCGGCGTCGGTCAGGGAGAGCATCTCGCGATACCCGAGCGGCTCGAGAACGAGAAGATCGGAGAGGAGATCATCCAGGCCAAAGTTCTGGATGTTCTTGGCCGTTCGCGGGTGAAGGGGAAGCACGACTGGCATCTCGGCGGCGACGGTTGCCAGCGCTTGCAGAACGTTCCGAAGGGGCTCGCGGTCGTCGACGTTGCTTGGCCGGTGCAGCGTGACCGCCGCATACCTTCCCCTCTCCAGACCGAGCCGCCCCGGCAGATCGACGGTTCGAGCATGGGGTAGTTGATGCAGTAGCGCGTCGATCATGACGTTGCCGACGAACGCGATCTTCTCTTCCTCGATCCCTTCCCGGAGCAGGTTCGGGTGCGCGTCACGGCTTGGTGTCAGGAGGAGGTCGGAGAGTCGATCCGTAAGGACCCGGTTTACTTCTTCGGGCATTCGCCAATCGCGGCTCCGGAGACCAGCCTCGACGTGGGCGATCCTCACGCCCAGATCCTCCTTTCGCTTCGCCGTGACCAGGGCGCAGGCGATCGTACTGTTCACGTCTCCGACGACGACCACCCAATCCGGTTGGACCCTCTCGAGCACCGGCTCGAACGCCTGCATGACCCGGGCAGTCTGTTGGGCGTGCGTACCGGAACCCACGCCGAGGTAGTGGTCCGGAGGGGGCAGGTCGAGATCCCGGAAGAATGCGTCGGACATGGCCTCGTCGTAATGCTGCCCGGTATGGACGAGCATGGCCTCGAATCCCTCCCGTCGAAGCACCCGTAAGATAGGAGCGACCTTCATGAAGTTGGGCCGCGCCCCGGCGACGATCAGTACCCTCATCGAACGGCGATCTGGAGCCTTGGTCGCCAGGTGGCTACGGACTCCTGCTCGGCGCCCGAGAGCCCGATAACCGTTGCCCGACCGCCGGCGTGACGCCGCATCACTCCCCGTGTATCGACCACCAGCCGAGCGACGTCCGCGAGCCGATCGTAGTCGACGGTGGTATGGTCGGTGACGATCACGACGCAATCGGCTCGCTCGAGCACCTCCTGGCTCAGATCCACGGAGTGCATCGGGAGGTTGGCGAGTGGCGTGTGGTCGTCGTCCTCGATCGATGGGCAGAAGGGATCATGATACTCGACTTCCGCCCGCTTCTCCTGGAGGAGCCGAATGATGTCGATCGCCGGGCTCTCGCGGAAGTCGTCGACATCGCGCTTGTACGCGATGCCGAGCACCAGGACCTTGGAACCGTTGATCGCCAATCCCACTTCGTTCAGCGCATCCTGTACCTTGCCCAGCACGAAGCCGGGCATTTCCGCGTTGATCTCGCTCGCGAGCTCGATCATGCGGGTCTTGTACGAGAGCGTGCGAAGCTTCCAGGACAGGTAGTGCGGGTCGAGCGGGATGCAATGCCCGCCGAGGCCGGGGCCGGGCGTGAACTTCATGAAACCGAACGGTTTCGTCGCCGCCGCGTCGATGACCTCCCAGACGTCGACACCGAGCCGGTCGCACGCCTGCGCGAGCTCGTTCGCGAGCGCGATGTTGATCATCCGGAACGTGTTCTCATAGACCTTGGTGAGTTCGGCCGCTTCCGCCGAACCCACCGGAACCAGCGTGTCGAAAACTCGCTCGTACAACGCCACACCCTGGGCGAGACACTTCTCTGTGACCCCGCCGATGACCTTCGGCGTGTTCCGCGTCTGCCAGATCGGGTTCCCGGGGTCCACTCGTTCGGGACTGAAGCAGACGAAGAAGTCCTCGCCGACCTGGAGTCCCGTCTCTTCCAGGATCGGGAGCATTACCTCGCGCGTCGTACCGGGGAAGGTGGTCGACTCGAGGATGATCAGCTGGCCGGGCCGGAGGGTGGCGGCGATCGAGTTCGTCGCCGTGACGACGAAGCTCAGGTCCGGATCCTTGATCTTATTGAGCGGTGTCGGTACGCAAACGCTGATCGCATCGCACTCGGCCAGCCGGCTGAAGTCCGTGGTCGCCGAGAGAAGCCCTTCGCCCACCAGAGCCGAAAGGAGCTCCGACGGAACGTCCTGGACGTGGCTTTCACCGCGGTTTACGAGGTCGACCACCTGCGGGGATACATCGAATCCCAAGACCCGATATCCCGACTTGGCCGTCTCCAGCGCCAGCGGCAGCCCGACGTAGCCAAGGCCAAGAACGCCCAGCGTCGACGCCTGCTTTTTCTGGTCTCTAGTTGCCATTTCCATCATCAGGTTTCCTGTTTCCATCTCATTTTACGGGGCGAAATGTCACCGACCGGCATTGCTTCGAACGCAGCGGGCGGCGTTGTTCACCGACCGTGACCCTCCGGGCGCGGAGCCCGGCGGAAGTTGGGTTCGCGCTACGTCGCTACCGTGCCGCAGCAACGGCGTCCCGGCGTGTCGGTTCCCAGACCGCATCCTGCCCTCCCCGGAGCACACGCATCCCTGCATGGATGGCGGCGGCATTTCCGGCGAGAAGGAAGGCAGGGACCGAGAAGAGGCGAGGCACACGGGGTCGGTCCTTCAGGAGCCAGCCGGCCCCAGCAAGAACGCTTCCTAAACCGATACCGAAACTCGCCCAGGCGGCCCACTCCATCGTCGTGCTCGCGGCGACGATTCCGACGACAGCCGCCAATCCGGCCCAGGGAACCAACCAGCGACAGACCTTGTGGCTGAACAGCATCCATGCAAAAAGGCCGAAGCGAGCCGGATCCAGAAGACGGCGCTTGTACCAAAGAGTCCGCATTCCCCTCGTAATCGTGCGTACCTTTCGTCGATACTCTCGACCGAGCGACCCGGCCCTTGGAACCAGGCAGATCGCCTCATCTACCGAAACGGAACGGTACCCGTGCTCCCGAGTGATCATCGCCGAAGCGAAGTCACGGCTCAGCGACGCCGGGAGCGGCGCTCGGTGCAGGTGCGCGCGAATCGCGTAAAAACACCCTGACGCGCCGACGATTCCCGAGACGCGTGTCTCCAACGCACGAATCCACATCTCGTACCCGACATAGCCCGACTCGCCGAGGTTGACGTCATCATCCAGTCGAGAAACACTGACGTCGCGACCGGAGGCCAGACCGACCGCCGGATGCGCGAACGTCTCGATCAGCGGCTTCAGCGCATCGGGGCGGATCCGAACCGATGCATCGGTGTTGACAATCACCTCACCGCGCAGGTGCGGCGCTGCCGCCGCCTCAGCCGCGCCCTTGCCTCCCCGTTCGGGCGCCCGGATGAGCTTGACTCCACGGTTGAGATACTCCGAAACGATCTCATCGGTCCGATCCGTCGAAGCGTCCGACACGACGACGATCTCCCGGCGGTCGGTGGGATAGTCGATCTCGAGCAAGTTCTCGATCGTCCCGCGGATCTGCCCTTCTTCGTTGTAGGCGGCCAGCGTGATGCTCACCATCGGCCAGTCGTGTTCTCCGCTTCGCTGGTCGCTGACCCGCTCGAAACGTGCGAGGAGGCGGAGGATCAAGGGATAGCCGATGTACGTGTACATCGCCAGGATGAGCGGCCCTATGATCAGGCTCCAAACCATCACGTCGGACATAGCGATGCTTCTTTAATCGGCGACCGTACCCGTTCGTAGACCTCCAGGTAGCGATCGAGCCACGCGCCGAGGTCGAATTTATCACGAAGGCGCGCCTGAGCAGCACGTACCCGCTCAGCAACAGCGGCGGGATCGGAGACCACGGCCCTGATCGCATCCGCGAGCATCGCCGGATCTTCCGCCGGTACCAGCCACGCTTCGCACTCGGAAACCACATCTGGGACGCCTCCTACCGCCGTGGCTACCACGGGAACACCCGCCGCCATGGCTTCGAACAGGGTGATCGGAGTACCCTCTGTCCGCGAGCTGAGCACGAAGATGTCGAACGCGCTGAACAGCCGACCGGCGCTCGGGATCGCGCCGAGGAATTTCACCCGGGATTTTAACCCGGGCTTGGCCAATCTCTCCCTGGAACGCTCCAGGTCCGGGCCGTCACCGATGACGGTTACGTGAAGGGGAAGGTCGGCCAGCATCGGGAGCGACTCGAGCAACACGTCGACGCCCTTCTCTCGACTCACCCGGCCGACCCACCCGATGTGGAGGACACCAGGAGGAACGGCCAGCTCGGCGCGCGCAACGTGGCCCGGGAGGGGTGCGGACGTTTCTCCCCACGCGTTCGGAAGGACATGAACCCGATCCCTCCCAACGCCGCCCTGAATCAGCTGTTCTCCGAGGCGGTGCGAAACGGCAATCACTGTATCGAAGCGGCGAAACGACCAGCGCTGCATCGACTCGTAGAGGTTGTTCTTCCAATCGCCGCCGGTGAAGCCATGAACGGTCGACACGATGGGAACGCCCCGCTTTTGTGCGATCCCGGGTACGAGCACGTCGGGGCGATAGCCATGGGTGTGAACGATGTCAGGCTGGAACTGGTCGATCAGGCCGCCAATCGCCTTCCGCTCCCGCCCGTACTGCCGGCCGATCGTCGATATCGGGTGGACCTCGATGCCTTCATCGCGGAGCTCCATCATCGAATGGTGCTCTTCGGGCGGCAGGCAGAGCGCCAGGCCAATGGAATGGCCGAGGTGCGAGTGGCCCCTGGCCAGGGCCTCTACGATCCTCTCCAGCCCACCGTACTCGGCCGGCGCCAGGACGTGCAGAATTCTCATATCGATGTGTACCGTCGGGACCGCAGCACTCGGAATGGCGCGGCCCCGTCTTGCAGGTCGCGGACCGGCGTGCATTCCCTGGCGGCCCTCCGGCCGTGCTCGCCATTTGCCGTCATCGTGAGGCTGTGATCACCCGGTTGAGAACTCGGGCCAACGGTGTCGAGCGGTCGTAGACGCCATCATCAGCCCCGATGAGGAGTCGGGGGTTGTCTGCCAGGCAGTGGTCCTGGGCGAAGAGCTCGGACGGATGGTCTGTTGCTCGGCCGCCACGCTTCACGCGTCCGTACCACATTTTCGGGGATCCGCTCAACGACATGTGGGGTGGAGAAACGCTTCGGGAACGGAACGTGACGAGGTGCGATCGTGCACGTTGAGGCGACGGTGGTGCCCGTCATCGGCACCAGTGCCGAACGCACCCCCGCGCTTTTGGAGGGACCGATTGAGGAGAGGGGGTCTTTTTGTCCGGTAAGCCACCTGTGCTGGTATTGGGGAACGGCGTCACCGCACTGGGAGTCATCCGGGCGCTGGGAGCGGCAGGGATACAGAGCTACGTCCTGGGTTCCGAGGATGCGATATCCCGGCGTTCCCGTTGGTACGTTCCGGCCCCAGAGAAGCCGGAAGGCTTCACGATGCGGGATCTCTCCGGCTACCTGGCCGATGGCCCGTTGGATTCAGCCGTGCTGCTCCCGTGCTCGGACAGCGCGGCAATGGCAGTCGCGGACCTGCCGCCGGAGCTACGAAGGCGCTTTCCAGCGAGTGTCACACCCGCCGGCTCCCTCGAAATCCTCACGGACAAGGGAAGCTTCAGCGCGTTCTTGACCAGGGAGAGCATTCCTCACCCGTGGACCATGGTTCTTCGAACCACGGACGATATTGCATTGGCCCCCCCTACGGTGTTCGCCGATGCCTTTCTCAAGCCGTGTGACTCGCAAGCCTTCTTCAAGCGATACGGCCGAAAGGGCCAAAGGGTGCAGGACGCGGATGCCGCGGTTCGACAGATGGCGGAGTTCGCCCAGACAGGTTTCCAGATGGTCCTCCAGGAGTACATCCCCGGTCCTCCAGATCACCATTACTTCGTCGACGGCTTCGTTGATCGGGAAGGTAACGTCCGGGCTCTCTTCGCCCGACGACGGCTTCGAATGTATCCTCCGTCCTTCGGGAACAGTTCATTGATGGTGAGCGTCCCCTTGAATGAAGCCGCCGGGGCGATCGAGAGCGTCGAAAGGATCGTATCGCGTCTGAAATACCGCGGCATTTTCAGCGCGGAGTTCAAGCGTGATCCCCGCGACGGTCTTTTCAAGATCCTGGAAGTCAACGCGAGAGCCTGGTGGTACGTGGAATTTGCGGTACGGTGCGGCGTCGATGTGTGTCGAATGGCCTATCGAGATGCACTCGAGGAGCCTGTCGATGGCATCGACACCTACGCCGTCGGGGTGCCCTGCGTCTATCCCTACTACGACTACTTCGCATGCAGGGAGCTGCGAGCGGCCGGAGAGCTTTCCGTTCTCGAGTGGGCCCGCTCCTGGATCGGATCGTTGCAGCCCGTCTTCCGATGGAGTGACCCACTGCCTGCGCTTTCCTCCTCCCTCCAAATCCTCGCCGGCGATCACCGGCGCCGCTCCCCATTGCCCCAGCCTACCCGAGTGGCGGCAAAGCCCGACCTCACCTGACTCGTGTCGAAGGCCGAAGTAAGGACTCGTCTCCTGCCGGAGAGCGAGTTCGATGACTGGAACCGATTCGTCGGCGGGTCGCCGGATGGAAGCATCTACAGCTCCAGCGGATACCTGGATGCGCTCTGCACAGCGGCTGGCGGTCGTTTCCGGGTCCTGATCGCGCACCAGGGAGACGAGATCCTCGGGGGCATCGGCCTGTATGAGCGGGATACGAGGTTCGGCGCGTTCGTCTCGCCCAGGCTCCTTCTCTACTACAACGGGCCTGTGCTTCGGCGTTACGATACCCGGTATCCGTCGCGAGAGACGTCACGACGGCTCAAAGCGCTGGCCGCTCTCGAGAGCGGGATCGCCCAGATGGGCTACCTCAGCATGGCACTCAAGGCGCGAGGAACGCTCATCGACGCGCGACCGTTCCTCGCGCGCGGATGGAGCGCCCGCGTTGGATACAGCTACGTGGTGCGCATCGATGATCTGGAGGCAGCCTGGGCGAAGGTCGAACAGAACCTCCGGCGGCTCGTCGGGCGGTGCGAACGAGAGAGCATCTCGTTCACCGACGACGACGACTTCGACAGCTTCTTCCGGCTGCATGCTGCGACGATGGAGCGAAACGACGCACAGGTCTACCTACCCAGGACCTCGTTTCACCGGTTCTTTCTCACGCTTCGCCAGTCGAACCTCTGCCGGCTCTACCAGGCCCGGCTGCCCGACGGAAGGACGATTGCGAGTCAGCTGGTCTTACTCGGCGACCACCCCACGACACACACCGTCAGTGCGGGTGGGGACCCTGAATTCATGGGAACGGGCGCATCGGCGTTTCTGCGCTGGAGGGTATTCGAAGCTCTCTCCGCGTTGGGCTACGCGATGAACGACCTCACGGATGCATCCCTGAATCAAGTGACGCAGTTCAAGGCGCAGTTGGGAGGCGATCTGGACCTCTGGCTCGAGGTCTACCGCCCGCAAACCAGGGGCTACCGGTTCGGATCCTCCGTTGGGGATGTTGTAGCTCGGGCTCGGGGAGTCATCGGTGGGGTGCTTCGCCGCGGGGTCGGCCAGATTCGGCGCGGCACGTGAGCCTTGCGGACGGTAATCAGTTGGTCTGCGCCGCGCTCGAAGCGGTGGGTATCGATTGCGTCTTCGGGGTTCCGGGAACGCAGAACGTCGGCCTCTTCGAGGCGCTTCGGCGAAGCCGCCTGCGGACGGTGCTCGCGACCCACGAGCTTGGCGCCGCCTTCATGGCGAACGGGTATTACCGCGCGTCCGGACGTCCGGCGGCACTCGTCACGATCCCCGGCCCGGGCTTTACGTACGCACTACCGGGCCTCGCGGAGGCGAGGCTCGATTCGGCTGCACTGCTATATCTGGTCGCTCAGCCTGCCACGAGGCCAGGCCGTAGGTTCCAGCTGCAGGCGATCGATCAGGCGGCGATCGCCGCCCCGCTCGTGAAAAGCATCCGGAACGTCGATTCGGTCGGGGAGCTTGAGGCCGCCATCGTCGCAGGGTACGCCGAATCGATGGCGGGCGAGCCCGGGCCGGTGATGATCCACATCGAGTCCTCGGCCCTCGACTCCCCAGCCGGCCCGTCTACGGGATCTGTGGCCTTTCGGGGGGCTCAGCCGGACGCGGCTTCGGTCCATCTCCAGGGTGAACTCGGGGAAGTAGCCGCCGCGTTTGCCTCGGCCCGTAGACCGGTCCTGTTCCTGGGTCAGGGCGCGCTCCCCGTCGCTTCCGCGTTCCGGGAATTGGTCGAGCGCCGACCACTTCCAGTCATCACCACACCCTCCGCTCGCGGCCTCCTGGCCGACGACCACCCCTGTCTGGTCGGGTTCGACGTCATGCGTGATGAACTCGACCAGTTGAACGCTCTCCTCGACACGTCCGACCTCGTCCTCGTGCTGGGAAGCAAGCTCGGCCACAACGGTACGGCCGGCTTCGGCATACGCTTTCCCGAGGACCGGCTGATTCACGTGGACACGTCGCAGGAGGTCCTCGGCGCCAACTATCGAACCTCTCTGGCCGTATCGGCTTCTTCCGCGGCGGTCGCGCAAGTCCTGTCTCGGGAGCTCGATCGCTCTAATTCCTGGCAAACGTGGCCCGCCGAGGAGCTGGCAGCCTGGAAGCGACAGCTTCGGCGGGCAGAGCAGGGGGTAGAGCCGTCGATTGCCGGGACGAGCGGCGGCTCCGCCCGCGAGTTCTTCGACCGCCTACGGCGGATCCTCCCGCCCGATGCCATTCTCGTCACGGATTCCGGTCTCCATCAGTCCGTTGCTCGACGGTACTTCCGTGTCCAGGCGGAAAGGGGCCTCATCATCCCGAGCGACTTCCAGTCGATGGGGTTCGGGATTCCCGCCGCGATCGGGGCCCGATTCGCCGCGCCAGACCGCCCAATCGCCGCGCTCGTGGGAGACGGCGGCTTTCAGATGTCGGCGATGGAGTTGCTGACGGCCACCCGAGAAGAGATCCCCCTGCTGGTCGTCGTTTTCAACGATGGACGGCTCAATCTCATCCGGCTTCAGCAGATCGGGAGCTATGGTCGGCAGCACGCCGTCGATCTGCGCAACCCAGACTTCCAGGGCTTCGCGTCCGCCGTCGGTGCCGACTACGTGCTCTTCGACAGACACTCGGACGAGTTGGTTCGAGCCGCCCTGGCCGGGCGACGACCGACGCTAGTGGAGGTCCGCGTCGGGGACTCCCCGTCCATCTGGCGGATGCAGGCCTCGGCACGGGCGAAGCAAACCGTGCGAGGAGCGCTCGGCGAGGGCATGGTAGGCCGTCTGAAGCGACTCGTGCGCCCGCGATCCGGCTAGTCTGGGGTGGAGCCACTGCTCCTCACCGCCCGTTACCCGGTGCAGTTCTTGCGCTTGCACCAATGCGATGTCCGCCGTCGGGACCCCTTCTCCCGACCTAGAAAGAAGAAGGTGCTCAGAGCAAAGCCGCCGAAAGGCGGTGACGCGGAGCCACGGGGCTGAAGGCGAGAATCGCCATGCCAGCCGGGCCACCAGCGAATCGACGACTGTCGAGGGCTGGTGGCTTTCGTTGTTAACGGGGCCTGCGGGCTCCGTGAGGCGCACTTCGGGTGAGCGTATCGCTAAGACAGCTTGTGGCGGCCAGGTGCGGCTGAACAGGGCCCTTCGCCGCGAGAGGTATCGGGTAGGAGCTTCAGTGGAGGAATCATGACGAACGTAGGTATTCGACGTCTTGTGCCGATCGGGTTCTATGCGATGGCGCTCGTGGCGAGCGGGTGTGACGAATCCGCGCCCACCAGCAACCCTCTGATGCCAGCCGCCGCGAGTCTCGATATCGTGGCGGGCGACCAGCAGACGGGTGCCGCGGGCTCGGAGCTCCCGGCCCCACTGGTTGTCCGGGTCCTGGACGCGGCCGGCAATTCCGTTCCGAATCAGATCGTCAACTTCCGCGTGACCGGCGGCGGCGGGTCCGTGTACGCCGGCGTGGGATTGACGAACAGCGAGGGCATGGTGCAGGAGCGTTGGACGCTGGGTGATGATCTCGGTCTCCAGACGTTACAGGCGCGTGCGGTCGACGCCACGACGGGCGAAGGGTTGGTTTTCGCCACCTTCGAGGCAACGGCTGTACACCCCGATTCTCTCGTTGCGCCCAATACGCCCGGTATCAGCACCATGCCGCTTAGCGCGGATTCGTTCACGGTGACCGCGACGTGGAATCCTGTATCGGACGCCTCCTCCTATTCATGGCGCGGAGGATCCAACAGCGGGGTCTTTGCGCACGAAGGGGAGGGAACCGGAACGAGCGTCACATTCACCGCTCAGTGGCTCAGCGACTCCGGTGGATACTGGTTCTGCGTCGCCGCCGTCGATGCAGGGGGAAATGCGAGCGAATCCGCTTGCAACTCGTATGCAGTCCCCGATTCGCCCCCTCCGGGAATCATCGATGAATGCTTGGAACCACGCCCGGGTTGGATCTTCTGCGATGATTTTGAAGC
>WHSP01000065.1:17726-22635 GCA_009380025.1 Gemmatimonas sp. | reverse complement strand
CGTGATCGGCACCAACGGCTACGACGAGGCCGCTGGCTCTGGAATCTTCATCGTGACGGCGGGCATCGCTCGAAAGCCGGGAATGAGCCGGGACGACCTGCTGAATACGAACGCAAAGATCGTCCGCGAAGTCGGCGAGAAGATTGCACGAGTTGCGCCGGACTCTATCATCATCGTCGTCAGCAATCCCCTCGACGTGATGTGTTACGCGGCCAAGGAGGCGACCGGTTTCCCGCGGGAACGGGTGATCGGGATGGCGGGTGTGTTGGACACTGCGCGGTACCGGTCGTTCCTCGCCCTCGAGCTGGACGTTTCCGTCGAAGACATCCAGGCGATGGTGCTTGGCGGACACGGGGACACGATGGTCCCCCTGGTCTCCTATACGACCGTGTCGGGAATCCCGATCAGCCAGCTCGTACCGAAGGAGCGGCTCGATGCGATCGTCGATCGGGCGCGAAAGGGAGGGGCCGAAATCGTACAGCATCTGAAGACGGGATCGGCTTACTACGCCCCGTCCGCCGCTGCGGTCCAGATGGCCGAGGCGATCGTCAAGGACAAGAAGCGGATCCTCCCCTGTTCGGCCTGGCTCGAGGGCGAGTACGGGCTGAGCGGACTCTACCTCGGCGTTCCCTGCAAGCTAGGACGAGGCGGGTTGGACGCGATCATCGAGGTCGAGCTCACAGAGGACGAGCGGGCAGCCCTGGAGAGATCGGCCGACGCCGTCCGAGAGCCGATGAGGGTCATCGGGGGTTGAGTCGCAAGCCGCGGCGAAGTGTCCGCGGCTCGCTGCTTTCAGAGGGAGTTCTCCAGTCGTGGCAACGAAGTCGATGGAAGTACGCAACCGCGGGTTGGTCACGGCCCTCCGCTACCGGGGACGCGAGGGGATGTGGGCCTGGCTCCTACACCGCGCTACCGGTCTCGGCGTCCTGTTCTTCCTGATCATCCACGTCATCGAGACGGCGGCGGTCGTCTATAGTCCCGAGTTCTATGACGAGGCCCTCCAGATCTACAAGAACCCGTTCTTTCGGTTCGCCGAGCTGCTGATCTTCTTCTCGGTTCTCTTCCACGCGGTCAACGGGTCGCGGATCGTCATCCAGGACTTCTGGCCGTATCTGATGGAACGTCAACGACAGCTGACCTGGGCGGCCGGGATCGTCGTGCTGCTCGTGATGGTGCCCGTGACGTGGATCATGGTTGCCCCCGTCTTCGGGCTCGCCGAGGAGCCAGGCCTCGAACGACATCTCGAGAGATGCGTCGAACGCACCCAGGCACCCGCCTGCCTGGAGGTGGTCGAGTGACCGTTGCCGCTCAGGTCGACGGACGGGGAGAGCCGCGGAGGGGCGGGGGGTACGATCGACCGAAAGGACGCCTCGCCAACTTCGAGGTCTTCTCCTGGTTCTTCATGCGTATTTCGGGACTCGTTCTGATCCTCCTCGCCCTGTACCACCTGATCTGGTGGAATCTGGTCATTGGAGTCGAACACCTCGACTCGCAAGTCGTGATCGAACGGTGGAGCAACCCGTTCTGGCGATTGTTCAACGTCCTGCTCGTGACCTTTGCTCTGCTGCACGGCCTGAATGGCGCTCGGTATAGCATCGAGGACTATATCCGCAGGCGCGGCCTCCAGATCGCCGTCAAGACGATCGTCTATTCCGTCGTCCTCGTGACGCTGGTCATCGGCGTTTACGCCCTCCTCACGTTCGATCCGGCCAGTTTCTTCGCGATCCGATGATTCACACGCATACCTACGACGCCCTGGTGGTGGGTGGGGGCGGCGCAGGCATGATGGCGGCCATCTACCTATCCCGAGAGAGTCGACTCCGCACCGCGGTCATCTCGAAGCTCTACCCAACCCGCTCCCATACGGGGGCAGCGCAGGGAGGTATTGGGGCGGCCCTCGGGAACCTGGAGGAAGACCACCCGGAGTGGCACGCTTTCGACACCGTCAAGGGCTCTGACTACCTCGGTGATCAGGACGCCATCGAGACGATGTGCCGGGAGGCGGTGGACGTCGTCATCGAGTTGGAGCACATGGGGCTTCCGTTCTCGCGAACCCCGGACGGGAAGATCGCCCAGCGGCCCTTCGGCGGGCATACGCACCACCAGGGGCAGGGACCCGTCCGCCGGTCGTGCTACGCGGCCGACCGAACCGGCCACATGATCCTTCAGACGCTCTACCAGAACTGCATCAAGAACGGTGTCGAGTTCTTCGATGAGTTCCAGGTAGTGGACGTGATGCTGGCCGAGGGCCGGTGCGTCGGCGTAGTCGCCTACGAGGTCGCGACCGGTGATCTCCATGTGTTCCACTCGAAGTCGGTCAACCTCGCCACGGGCGGCTTCGGCCGGATCTTCTCGATCACCTCCAACGCTCACGCGAACACCGGTGACGGCCCCGCGGTCGCGCTGCGAAGGGGGATCCCGCTCGAGGACATGGAGTTCTACCAGTTCCATCCGACCGGCATCTACAAGATGGGCATCCTCATCACCGAAGGAGTCCGGGGTGAGGGCGGGGTGCTGAGAAACGACTACGGCGAGCGCTTCATGGAGCGCTATGCCCCGACGATGAAGGACTTGGCGTCGCGCGACGTCGTCGCCCGCGCGATCTATCAGGAGATGCGGGAAGGCAGGGGAATCAACGGAAAGCGATACGTCTATCTCGATGCCACGTACCTGGGGGCGGAGGTCATCGAGCAAAAGCTCCCCGACATCGCGGACTTCTGCCGCACGTACCTGGGCGTCGATCCGGTACACGAGCCGATGCCCATCCAGCCGACGGCCCACTACGCGATGGGTGGCATTCCGACGAATGTCGACGGATGTGTGGTCATCGATGATCGAGGCACCGTCGTCCCTGGTCTCTACGCCGCCGGCGAGACCGCGTGCGTCTCCGTCCACGGCGGAAACCGCCTCGGGACGAACTCGCTCCTCGATCTGGTTGTCTTCGGGCGACGCTCCGGGCTGCACATGGCAGAATTCTGCCTCGAGGCGGATCTCGGGTCCCTTCCCGAGAACCCGACGAGGGATGTCGCCGCGGAGTTGGAGCGCCTTCTCTCGGTAGCCGCCGGCGAGCCGCCTGCCCGGCTCCGCCAGGAACTGCAGGATACGATGATGGACTTCGTCGGCGTGTTCCGGGAAGAGGAGGGAATGCGGCAGGCAATGGACAAGGTCCGTGAACTGAAGCGGCGGTACGAGGCAGTCGTCGTGATGGATAAGGGTCGGCGCTTCAATACGGACCTCCTGGAAGCGTGGGAGTTGCGAAACCTCCTCGATTTGGCCGAGGTCACGGCCGCCAGCGCGCTCAATCGGAAGGAGAGCCGGGGTGCCCATTCGCGCGAGGACTTCCCCAACCGCGATGACGAGAACTGGCTCAAACACACCCTGGCCGTCCAGGACGTGGACGGAGGCGTTCGAATCGACTACAAGCCCGTGACCATCACACAGTTCGAACCGAAGGAGAGGGTGTACTGATGCCGATGGTTACGCTGCGAATTCAGCGCTTCGACCCCGAGAATGACCAGCGGCCGGTCTACCGGGAGTATGCCGTCAATGCCGACCCCACCGATCGCGTGCTGGATGCGATCAATTCGGTGAAGTGGTATCAGGACGGATCCCTCACGTATCGACGCTCCTGCGCCCATGGCATCTGCGGATCGGACGCCATGCGGATCAATGGGGCCAACCGCTTGGCGTGTAAGGTCCTCATCCGTGACGTCGGGGCTAAGGTCACGATCGAACCGCTGATGGGCTTCCGCGTGATCAAGGACCTGGTCGTCGACATGGAGCCCTTCTTCGCCCAGTTCCGCTCCGTCCTACCCTACCTGATCAACGACGAGGGTGCCCCGGAACGAGAGCGGACACAGTCGGTCCACGAGCGGGAAGTCTACGATGATACGACGAAGTGCATCCTGTGCGCCGCGTGCACGACGTCGTGCCCCTCCTTCTGGGCGGATGAGAACTTCGTCGGTCCCGCCGCCATCGTGAACGCCCACCGCTTCATCTTCGACAGTCGAGACAAGGCGGCCGCGGAGAGACTCGATATCCTGAATGATCGGGAAGGCGTGTGGCGCTGCCGCACGGTCTTCAACTGCACCGAGGCCTGCCCCCGCGAGATCCGCATCACCAAGGCGATCGGAGAGGTCAAGAAGGCGATTCTCTCGAGCGCGAGGTGATCCTCTCGGGCTGATTCTGACGATGGGCGCTGGGCATGGCCGGCGTCGCCGTCCCACCAAACGGAGGAACCATCCAGGAGCCACTCGCCAACCGCGCCCGCCAGGCCCTCCAGACACACTGGGGGTATGGCGACTTTCGGCCCGGTCAGGCGAACGTCGTCGAGAGCGTGCTGAGCGGGACCGACACGGTGATCGTGATGCCGACGGGCGGAGGCAAGTCGATCTGCTATCAGGTCCCAGCGCTGCTGCTCGACGGGATGACCCTGGTCGTTTCCCCGCTGATCTCCCTGATGAAGGATCAGGTGGATCGGCTTCAGCAGCTCGGCATCCCGGCTTTGCTCGTCAACTCGAGTCTCGATAGCGCGGAGCTGGAGGAATCCCTGGCGTCTGCGGACGCGGGCGAGGTCAAGCTCCTCTACGTGGCGCCCGAAAGGTTCGACAACGCTGGGTTCCTTGCGCGCGCCGGTCGCTGGCGGATCTCTCTCCTTGCCGTAGACGAGGCTCACTGCGTCTCGCAATGGGGACACGACTTCCGTCCCGCGTACTTGCGGATCGGTGGCGTTCGGTCGTCGTTGGGGAACCCTCCCATCGTCGCGCTGACGGCTACGGCGACGCCGGAGGTAAGGCGGGACATCGAAAAGCAGCTCCGCCTCCGAGCCCCACTTTCCTTCGTCACCGGGTTCGACCGGCGCAACCTGACTTGGGCGGTCGGGCGGGTGAAGAACGACTCGGAGAAGGAT
>WHSP01000065.1:0-17716 GCA_009380025.1 Gemmatimonas sp. | reverse complement strand
AAGGATCGGCAACTCCTCAAGCTGCTACACGAGCCGGAGGGGTCAGCCATCGTCTACGCCTCGACCCGGAAGAACGTCGACGCGTTGACCGCCCTGCTGAAGGGGGTGGGGATTGCCGCCGTCGGCTACCATGCCGGTCTCCCGGATGTCGAACGGAAGGCGCTGCAGGATGCCTTCATGACAGGTGATGCCAGGGTGGTCGTTGCGACCAACGCCTTCGGCATGGGGATCGACAAGCCGGACGTGCGACGGGTCGTACACTACGACATGCCCGGCAGCCTGGAGGCCTACTACCAGGAGGCAGGCCGGGCCGGACGGGACGGGGACCCAGCGGAGTGTGTCCTCCTCCACGCATACAAGGATCGTTTCACCCACGAGTTCTTCATCGAGCAAGCGCATCCACCGCGCCGCTTCCTCGAGGATACGGTCGCCGAGCTGCGCTCTCGCTCCGACGAGGAAGGGGTCGTTCGCAGCGCAGCGGCCGAGATCGGACGGGCCGTCGCGGGCAGCAGGGGCGACCGACAGATCTACTCGGCCCTTCGGATTCTGGAGGATCAGGGAGTCGTGGCCGGAACCCGGACGAGGTCTGGGGAGAGCGTCGGGGTGATGCGCCTGGTGGCGTCCCCGCGCCGGATCGGTAGCGAGTTGTCCGGTCCTGAGGACTCGGAAGCGCTCCTCTTTCTCAGGAAACTATGGAAGTTGGCGGGAGGCGAAGTAATCCATCGCGGTGTGAGCCTCCGCCCACGGGAAGTGTATCGCGCCGGCGGAGGTGGGGCTCGATCCCGCGAGATGATCGATCGGCTGCAGCGGGCCGGTTTCCTCGAGTGGACGGAGCGGCAAGCGGATGGCATCGTCCTACTCGACCGAAACACACCGATCCATCGACTGCCGATCGACTGGCGTGGCCTTGAGCGTCGCCGGCAGAGCGACCTCAGGAAACTCCAGGAAATGCAGGGCTATGTCTACACCGACGGGTGCAGACGAGCCTACGTCCTCCGCTATTTCGGGGAGAAGGGGGTGGGTGGGGACTGCGGGTCGTGCGACGTGTGTCGAGGTGAAGTCCTTGCGGACGGCCAGCCCACCAGTGAAGGAGGCCGCCGCAAGCCCAGGCGTCGCTCTCCGACAAACTCCGGCCCCGTCGGACCGATCGATCCCGTGCTCCTCGACGACCTCAAGCGACTCCGATCCCGTCTCGCGCGGGAAGAATCCCTCCCAGCCTACTGCGTCTTCAGCGACGCGACACTCAACGAAATCGCCTCACGCAAGCCGACTTCCGAAACCGAGCTCCTCGCGGTCAAGGGCGTCGGGCCAACCAAGATCGACAAGTACGGTGTCGTATTTCTCGATCTCGTACGGAGCCGCGAGGAACCGAAGTAGAGGCTCCTTCCCTTTTCGACCACCTGGCGGGGCGGTAGGTTTTATGCAGAAGCGGGGGCCCCACGGCCTTCGGCTCCTGCGCTTCACGGTCCCATGGAGAAGTACTTCGACGACAACCACCGGATGATTCGCGACATGGTCCGCGATTTCGCTCGCAACGAGATCGCGCCCGTCGCGAGGGAGCTTGATCGCAAGAGCGAGTTCCCCTGGGAGAACGTGAAGAAGATGGGGGAGCTCGGGCTCCTCGGCATGCCCTGGAGCGAAGAGCTCGGCGGCGCCGGGATGGATACGATCAGCTACTTGCTGACGATCCACGAGTTGGCCAAGGTCGACGCGTCTCACGCGATCACGATCTCGGCACATACGACGCTCGGAACCTCACCCATCGTCGCCTTCGGAACGCCCGAACAGAAACAGCGGTACATTCCGCTCCTCGCTTCCGGTCGGGTGCTCGCGGGGTTCGGTCTCACCGAGCCGGGTGCCGGGTCGGATGCGGGCGGTTCGCAGACCACCGCGGTTCGCGCCGACGGCGGCTGGATCATCAATGGCACCAAGATCTTCATCACCCATGGCGGGGTCGGGGAGGTCTTCGTCGTCGCAGCCGTGACGGACCGCGAGAAGGGATCGCGCGGTATCACGTCCTTCATCGTCACGAAGCCGACGACCGACCTCGAGAAGGCCCGGGAACTGGGGATCGGCCACGCGGACGAGCTCGACTTCATCGAAGGAGTTCGTGCGGGAAAGAAAGAAGACAAGATGGGCTGGCGCGCATCCGATACGCGCGAGCTCATCCTGGAGGACGCGTTCGTCCCCAATGAGAACGTCCTCGGTGAGGTCGGCTCGGGGTTGCCCAACTTCCTGAAAACGCTCGATTCTGGCAGAATCGGGATGGCCGCGCTCGCCCTCGGGATCGCGGAAGGCGCCCTCGAACAGTCGCTCGCCTACGCCAACGAGCGGCAACAGTTCGGTCAGCGCATTGGCGAGTTCCAGGCAGTCCAGTTCATGTTGGCGGACATGGCAACGGGGATCGAGGCGGCGAAGCACCTCGTCTATCACGCGGCATGGCTGAAGGAGAACGGAAAAGCTTTTTCGCGCGAGGCCTCGATGGCGAAGCTCTTCGCTTCGGAGCTGGCGATGCGAACGACCACGAAGGCCGTCCAGATACACGGCGGCTATGGATACATCAAAGATTACCCGGTCGAGCGGATGATGCGAGACGCGAAGATCTGTGAAATCGGCGAGGGCACCAGCGAAATCCAACGCTTGCTCATCGCCCGCGGATTGCAGCGCGCGCTCGACGGGAAACAGGGGTGAACAAATTGGTGTGGATCGATGATTTGGATCGGATGCCGGCTGAGGCATCGACGGTCGGTCGAAGCTGGGGTGGCAGCGGGGTGGGTCGGTGAAGCGCGAAATCCTGATGAACACCACCGCCAACGAGACTCGTGTCGCCATCCTGGAGGATGGCGACCTCGTCGAGCTGATGGTGGAACGGCCGGACTCGAATCGCCTCGTCGGAGATATCTATCTCGGACGCGTCGAAGCCGTGTTGCCGGGAATCCAGGCCGCGTTCGTCGACATCGGGACCGAGAAGGCCGCTTTCCTCCATGTCTCCGACGTGGCTCGCGAGGACGAAGATTCGGACTCCGATGACGACGACGACGAGGCGTCCGGCGACGCCAACGGAGATACCGCCGGCCGGAAACGCTCCCGCCGCTATCCCCCGATTCAGGAGATCGTCCAGAAGGGCGAGACACTCCTCGTCCAGGTTTCGAAGGAGCCGATTGGCACGAAGGGGCCGCGGGTCACCGCCCACATTTCATTGCCGGGACGGTTCCTCGTCTATATGCCGCAGTCCGACCATGTCGGCGTCTCGCGGAAGATCGAGGATCGGGAGGAGCGCAGCCGGCTCCGAACGTTGGCCCGGGAGATCCTTCCGAAGAACGCCGGCGGGCTGATCGTCCGGACGGTCGGTGAAGAGCTCACCCGCGAGACTTTCCAGCGAGAGCTCAAGTCCCTGCTCTCGACCTGGAAGCAGATCCAGCGCCACTCGAGCCGTGCTCGCGCTCCCGCTTCCATCCACCGCGAGGCAAAGCTCACCAAGGGCATCATCCGCGATCTCTTCTCCGGCAAGGTAGACTCTCTCACGATCGACAGCGAAGCCGTCTTCGAGGAGGTCCGCCACTACCTCGATCAGGTCGACCCCGCGCTCATCGAACGCGTCAAGTTGCTCGACGAACCTGTCGCGCTCTTCGATCGATACGAGATCGAGGCGGAGATCCACGAGGCCTTCCAGCGAAAGGTCGCCCTGTCCTCCGGTGGATACATCATTATCGAGCCCACGGAAGCGCTGGTCTCGATCGACGTGAACACCGGTCGGTATACTGGAAAGAGGGATCCCGAGAAGACGATCCTCAAGACGAACGTCGATGCCGCTCGTGAGATCGCCCGCCAGCTTCGTCTCCGCGACATCGGCGGCATTATCGTTTGCGACTTCATCGACATGGAGTCCAAGCAGAATCGCGAGCGCGTCCTGCAGGAGCTGCGGACGCACCTCGCTCGCGACCGTGCCCGGACCAAGGCGTTCCAGGTCTCGGATCTCGGTCTCATCGAGATGACCCGGCAGCGGGTTCGGCCCTCCCTCTACCAATCGCAGACTCGTACCTGTCCGTGCTGCTCCGGGACCGGCCGAATCTTTACCCCCGAGACCATGGTCCGCCGGATCCAGCGAGCTATCCGTCGCGCGGCCACCGACGCTCGGGAGAAATCCATCGAGATCCGGCTGCATCCCGAGATCGCACTCTACATCCTCGAGGACGAACCGGCGTTCATGCGCCATCTCGAGAAGGAAAGCGGCCTGAACCTCAACCTCCGTGACGATCCGCTCATGGAGCAGGATGAATTCCGGCTCCTGGCCGGCCCGGGTAAGCACGACGTGACGCAGCGATTCGCCCTCGGCTGACCGGCACGGTGCGGCGACGCAGCGCAGCGGTCCAGAAACCAAACTGCGGCCCGGCAGTCGCTCAGGGCTCGGACATCAGGGCTCGGGAGGTGTTGACAATGCCGCCCTGCGCGGCCATTTTTATTGCTTGCGACTTTTTCCTGCGACGGGCGTTTTACTACCAGAGTTCGAGATATGTACGCGATCTTCCGCACCGGCGGAAAGCAGTTCAGGGCGGAGCCTGGTGCTACCTTACGGATCCCGACCGTCGCGGCCGAGCCGGGCGAGACGATCACCTTCGACGAGATACTCCTCGGAGCGAACGATGGGGACTACAAGGTCGGGGCGCCGCTGGTGAGCGGGGCCGCGATCACGGCCGAGGTGGTGAAGCACGGGAAGGGCGAGAAGATCATCGTCTTCAAGCACAAAAGGCGCAAGAACTATCGCCGAAAGCTCGGACATCGGCAGAAGTTCACGGAAGTCCGGGTGAGCGAGATCAATCTGGGTTGAGGAGGGTTTTCCGATGGCACATAAGAAAGGCGGCGGTTCGACGCGGAACGGGCGGGACTCCAACGCGCAGCGGCTGGGCGTGAAGAAGTTCGGAGGCGAGCCAGTTCTGGCCGGCAACATCATCGTACGGCAGCGGGGAACCCGGATTCACCCTGGCGCGAACGTGGGTCGTGGCAATGACGACACGTTGTTCGCACTGATCGACGGCGTTGTCGAGTATCAGCGCAAAGACAAGAAGCGCAAGAAGGTAGCGGTGGTCCCCGCCTGAACGGGATCGCGACGAAAAGCCCCGGCCCGGTGCCGGGGCTTTTTTTTGCACTCGATCGGCCGCCGGACGCGGGCGAGTTGCTCGGAGCCGATTATCGACGAGGAAACGGGATGACCGGATCGGGATCGACGGAATGGCTACCGCGCAGCAGCGACGACTTTCCGAGGATCGGGCGGCTGCCGTCGTACGTGTTCTCGCAGGTCAACACCGAGAAGCATGCCTGCACGGCGGCTGGTCAGGATGTGATCGACCTGGGAATGGGGAATCCGGACCTGGGGACGCCGCAACACATCGTCGACGAGCTGGTGAAGCATTCGGGGGAAGCCAAGCACCATCGCTACAGCGCGTCCCGGGGGATCTACGGTCTGCGAGAGGCGATTGCGGACCACTATAGTCGCAGGTTCGGCGTGGAGCTGGATGCCGAAAGCGAAGTCGTGGTGACGATCGGAGCGAAGGAGGGAATATCGCACCTCATGCTGGCGATCCTCGACCGCGGCGATTCGGTGATCGTTCCTAGCCCGACCTATCCGATCCACACCTATTCCGTAGTCTTCGCCGGAGGGCACGTGCGGACGGTTCCACTCGTCCCCGCGGAGGAAGGCAAGGTCGCCGGAGAGGCGTTGCTGGCAGCCGTCGAAGAGGCAGTTGAGTCGACCTGGCCGCGGCCGAAGGCGTTGTTTCTTTCCTTCCCCACAATCCCACGGCGATGGTCGTGGACCGGCGCTTCTTCGAGCAGGCAGTCGAGATGTGTCACCGCCACCGACTACTGCTCGTCCACGACTTTGCGTACGCCGACTTCGGTTTCGAAGAGGAGCCGGTGAGCGTGTTGGAGATTCCGGGCGCGCGGGAGATCGCGGTGGAGTTCTTCTCGATGTCCAAGTCGTATTGCATGGCCGGCTGGCGGGTCGGCTTCTGCGTGGGGAACGCTCCGATGGTGCAAGCGCTCACCCGCGTGAAGAGCTACCTGGACTATGGCATCTTTCAACCGATCCAGATCGCCGCCGCTCATGCGTTGAGGGAATCACAGGACTGTGTTGCGGCCGCACGGCAAGTCTATCGGTGCCGGCGCGACGCACTGGTCGACGCTCTGGAGGGCGGGGGATGGCCGGTTCCCGTACCTCCTTCGACGATGTTCCTGTGGACGCCACACCCGGAGCCCTTCATCGATACGGGATCGGTGAACTTCGCGCGGCGCCTCCTGCGCGAAACGGGCGTTGTCGTGTCTCCGGGGGTCGGCTTTGGCGCGGAAGGGGAAGGCCACGTTCGCTTCGCGCTGATCGAGCCCGAGGAGCGTCTCGCGATGGCGGGACGGAGGATCGGGCAGTTCCTCGAGTCGGCGCGGACCTCTGCCTGAAGGGGAGTCGGCAGGGGACAAACAGGGAGGCGCTGCGACGGTTCCGGCGTTCAGCTACCGAGCCAGAGCCCAATTACGACGCCTACTGCAGCTGCACCCACCACGGTGCCGAGCACCGTGAGCACCCACCGGACGTCGATCTCTCGAAACGGGTTCTGCATGCTTTTCCCGGATTGATCAGCTAGTCCCGACCCCAACGACGTTCACCCTACGGCATCGTCCGCGCCGTCATACGTTCAGCGCAGACCGATCCAGATTGTTTTGACCTGTGTGTACAGGTCGAGAGCGTATCGACCCAGCTCCCGACCATACCCGGACTGCTTGTACCCGCCGAACGGGGATCCTGGATCCACTCCGTAGTAGGCGTTGATCCATACCGTGCCGGCCTCGAGAGCGTGTGCAATCCGATGCGCCTTCGAGACGTCCCGGGTCCAGACTGCTGCGGCCAGGCCATAGATCGAAGAGTTCGCGACCTCGATCGCTTCCTCTTCGTCTTCGAACGGGATGACGGCGAGAACGGGGCCAAAGATCTCCTCCCGTGCAATCGTCATGTCCGGTCCGACTTCGTCGAATATCGTAGGGTTGATGAAGTAGCCGCTCCGAAGATTGTCCGGGCGGTCGCCGCCGGTGACCAACTTTGCGCCCTCCGACCGGCCCGACTCGACGTAGCCCAGTACCCGATCGAGCTGCTCTTGTGAGATCAGCGGTCCCATCCGCGTAGCGCTGTCGAGCGGGTCACCGGGCACCATGCGACGCGCGCGGTCCACCAGCCGCTCGAGGAACTCGTCGTGAACACGGCGATCGACGAGTAGGCGCGACCCGGCAGTGCAGACCTGACCCGAATTGTAGAATATCGCTGCGCTGGCTCCCTTGACGGCTGCGCTGAGGTCCGCGTCGGCCAGGACGAGGTTCGGACTCTTTCCGCCGAGCTCGAGTGTCACCCGCTTCAAGGTGTCGGCGGCCGCCCGCTGGATCTCCATGCCGACGGCGGTGGAGCCAGTGAAGGCGATTTTGTCGACGCCGGGATGACGAACGAGGGCAGCACCGGTCGTTTCGCCGAACCCCGGCAGAACATTCAGCACCCCCGCCGGCACGCCGGCCTCCAGGGCGATCCGCCCGAGCTCGAGAGCCGTGAGCGGCGTTTGCTCAGCCGGCTTGAGCATCATCGTACTCCCGCACGCGAGGGCCGGAGCGACCTTCCACGCAGCCATCTGCAAGGGAAAGTTCCACGGGATGATCCCGGCACAAACCCCGATCGGCTCACGCCTCGTGTACGTCAGATAGGGACCCGATACCGGGAGCACTTCGCCCTCGATCTTGTCGGCCCAGCCGGCATAGTACCGGAAGCAGTCGATCGAACCCTCGATATCGATCCGGCGCGCCTCCCGGTACGGCTTTCCGCTGTCGCGCGTCTCGAGCCTCGCCAAAGAGTCGGCCTCCTGCTCCAGCAGGTCCGCGATGCGGTGGAGAAGCTTCCCTCGATCTCGACCCGACATCCGACTCCATTCCCTCGACCGGAACGCCTCCCGCGCCGAGGTGACGGCGCGGTCCACGTCCTCCTCCGTCGCCTCCGCTACTTCGGCGATCACATCGCCGGTCGCAGGGTTCAGAGTCTCGAAGGTCCGACCGCTCTCCGATCGACACCACTCCCCGCCGATCAGGAGCTGTCGTTCGGCACCGAGGGCTACGGTAGTGGGACTGGTCATGGTCTAAATGGCTGAGGCTGCCAGGATGGATGCAAACCTCGCGAGGACGCTACGAAGGAAGCATGGCTTCGCTCATCATCGCCGGATCGACCTTGTTGCCCCGATAGCCCTCGATGAAAATCCGGGTCATCGTGTCAGCCAGGACGTCGGCATCCGGATCCCGCTCTGCCCGATACCACGTGTAGAGCCAGTTGATCATCCCGTACAGCGCGAAAGTTGAGACCCGGAGATCCAGATCGGTATTCGGGTTCAGCTCATTGAGAATCTCGCCAGCGATGTCGACGAAGCGGCGCTTCTTCCGGTTCACCTGTGCCTTGAACTCGCCCGTCAGAGAGTCCGCTTCATGCGACATCACCTTCATCTGTGCCATGTTGCTAACGAAGTAGGTCAGATGATTGCGGATCAGGACGCGCAGCTTGTCCTCGGGGCGAACGACTCGTTGTAGCCGCTCCTCGAGCCGGTCCAGGAGCGTGCCCAAGCCGTGGTCCTGGATCAGATAGAGCAGCTCTTCCTTGCTCTGGAAGTAGTAGTAGAGTCCCGAAAGGCTGACGCCGCTGGCGCGAGCGATGTCACGAATGCTCGCGTTGTGGTAGCCCTTCTCTGCAAAGACTCTTGCGGAGGCGGCGAGGATCGCATCGAGCTTCTCGTCATAGGGTGTTCGGTCGAGGCGCATGACACACGCAGTCGGCTGAGGTACGAGAGCGGACGACGTGTGACACGGCGCCGTTCGATCGAACGTTCGGTGCAACCTACGCCAACTCACGAAGACTCGTCAACCAACCAGCGCTCGGCCACACCACCACCTACTCATGAAATGTCGGGAGCAGATCCCAGGGTTGAGGCGGGACGGCGGCAGTCGTTATCTTTAGATGCCTTCGGGGCGGTTCGGGCGAACCCGGCAACATTTCGACCCGCGAACCTACCCGATCCTGCCGGGATGGCGGAATGGTAGACGCACCCGACTCAAAATCGAGCGCCGAAAGGCATGGGGGTTCGAGTCCCCCTCCCGGTATCACGAAGAGCCGCAACCAGCTACGAGGTTGCGGCTCTTCGTCTGCTAGTCCCCGATGTGGGGTGTTTGTGGGGTAATTGTGGCGTAATCAGCCAGGAGGAAACGGCACGACTTTGGGCTCGCCGGGTGTGGCGACGCGTGGAGCCGGGCCAACTTCTCGACGCCCTCGGTGAGCGCCGCATGATCGGCGATGGCGTACCGCCGGTACACGGATTCGGTCTTGTGGCCAGTCAACTTCATCGCCACTGACCGAGGTGAGTGTTGCGACGACCATTTGAATCTACCCAGTACACGTCGATCGCCTTCGGATCTCGCTGCCGGGAGATGGTGAAGGAAGCGTTTGCGCTACATTCTCGTTGCGAATCAGTCGCCTCCACCGATTGGCGACTGCCCGGGACGAATCCGGCGCTATTGATCCGCCGCTTGCCTCCCCTGCGACGCCCCTCCTCTGGTTCCTCCTAGCACCGCTCGGTTCGCGTTCAGGATCTCCTCTGACAGGATCGGGTCGTGTACTGCACGGGCCAGCACCATCGCTCCCACCATCGCCGAGAAAGTCGCAATCGCTTTCTCTCTCTGCGCCGCCTTCGATCGCCCCGGAAGGACGCTGCTCAGCAATCCCACGAGGGTTTCGAAACCCCGGGTGAAGGAGCGTCGGAGCCTCGGATTGTCCTGTCGCGCGACATCCAGGCCGACTCCGGCATAGAGACAGCCATTCCCGGGGTCGTCGCGGTGCTTCGTCGAGAGGTATGGGTCGATCAACCCGGCGAGCGGTGAATCGGGGCTCTTCGCGGCCCGCTCGGCCCACTTTTCGGAGGATTTTTCGAGCGCTCGCTCGCACGCCTCGACCCGCAGGTCTTCCTTCGACTCGAAGTGCCCATAGAAGCCTCCATGGCTCAGCCCGATTTCCCGCATGATCTCGGCGATGCCCACTCCGTCGAACCCCTGCTGCCGGAATAGCCGCCCCGCGGACTCGATGATCATCTCCCGATTCGCGTCGGCCTGCTTCCTCGAAACCTTCAAGTCTCTTCAGCTCCCGTCGGATGTATTGACACTTATATGACGATCAACATATATATTCTAACGATAAAAGATGATCGTCATTTATACAGAACGTTCGCTGACGAATCAAGCGGGTGGGTGGTGATGAGATACAGACTATTCGGGAGGAGCACCGGGCTACGGGTGTCCGAGATCGTGCTGGGTGCAGGTAACTTCGGCACCGGCTGGGGCCACGGAGCCGAGCCGGCGGAGGCACGCAGTATTCTTGAGAGATATATCGAGGCGGGCGGGAATTTCATCGACACGTCCGATAGCTATCAGGGTGGCCAGTCCGAGTCGCTTCTCGGCGGCTTCCTGAAGTCGAGTCGCGATGAGCTGATCGTTGCAAGCAAGTTCACGCAGGGGGTCGATCCGAGCGTTGGGCTCTCCAGGAGCGGAAACAGCCGTAAGGCAATGGTCTACTCGGTAGAGCAGAGCCTCAAGCGGCTACAGACCGACAGGATCGACCTCTACTGGGTCCACATGCCGGACGGAATGACGCCCGTCGACGAGATCATGCGTGGGCTGGACGATCTCGTCCGCACGGGGAAGATCCTCTACATCGGGCTCTCCGACTTTCCTGCCTGGCGGGTGGCGCGAGCTGCGACGCTGGCGGAGATCCGCGGCTGGACATCGGTTGCCGGACTGCAGATCGAATACAGCCTGGTCGAGAGGACTTCCGATCGCGAGCTGATTCCGATGGCCGAAGCGTTCGGGCTCGGCACTGTGGGGTGGTCGCCGTTGGGTGGCGGCGTTCTGACGGGGAAGTACAGGCGTGGCGAGGGAGGTCGGGAGAAGGCCTTCGGGGGGAGGCTCTTCCATGCTGAAAACACCCCCGCGAAGAGCGCCATCCTCGATGTGACGGAGGAGATCGCCAATGAGCGTGGAGTCACGTCCAGCCAGGTTGCGATCTCCTGGGTTTCGACTCGAGGCGTGATGCCGATCATCGGACCACGGACCCCGGAACAGCTCGAGGACAATCTCGGAGCAATCGGGCTCACGCTATCGGCGGAGCATATCGCTCGGCTCAATGAGGTCAGTGCAGTGCCTCTCGGATTCCCTCACGAGATTCTCTCGACGGAGGGAATGATCCAGCGTCTCGCGGGCGGGAAGGCGAATGAGCTGGAGCGTCCGGTCGTTCCGGTTCTCTGATTCGGTTTCCGGTCTTCTCATCTGGCGCCACCGCCTAGAGGTGCTGTCCACGATCTCAGCAGAACAGGTCAGGTAATCGTGGTTTCGAACTGGTTGGCGGAGAGGCTGAGACATCGAGGCGTCCACTATGGGTGGGTCGTGGCGGCCACGACCTTCCTGACGATGCTGATAACCGCCGGGGCCGTCGGCGCTCCCGGCGTCTTCCTGGTGCCGCTGCAGCAGGAGTTCGGCTGGGACACCGCGCAGGTCTCCTCGGCGCTTGCGATCCGCTTCGCGCTCTTCGGGCTGATGGGTCCGTTCGCGGCCGCCTTCATGAACCGCTTCGGGCTCCGGCGGATCGTGGTGACGGCGCTTGGCGCTATCATCACCGGTCTGACGCTGTCGCTGGGGATGAGCGGGGTGTGACAGCTCATACTGCTGTGGGGCGTCGTGGTCGGGATGGGGACTGGGCTGACGGCACTCGTGCTGGGTGCGACGGTTGCCACCCGCTGGTTCTCGTCCTCGCGGCGCGGGCTCATCGTCGGGTTGCTGACGGCCAGCTCCGCGACTGGCCAGCTCGTATTCCTGCCCGCGATGGCAGGCCTCACCGAGCGGTATGGCTGGCGGACCGCGCTGGCGGTTATCTGCACGCTGCTCGGGGTTGCCGCTGTGGCGGTCGCGCTGCTGATGCGCGACAGATCCCTTCGATCTGGGTCTGGCGCCGCACGGCGAGGAGAAGGTGATTCCCCCGACGCCGGTCATCGGAGGTCTGCGCGCGTTGATGCTCTCCCCATTGCTAGTGTTGAGGGAAGCGGCGCGGACGAAAGTCTTCTGGATTATATTCGCGACCTCGCGACGATGGGGATCTTCGACTTCTTTGGAACGATCGGGTCGGGTTGGCTATCCGACCGATATGACAACCGTAAGCTGATCTTCTGGTATTATGGCTTCCGCGGCCTGTCGCTGCTCTACCTGCCGTTCGCCGACTTTACGGTTGCCGGGCCGACCTTCTTCGCGATGCTGTACGGGCTGGACTGGATCGCTACGGTTCCACCAACGGTGAAGCTGGTGACGGAGCATTTCGGGCGGGAGAAGGCGAATGTCCTCTTCGGCTGGGTCTTCGCGGGTCACCAGCTGGGTGCTGCGTCGGCGGCGTACGGGGCGGGATGGGCGAGGACTGAGCTATCGACCTACCTGCCGGCCTTCGTCGTCGCGGGAGCGCTATGTCTCGGTGCGGCAGCCATCATCCTGACGGTGAGACGTCCAGGGGGGGCGATGCGGGCAGGATCGACGCCGGCTCTGGCGGTGTCAGGCGCGGCGCACTGATGGAGGATGAAGAACCGCGACTGCTGCGCAGCCTGCGGAGGGCGTATAGGCGGGCACCGGGCCCGGAGTGTAGGGATGAGACAACAGGCGCGACTGCTGCTCAGCGAAGCGGGTAAGACCGATGCCGACGCGGTCGAGGGCAGGAGCGCGGCGCAGGGCACGCCCCGCTTCGCTGCCCGGTTGGGCCGGCCGTCTCAGCGCTTGTCAGGTGGCAGTATTCCGCTGGACGACCTTACTCCTGTGCCTTGACCTGGACCGCTCCGCTCGGGGCGGCGAATCCCGGTGCCTCCGTGGCGTGAACCCTGCTTCGCCGGGATCACCCTTCAGCTCGAAGCGCTCAGTCAGCGGCTGCGGGACATCGGAGCTCCGACACTCGGCGAGAGGTCTACCAAGAGAAGAGGCGGGATGACGTGCAGGCCAGGTCGGCCGCGACCCGTCGGCGTGTCCGCTCAGCGGCCTTTGGCCGGGCGCTTCACCCCGACGATCCGGGGGCGGATGAGAGCACATCCGTGGTCCCCGGAAGAAAGCCCCGATGACGACCAGCACGGGCAGCCGAAGCGGTCGAAAAGGGGCTCCACATAGGTCACTACATAGGCCAGGCCCTCATTGCCGGGTGGTAACGGGGGCCTGAGCAAACTTCGTAAATTGATCTCTACTAACAACTGATCCAAGTCGGGACGGGGGTATTTGATCCCGCGACCCCCTGAACCCCATTTATGTGGGCGCGGGGCGGGATTCCGGCAGAACGTCGTGATTACAAGGAGTTTGCTCACATCATGCCGACATCGGCGAGCTCCGATCCGGCAGGAAACCGTACCCAAACCATAGCAGAAACCATAGCAGCCTCTCGCACGATGCAAAGCCGCCTTCGGGCGGCTGTTTTTCGGCCTTGCTTCGGCAGGGCGGGGTCGGCCGTCCAGCTACTGCGGGGAGCCCGGCGGATCGACCAGCTTACCGGTGAGCGATGGACGCTGCGCCAGCAACCAGGAATAGGCCTCGCGCAGCAGCAGCAGCAGCGCAGTGCCCGCTCGCAGCTCCACGAGCTGGGCCCCGTCCGTGGTCGCCTGCCAGTCATACACCGCGGCATGTCTACCCTGACGGACCACGTTCAGATCTCGCGCCGCTTCGGAAAGGTCTCCGGAACCGAGGGCGGCTGCGGCGGCAAAGGTGATCTGATGGTTGTGGTCGCACCGGACCCGGAAGCCGGCCGCGCGCACGACGGCCGTCGCTGCTTGCAGAGCAGCTTGGTAGAGAAGAGTGAACCTGGCGTTCCGATCCTCATCCAGCGCCTTCACGAGCGCAGTGCGAGCGGTGCGCGTCGCCTTCGCCCACATTCCGAGGACCTCCGCATCTTCCGCTCGACCCAGCGAGGCCTTGTTTGAAGAGGTGACACCTCGCGTTGGATCGTCCGAGTTCGGACCGCTTCGTTCGGCAGGAAGACTGAAGGATCCGTCGAACGCCTCCGAAATACGCCCGGAAGCGCCGTCAGACTCAGAGAGAGATGAAGCAGTCTCCTCATACCGCACCAGATACCCCCAGGCCCCGCTCATCGGGTCGATGAAGCGGGCCTGGTCGAAGATCACAAAATGCCACGCTCAAGACGAGAACCGATGCGACTGGGAAAGTCAACTACCCGATAGGTCGGAGCTCTTTGCAGACACGTCCTAGCGATTTGGGCCGACCTCGATGGGCGAGCTCCAGCGGAACGTCCCCCACTCCATGACGAGGCGCGGCCCGGCCGGGTCCACACGAATGGCGAACTGCTCGATCTCATCCTCGAGCGTTTCCGTCTCCATAGGTACCCGCGCGATGTCGTGTGCTGGCCCGTAAGCGGTCCCCCACTGCCCCGTCTGCTGATTGATGATGAGTCGCACCCCCTCTCGACCGGGAAGCGTCCACAGCGTGTAGGTGCCCTCGTCGAGCGGCACCCCAGCGAGACGAATCGGCGCGGTGACCGTCAGGTGCGTGGCGGCGTTCGCGCCGGTACGCCAGACGCGATCGTAGGGGATGATGCCTCCGAGCAAGCTCCGGCCGCGAGCGAACGGGCGGCCGTAGTCCACGCTGAGCGTCGCGCCGCCGACCTCGGCATGCGCGGCGTCACGCGGGCTGAGGGATGGGGAAGGACCCCGCGCTTTCTCCTCGGCAGCCAGGCGGGTAAAGAGGGCGTCGAGGTCCGGCACCTCCGCGACCCGCCGCGCCTCCTGCAGGTTCGTCGTGCCCGCCCCGGAAAAGGAGAGCATTCGACCGTGCTCATCCACCTCCGCGTGTGCGCGGCCCCCGATCCCGAAGTGATTGAGGGTGACGGTCCCGTCGCCGGATCGCGTCAGGCGAGCGATCCCGATGTTCCCATCGGACCACCCCTCGAAGAAGTACTGCCCGATGCTCGTCGAATCCGGCAGGTCATGAGCGACCAGCATGAGCAGGTCGTAGGTGCCGTAGACGAAGGCATTCCACGGAAGGGTTCGGGCGTAGGGGTCTGCGACCGTGCGATCCGTGGTCTCCGATCCGGTTTGCCGGACGAGCCGGATTTCGCCCCCGGACAGTTCCATTTCATGGTGCAGGTCGGTCTCGCCCGGAAGAGCGTTCGGAATGTGCGTGTCCATGGTCCAGCGCCGCAGAGAGCCATCAGGGGCGAGCGTCGCCTCCCAGCGCCGCCGCACGACCATAGGGGCGGTCTCGATGGCCTCGCTCACGATTCGATCACCGGAGCGCGTGACTCGCTCGACAGAGGTGGTGTCGTCCCCAAGCGTGGCGACGAAGCCCCATCTCTCGCCGCGCTCCGCGGCGCAGGATGCGGTGACCAGCAGGGCGGCGAAGGGCAGTATGATCGGGTCAGGGAGCTTCATGAGGATCGGTCCTGGGGAGTTAGAGCCCACTGCTATCGTTCATTTCAACTAGTAGGTCCTCGGCGAGATCCCGCAAGGGACCCCGCAGGTGCCAATCGCTCTCGAACTCCGCCTTCCGCTCCACCAGCCGCTCCGCGGTCACGGCGTCGACCGACAGGTCTTTGGCTTCCAGCTTGCTCGGCAAAGCGGCGCGGACGCGGTCCTGGTCGACGTCTGAGCGATGGGTCGCGCGCGGTGTTCGACGGCTCCGGCCATTGTGCGCTCCTTCCGGACGGACCTTGCTCCCGGCCATCTTGCAGTCCGTGCTGTGACTGGGTATATTACTGGTAATACTACGGAGGTGAACCATGGGCGACACGTCTCAAAGGCGCGCCATCAAGAACTATCGGAACCGCTTGGTGGAACGCGGCATGGCGCGCTTCGAGGTCCTCGGGCGTGATTCCGATCGCGAGCTGATTCGCTCGCTTGCGAAGCGCCTGGCCGAGGATGGCCCGGAGGCGGAGCGCTTGCGGGCGGCAGTCAGCAAGGGCATCGCCGGTCAGCCGCCGCGAAAGGGCGGCATCTTGGAAGCCTTGCGGCGCTCGCCTCTCGTCGGCGCCGACGCTATTCCCCACCGTCCTATCGAGCCGGGCCGCAAGGTTGACCTGTGAACCGGTATCTTCTCGACACAAATATCATCAGTAACATCACGAAGCCGGTCCCCTCGGAATCGCTGCTCGGGTGGATGGCCGAACAAGTCGACGAGAACCTCTTCGTTACCTCACTCACCATCGCGGAAATCTGGCGCGGCGTGTTGGAGAAGCCAGCGGGTCGCAAACGCGATCAACTCGAAACGTGGTTTGCTGGCCCGGAAGGGCCATCGGCCCTTTTCGCTGGCCGTGTCCTCGCCTTCGACGAGAAGGCAGGTCTCGCTTGGGGGAGGCTAATGGCCGAAGGCGCAGCCGCCGGCCGACCACGGAGCGCGCTAGACACGATTATCGCTGCGGTCGCCGAGGCCAACGACTGCGTCGTCGTAACCGACAATGAAAAGGACTTCGCGGGCATCGAGATGGTCAATCCGCTGAGAGCTGCGGAATGACCATGGTCAAGGAGGAGGCCACGCAAACGCGAAACGGGGCCGATACACCGGCTGCATCGAGCAAGGGACCTCGCCATTAGTTCGATCCGATCACTCTATCTCAAGCTCGTAAAGACGACCTCGTTGATTTCGTCCGCGGGCGCGGCTACGTGCTGGATTTTCCGATCCGAGCTTTGCTGAGTTCTTCGCGACGGAACTCGACATCGATATTTGATGATCCGATCTATGCCGAGCGTGGAGGCTCCAAAGGCAAGCGTCTGCGCTGCTTTCTCCAGAAGGTCGATGACGCCACGGCCCTCCGAACCTTGCAAGCGCTCTGGGAGCATCGCGCCCATATCTTGAGCCAAACCGGCCAGCCGACTCCGTGCCGAACGCGGAAGGTCGATATCTTTCCCTTGTAGCGAAGCTGTCTGGCCAAGCGGACTCCAGTGGAGAGCCGCCCCGGCCAGCGTCCGATTGGCGATTGCTTGCCGAACTGCGTGAAGAACTGATCGCGATTGCGTCGCTTCAGCCGCACGAGCGAGGCTACGCCTTTGAGGCGTTCCTCAAAAGATCCTTCGATATGGCCGGACTGATAGCGCGCGAGCCTTTCCGCAATGTTGGCGAGCAGATCGACGGAAGCTTCTTGCTGGGCGATGAGACCTACCGGTTGGAGGCCAAATGGCATTCGCATCCAACGGGCGTGGCCGATCTGCACGTGTTCCACGGCAAGCTGCGGGAAACCATAGCACAAACCATAGCAGGTGCTTGCGGAAAGCAGTAAGGCCCCGCAACGGAAACCGTTGCAGGGCCCTCACCTTCCATGCAGTCGGGACGGCCGGATTTGAACCGGCGACCCCCTGAACCCCATGCACCCGGGCATAGGGTTGAAGTCCGGCAAATTGTTGTGATTCCTCGATGTTCCGGAAGAGCCTGCCGGACTTCAGGGGGCGAAATGCCGGAGGTTGGCGGGCGAACCTATCCCAGAAGTTATCCCACCCCGGAGGCGATGAGCCGCGGCGCCGCACATGATGAAATCGCTAATCGACGCCTCATGAAAGGTAATAGCGGTGAGGTGCCGTTCGCGTGTTACGGTGCTGATTCCCTGGGCTGCCAGTGCTTCGCCGTGCGCATGTCGATCCAGTCGCAG
>WHSP01000064.1 GCA_009380025.1 Gemmatimonas sp. | reverse complement strand
AGGGGATCGTGGTGCCGATGCTTCAGAAGGTCGGTGCATCGGTTACGCGACTGAGAGATGAGCTAGGTGCGGCCCTGGAGCGGTTGCCGAAGCAGTACGGGGGGACGCAGCCGACAATGTCGCGCGAGTTGACCGATATTCTGGATGGAGCGGAGAAGGAAGCTCGGGAGCTGAAGGACGAGTACGTCTCTACCGAGCACCTCCTATTGTCACTAGCAGGAAAGAAAGGCTCGACGACGCAAGAACTTCTCACGGCGCAGGGGGCATCGCGGGACACGTTGCTGCAGGCGCTCCAGCAGGTTCGCGGGCCGCACCGCGTAACCGACCAGACGCCCGAGGAGAAGTATCAGTCGTTGCAGCGGTTTTCGACTGATCTGACAGAGCGGGCGCGTGCCGGCAAACTAGACCCGGTGATCGGGAGGGACGAGGAGATCCGAAGAGTGGTGCAGGTGCTCTCGCGTCGGACGAAGAACAACCCCGTACTGATCGGTGAGCCGGGGGTGGGGAAGACCGCGATCGTCGAGGGGCTGGCGCAACGAATCGTGAATGGCGACGTCCCCGAGGGACTGAGGGACAAGTTGGTGACCTCGCTCGACATTAGCGCGATGTTGGCCGGCGCGAAGTATCGGGGGGAGTTCGAGGAGCGGCTCAAGGCCGTGCTGAAGGAGATCACCGAATCCGAAGGGAGATTCATCGTCTTCATCGACGAGCTCCACACGATCGTCGGAGCGGGGAGGACGGAAGGCTCGCCGGACGCGGGGAACATGTTGAAGCCGGCGCTCGCGCGGGGCGATCTCCGCGTCGTCGGGGCGACGACGCTCGACGAGTATCGCCAGTACATCGAGAAGGATGCTGCGCTGGAGAGGCGCTTCCAGCCGGTCTTCGTGGGGGAGCCGAGCGCCGAGGATACCATCGCGATCCTGCGTGGGTTGAAGGAGCGCTACGAGGTCCATCACGGCGTGCGAATCACGGACCCGGCAATCGTCGCGGCGGCGACCCTCTCGGACCGGTATATCGGTGACCGCTTCCTACCAGACAAGGCGATCGACCTGATCGATGAAGCGGCGTCACGTCTTCGCATTGAAATCGACTCCCTACCCCAAGAGATTGACGAGATCGAGAGGCGGGTGATGCAGCTCGAGATCGAGCGGCAGGCGTTGCAGAAGGAGACGGACCCGAAGTCGCGGGAGCGGCTGGAGGGCGTCGAGGCCGAGATTGCGGAGCTGCGTGAGCGAAGCACGGGGATGAAGGCGCAGTGGCAATCGGAGAAGGACGCGATCGGAACGCTTCGGGCGAGGAAGGAGCGGCTTGACGAGCTGAAGCTCGAGATGGAGCGGGTGACCCGAACGGCGGATTTGACGCGGGCGGCAGAGATCCAGTACGGCGAAGTTCCTCAGCTCCAGAGGGAGATCGAGGCCGCCGAGGAGCGGCTCGCCGAGCTACAGAGCGAGTCGCAGTACCTGAAAGAGGAGGTGGAAGCCGACGACATCGCGGAGGTCGTGGCCCAGTGGACGGGAATCCCGGTTTCGAGAATGCTCCAGTCGGATCGGCAGCGCCTCGCGCACCTGGACGAACACCTCAACGAGAGGGTGATCGGACAGCCGGAGGCGACCAAGGCGGTGGCCGACGCTGTGCGTCGCTCTCGCGCCGGACTCCAGGATCCGAACCGGCCGATCGGCTCGTTCATCTTCCTCGGCCCTACCGGCGTTGGGAAGACCGAGACCGCCCGGGCCCTGGCCGAATTCCTCTTCGACGATGAGGAGGCGATGGTCCGCATCGACATGTCCGAGTACATGGAGAGACACGCCGTCGCTCGCCTGATCGGGGCTCCGCCTGGGTACGTCGGCTACGAGGAGGGAGGGCAACTGACGGAAGCCGTGCGCCGTCGACCCTACTCGGTGGTTCTCTTCGACGAAATCGAGAAGGCGCATCCCGACGTCTTCAACATCCTTCTCCAGATCCTCGACGACGGGCGGCTGACAGACTCACAGGGACGGGTCGTCAACTTCCGGAACGTCGTCATCATCATGACATCGAACCTCGGCAGCCCGCTGATTCTCGAGCAGTCCGGCCGGATGCGGGATCCTGACGTGCGTGCGCAGGTCGAGGCGGCCGTGACGCAGGAGCTGCGGCGGACCTTCCGGCCCGAGTTCCTCAACCGGGTGGACGATGTCATCATCTTCCGCCCGCTTTCGACGGAGGATCTCGAGGTTATCGTAGAACTTCAGCTCGCTCGTCTTCAGAAGATGCTGGATGAGCGCAAGCTCACACTCGAGGTGACTGAGCCAGCGAAGCGACGCATCGCCGACGAAGGATACGACCCGGCCTACGGCGCGAGGCCCCTGAAGCGAGCGATCCAGCGCCTCGTTCAGAACCCGCTCGCAGTCCACGTTCTGGAAGGAGAATTCGACGAAGGTGACACGATTCTGGTCGATACGTCGCCCGGGGCCGGCGGTCTCGAGTTCCGCAAGGCTACAGAGGTTGTCGCGAGTGGCGGGTAGATTTGCGTTCCCAAAGAGGCTTCGGCCGTCGGTTGACACACCCCGACCCGGCAGCTTACAACACGATGGCAGAAGTGACGACCCCTCGGTTCGGCCTGGAGTACATCGGCGGACTTCTGGCCTAAAGTACCTAGCGTCAGCGCGCCGAGAGGCGGTCAGTGCCGCCGTTGGATTCCTGCTCATCCTGGCCGGTTGTGCGGGCGGGCTACGACCGCCGCCCGGCCCGACGGGGGCGCCCGCTGCTTCCGCAGCCGTGGAGCGCTTTCTGCACTTGGCGGCGGAGGGTGACTACCTGGGCATGGGGTGGGTCTTCGGAACCGCTGAGGGGCCCAGCCTGGAGTCGTATCCGGCTGCCGAAGTCGAGCGGCGGATGTACGCGCTCGCGGGCCTGGTCGTAAGCGAGAGCTACACGATCGGGCAGGGTGCGCCGCAACCGCGACAGAGGGGGAACGCGGCGGTGTTCCACGTGTCGCTGACCCAAGGTGGGCGGACATTGGAAGTGCCGTTCACGGCGGTCAGCGGCGGCGATGGGCGCTGGTTCGTCGAGAGCGTGGCGGTGGAGGCGATTACCGACCGCTGAATGGGTCGGGAAATGCACCGCGGGGAACCCCCGGGTGTATTACTTTAGATTGCAGATACTGTCCGATCTCGTTTCTCGAGCAATTCGACGAGAACGCCTCCGCTGGTTCGAGGGTGGAGGAAGGCGACCAGGTGATCGTGGGTGCCGCGCCTCGGCTCCAGGTCGATGAGCTCGAATCCGGCGCTGGCGTGCGCCGCCAGGGCCGAACGGAGATCGGGCACACGGTAACAGAGATGGTGTAAGCCCGGACCACGGCGATCGAGGAAGCGGGCGATCGGGGAATCGGCCCGCGTAGGTGCGAGGAGCTCCACGCGACCGTGGCCGCTCCCCACGAAGACGACCTCGACTCCCTGGTCCAGTACCGTTTCGCGACCGGCGGCTGGCCCCTCGGTGAGGGCGGCCCACGTTGCGATGGCCTCGTCCAGCGAGGGGACGGCAATACCCACGTGGTCCAGCGTCCGTTCGCTCATGCGAGGCGCGATTCGAAGGATGGTAGGTTCGGTGCCGCTCCCGAGTATAGCGGTCCGCTCGGGACCCGGCCACGAACCCCGAACAAGAGGAGAGTATGATGACGGAGAATGGTGCATTGGTCACTGTGACGGACGACAACTTTGCGACCGAGATCGAAGGTTCCGACGGTCTCGCGATGGTTGATTTCTGGGCCGCCTGGTGCGGACCCTGCCGGATGGTCGCACCCATCGTCGAACAGCTCGCTGGCCAGTACAGTGGCCAGGTTCGGGTCGGCAAGCTCGACGTCGACAGCAATCAGCAGACGACGACCCGATTCAATGTTCGCTCGATTCCGAGTATCCTCTTCTTCAAGGACGGGAAGCTGGTCGATACCGTGATCGGAGCTGTACCGAAGCCTGCGTTGGAGAGGAAGATCCAGGAGCATTTGTAGGAGGTTGCCGGTGACCGGTACACTGTAATTGTGACAAGACGTACCGGTTGTCAGTTGCCGGTCATCGGTGCCAAACTCTTGCCGTAAGGTGGATGCCCCGACATCGCTCGGGGCATTTCGCGTTGCCTCGACCGCAGTTATTGCAAGGCAACCACAACTCCGACGGTTCTAACCCGTAACCTCGACGTATGGCATCTCCGGCCCTCTTTCTCGTCAGCACCCCCATCGGCAACCTCAGCGACATGACCCGCCGCGCAGTCGACGTGATTCGCGGAGCGGACGTCGTCTTCGCGGAGGACACCCGCCGTACCGGAGTTCTGCTGCGTCACTATGGGATCGAGGCCAGATTGATCTCGGCGCATGAGCATAACGAGGCGGCGCGAGCGGAGCTGGTTGTGGAGCTACTCGGCGAGGGCAAGCGGGTCGCGATGGTGTCCGATGCGGGCACCCCTCTGCTTTCGGATCCCGGGGCCCGGGTCGTCCGGAGCGCGCTCGAGGCGGGCTACGACGTGGTTCCGGTGCCTGGTCCGTCCGCGCTGCTGGCGGCGCTCGTCGCCTCGGGAATAGGTGCGGACAGGTTCACGTTCTATGGGTTCCTGCCCCGGAAGGGAGGTCCGCGCGAGGAAGTCCTCGGCGAGATCGCCACGTCTCGGCACACGGCCGTGATCTACGAATCGCCGCAGCGACTCGGAGCCCTGCTCGGTGACCTCGCCCGTGCCGCGGGAGCGGATCGTCGGGTTGCCGTAGCGAGGGAGCTGACCAAGATGCATGAGGAGATTGTCCGGCTGACGCTCCAGGAGGCGGCCGAGGCATTCCGGGAGCGCGAAGTTCGTGGTGAGATCGTCGTAGTGGTGGAAGGAGGGGTCGAAACGCGGGCAGATCCCGAGGATCCGGCGCCTCGGGTGATGGCCGAGGCGCTCCTCGCTCAGAACGTCGCTCCGAGCGCGGTGGCAAAGCAGCTTCGGGAGAGCCTGAAGATCAGCCGAAACGACGCATACGACTTGGTCCAGCGGCTCGCAGGGGAAGCGGACGGGCGGTCAGGAGCGGCTGCCGAGCAGTTGGGCGCGCCGGATCCAACGTGACAGATCGCCGGCGGTAACGATGCCGACGAGCCGCCCCTCCTCCTCCACCAGAAGCCGGCCCGCCTTGGACCCCTGAATCTTTTCCATCGCTTCGATCATCCTGGTGGACGGCGCGACGATGCCGTCGGGCTCGAGTGGCGTCATGGTATCCGCCACCGTTCGTCGCGACCATTCCTCTTGTGGAATCCCCTTCACCTGTCGGAAGGTGAGTACGCCGGCAGGCCGCTCCTCGTCGACAACGGGATAACTCTCGTAACGCCCGCGGAAGACATACGCGTCGACGAATTCCAGCAGCGTCAGGTCCGCGGGAACGGTCTGGATGTCCGTTGTCATCACGTCCTCGACCGTCACGTCGGCGAGGCTACTCCGGAGTACCTGCTGAAGGTAGCTCGACTCGGCCGCGTTCCGAACGAACCAGCCAATGAAGATCATCCAAATCCCACCGATCAGGCCGCCGGCGAAGATCTGGAGGAGACCGAGCCCCATGAGAGCGTAGGCGAGGACCCGGCCGCCGATCGAAGCGACACGTGTTGCGCGCGTGAGGTCGCCTGTCGCCTTCCAGATGGCTGCCCGGAAGAGGCGTCCGCCGTCGAGCGGAAATCCCGGAAGCAGGTTGAAGACGGCGAGGATCAGGTTGAGAAGGGCCAGGTAGGCGGCGACGGCGGTAACGGCGGGAGCGGCGCCGATACGGGGACCGGCCCAGCTCAGGAGGCCAAACAACCCCGCGATCGCGAAGCTCGCCACAGGACCGGCCGCGGCGATGAGGAACTCGTCTCCGGGCTCCTCGAACTCGGTCCGTGTGTGGGCGATGCCACCGAAGACGAACAACGTGATCCCATCGACCGGAATCCCCTTCGATTCCGCGACCAACGAGTGCGAGATCTCGTGGAGGAGAACGGAGAGAAAGAAGAGCAGGGTTCCGCTGAACCCCATCGCGAGATACGTCGCGCCGTTCAGGCCAGGCACTCGTGTCGGGAAGACCCCCGCTGTGAAGGTCCAGAGGACGAGGGTGAAGATGATGATCCACGAGTAGTCGATGCGGATCTCGAGGCCGAACCATTTGCCGATTCGTAATCCGCCCATCGTTCCCCCTCTCGAAGTTGTCGCTGGCCGCCGAGGTGCCTCGCGGCGTGCTCGCCGGGCGCCCGAACCCTGGACCCGGGACGTCCACGGACTACGTTGGATGAGTACTGGTTGTCCTGCGCCGGTTGACCACCGGAGACTCCGGGGCAACGTCTCTCGCAACTCTCTTTCCGAACGGCCACAGTATGGCGCGCGACAAAGCGATCTTCCAGGACGAGCGTGGTCGGGGCTGGCTCGTCGAGGTGCAGTACGGTCACCCGGCGCCCGCCGAGTTGGGGATCTACGCCGCCCGCTTCGTTTGCCCCGAGGATCCGGACGAGCCGGTGCGCGTCGGGTTCGTCGAGATCGGTTGGATCGATAGCGGAGCCGAGACTGAGCTGCGGACCGCACTCGCCGAATCGGATCCCGCCGACCAGATCGGGTGATGACACCGGACCGCGAGCTGCACCTGGCGCCCGAGGCGGCCTCGCGGGTTCGCGCCGAGATCGGGCGTGCCGATGGCAACGAGGTCTCCTTCGTCCTCGAAGTCTCGAATGACGGCGAGCTCCGGGAGCCGCGAGTCGTCGCTCGAGGGAACAGCTCGGCCGTTCTCGCCGCGGTTCGCTCCTTCCATCCAGGCGATATTCTCCTTCACAATCACCCGTCGAGCCAACTCGCCCCTTCACACGCCGATCTCGCGGTAGCCGAGAGGCTCTGGTCGGAGGGGCTGGGCTTCGCGATCACGGACAACGAGGCGAGCCGCCTCTATGTCGTCGTCGCGCCACCCGAACAGCGCCGCCTGGAGCCCATCGACCTGGACGCCCTGGACGTTGACCTGGCGCCCGGTGGCGTCCTCTCTCGCGCACACTCTGCATACGAGGACCGGCCCGACCAGCGCGACATGGCTCGCCGGATCGCGCGCCTTTACCATCGCGAGGGCATCGCCCTCGTCGAGGCGGGTACCGGTATCGGGAAGTCCGTCGCATACCTCCTGCCGGCGGTGCGTTGGGCGGCTATCAACGGCGAGCGAACGGTCATCTCGACAAACACCATCAACCTCCAGGAGCAGCTCGTACGCAAGGACCTCCCCTTTCTCCGCAGGGCTCTGGGAGTCCCGTTTCGATACGCGCTGGTGAAGGGACGGAACAACTATGTTTCGATCCGGCGAGCGAAGCTTGCTGCATCGAGCGCTGCCTCGCTGTTCGACGATGGGCGGGCAGCCGAGCTAGGAACCATCGTGGAGTGGATCGAAACGACCGATGACGGCTCGCTCTCCGATCTACCGTTTCGTCCCGCTCCCGAGGTCTGGGACGAGGTCGCCTCCGAGGCTGACGTGTGTCTTCGCGCACGCTGCCCCCATTTTGAGCAGTGTTTCTACCAACGGTCGCGCCGAGATGCCGCCACCGCCGACATCCTGGTCGTCAACCATCACTTGTTGTTCGCGGATCTGGCGGTCCGACAGGCCGCTGGGAATTATGACGCGCCGGCGGTGCTTCCGCACTACAGCCGGCTCATCCTCGACGAGGCGCACAATCTCGAGGACACCGCGACAAGACATCTGGGTGCAAGCGTCTCGAGGCGAGGGCTCGGCCGGCTTCTGCGACGCATCGAAACCGGCGGGAAGGGCGTGCTTCCCGCGCTCGAGAAATCACTGGCGAGCCGCGCCGAAGACCTTCTCGTCCGCTCGTGTCTCGATCTCATTCAGGAGCGCCTCCGTCCCGAGCTCGAGGGAGCGTGGAAACGGGGCTTCACGGTCTTTCGGCACCTGGAGACCCTGGCCCGAGCAGAGGCGGGCGGGATGATCCGTATCGACGATTCGTTCGTCGGCAGCGAGGCCTGGACAGCTGGCGTCGAAGAGGACCTGGCCGCCACCCTCGCGCATCTGGACACCCTAGTCCGCGGCCTGCAGGCCCTCCGCGAGAAGATTTCGATCGACGAGTCGGCGGCGAAGGCCTTCGAGGAGCAGCTTCTGGAGGTCCGCGGAATCGGGAATCGCCTCGAGACGGCGGCGCAGGCCTTCCGCAGCGCGCTGGGCCGGGGGCACCGCGATGACCCTCTCGTTCGGTGGCTCGAATACCGGGCTCCGCCACCAACCACCACCGGAGGAGAAGTCCGGGAGGGCAACGTCATCGTTGCGGCCGCACCGCTCGACCTGGGGGAGGTGCTGCACGAGGTCCTCTGGGAGCGGATTCCGACCGTCGCGCTGACGTCCGCGACTCTCGCGACGCGTGAAGGCTTCTCCTTCGTTCGCGGCCGCCTCGGGCTCGGGGACGAATTGGCAGTCGACGAGGCGATCCATCCGTCACCCTTCGACTTTTCCCGCCAGGCGCTCATCGCGGTTCCCAACGATCTGCCACTACCCACGAGGGACGACGATGGGCGGCACGCCGAGGCGGCGGCCAGCGTCGTCGAGGAACTGGCGAACGTCACGGACGGCGGGCTCTTCGTCCTGTTCACCTCGTATCGATCGCTAAGGCGAATGGCCGCGAGCCTCCGCGGCAGCACGAAGAGCGCCCGGTGGCCACTGTTCGTGCAGGGTGAGGGGCCACGGGCAAAGCTCATCGAGGGGTTCATCGAGTCGGGTCGAGGGATTCTGCTGGGAACCGACTCATTCTGGGAGGGTGTCGATGTCCCCGGCCACCCGCTTCGTGGGATCGTCATCCCGAAGCTGCCGTTCAAGGTCCCGAGCGAACCGGTGACCGCTGCACGGATCGAGGCGATCGAGGCGCGGGGCGGCAATGCCTTCACCTCGTACATGCTGCCACACGCCGCGATCCGCCTGAAACAGGGATTCGGGCGCTTGATCCGCTCGCGTAGCGACCGAGGTGGTGTCGTCATCCTCGACGGAAGGATCGTCACGAAGAGCTACGGGAGCTATCTTCTCGACTCTCTTCCTCCGGCCCGGGTCATCGTCGACCCCTGGGCGGACTGTCTCGATGAGCTGACTCGCTTCTACGGTCAAGGGTGAATGGTGAATGGTGAATTCCTCCGAGAGCGTGCCAGTTCGTCGGCAGACATTCACTTTTCGCTTTCACTACTCACTATTCTCTGTTCACTAATTGTCATTTTCACCATTCTCCTATTCACCATTCTCTATTCAATGGACCGTCCATCCAAGATCGTCTGCGTCGGCCGTAACTATCTGGAGCACGCCCGCGAGCTCGGTAACACGGTGCCCGAGGAACCGCTCATCTTCCTGAAGCCGCCGTCGTCGCTGATCGCGGGTGGAGAACCGGTCGTGCTTCCGGCGCAATCCTCCCGAGTGGAGTATGAAGGTGAGATCGCCGTCGTGATCGGTGCCCGAGCCCGCAACGTAAGCGCCGCGGAAAGTGTACGATACATCGGAGGATACGCTCCCCTGAACGACGTCACCGCGCGCGACCTGCAGCGCTCGGACGATCAATGGACCCGCGCCAAGGGCTTCGACACCTTTTGCCCCATGGGCGAAATGGTCGCCGCTGAGGGCCTCGATCCCGCGAGGCTCGAGGTGATCTGCCGCCTGAACGGAGAGGTGAGGCAGCACGGCCGCGCCAAGGACATGGCGTTCTCGATCCCCACGCTGATCGAGTACATCACCTCGGTGATGACACTGGAACCCGGGGACGTGATCGCCACGGGAACACCCTCCGGCGTCGGCGCGTTGAAGTCGGGGGACGTCGTTGAAGTGGAGATTCCCGGAGTCGGAAAGCTGAGCAACCCAGTCGTGTGAACTGAATGATAGCGAACCGCGGGCTGGCTGTCCTCATCGTTGCACTGGTCGCAGCCGATTGGCTGACCAAGCTCTGGATCACGAACTCTCTGGCGATCAATGAGACCTGGGCGCTGATCGACGGCTGGCTCTATTTCGTTCATCGACAGAATACCGGGGTGGCGTTCAGCCTATTTGCCGACCTGCCACAGGCGTGGCGTGTTCCATTCCTATCGGGCGTCGGTGTCGTCGGCATCCTGCTGTTCGGCAGGATCGTCGGCTCGACGCCCGACCGGGTGACGCGCATCGCCGGAGCCGCGATCATCGCTGGTGCGGTCGGGAATCTCGGCGATCGTCTCCTGAACGGCGGTGTGACCGACTTCGTCCTCCTCGCCTTCTTCCCGTTCGTCTTCAACCTGGCCGACGCGGCGATCACCCTCGGCGGTTCCGTGCTCGCGATGCGCCTGGCCGTGGCTGGCGAAGCGAGGAGATCGGGCGCTGCGGGCACCGGTCCAGCCTGAGCAGTCGAAGCGGCCATGCCTCGCGTCTCCGCCCGCTTCGGTGCCCTCCCGGCCTACCCGCTGGGCGACGTACCGGCGTTGAAGCGGCAGCTGCGGGCCGACGGAGTTGACCTGATCGATCTGGGAGTCGGTGACGCCGACCTACCACCCCCTCCGGCGGCCGTTGCCGCACTGACCACCGCCGCTGCGGATCCTGCCAACTCGCGATACTCCTTTCAGCTCGGTCTCGTGGCGTTCCGGGAAGAGATCGCCGACTGGATGGTCCGCCGCTTCGGAGTGCAGGTCGATCCGTTCGAGGAGCTCGTTCCGGTTGTCGGCTCGAAAGAGGGATTGTTCCACCTTCCGCTGGCCTACCTTGACCCCGGCGACATCGCCATAATCCCGGATCCGGGTTATCAAGTATACCTCGGCGGCGCGCTCTTCAGCGGCGGCGAGCCGTACCTCGTTGCCCTCCGACCCGAGAACGACTTCCTGATTCCGCTCGACGATTTGCCGCGCGATGTCGTCGCCCGGGCCAAGCTGCTCTACCTCAATTATCCGAACAATCCGACCACAGCGACGGCCCCTCGCGAGCACCTTCAGAAGGCCGTCGACTTCTGTCACCGGCACGACATCCTGATCGCCTACGACAATGCCTACTCGGAGGTCGCCTATGGCGGGTTCCGCCCGCCTTCGATCCTCGAGATCGAGGGTGCCCGCGACGTCGCGGTCGAGTTCCATTCCCTCTCGAAGACCTACAACATGACGGGCTGGCGGGTGGGGTGGGCGGTCGGTGCCGCCTCGGCCATTGCCGCCCTGACCCGAGTGAAGACATTCAGCGATACCGGCGTTCCGTTCACGGTCCAGCACGCGGCCCTCGCGGCCCTGCGAACCCAGGGGAGCTGGCTGCCGCAGAACCTGGCCGTCTTCGAGGCCCGCCGGGATGCGGCCGTGGACGCGTTTCGAAGGGTCGGCGTAGGGCTATCGCCTCCCAGCGCGACCATGTACCTCTGGGTGCCGCTCCCCGAGGGAACGGCGTCCGAGCCCTTCGCTCGTAGGCTCCTCCTCGAGCAGGGAGTTGCGGTGCTCCCCGGCGCGGCTCTTGGTCGCGGTGGTGAGGGGTTCTACAGGATCGCGTTGACTGTCCCCGAAGAACGCCTAGCGGAAGCCATCGAACGGATAGGTCGAGCCCTTTAGGCCGCTAGACGGGTCGAAGGTTCGTGATCAAGGTCTCGGGAACGTGTACGGGAACGGGAAAGGGCATGCCGACAGCCCTTTGGTTCCACATGTTTGCGTCGGAACACGCTATGCAGGACCGAGTACCACATGGATATGAGCACATCGGGCCTCGCCTCGCCGCCTCGTGCTGCGCCGCCCCGCGTACACAAGTCCACGCCTCAGCCGCCGGCTCCCCCCCGAAGGCCTGAGCGTGCACCGCCGTCGTTCCGGCGGGTGCTCGGGTGGTCCCTCGGTGCTTCAGTCCTCATCCATCTCCTGCTGCTGCTGATCTCTCCCTTCGTAATCCGCTTCGATGTTCCGGCAGGGAGCGTTGTTCCGGCTGTCTCGGAGTCGCAGCAGGCTTTTGGGCTCGAGATGGTCATTCCGATTCCATCCGAGAACGCGCCGGAGAACCCGCCGGTGGAGCAGACCGAGGAGGCGCCCCCGGTCACCCGGACGCCTCCACCACAGACGCAGGTACCTCCCACCCCCTCGGCCGGTGGCGGCCAGGCTCCGCCGCCCGAGACTCCGCCGTCGGGGCGTGGTTCGGTCTCCGATGTTCTGACGCCCGGATACCGGGATGCCCGGCTCTACATCGAACCCGACCGCTTCCCCGAGCTCCGTAAGACTCAACACGAGCGCTACATGGAGCACCTGCAAGCGCGCCTCGATGCCGTCAACGACAGCATGGGTGTTGCCGCTGCCCGCAACCGGCGAACCTCGGACTGGGTCTACACCGACGAATCCGGGAAGCGCTGGGGCCTATCCCCCGAAGGCCTGCACCTGGGAGACGTGACCATTCCCCGGGCCCTCATCCCGCTTCCCGCGGCGACCGGAGACAACCAGTCCCTCGAAGAAGAGCGCGAACGCCTCCGGATGCGTGAGGAGATCCAGAACCAGGAGGCTCAGCGCGACCGGGACGATACCTCGGAGGAGCGGATCGAAGCGATTCGCGAAAACCAGGACCAGAGCCGTCAGAACGACGACCCAAGCTGAACCGCTACGGGCCTCACGCGGAGCCGCGGAGACAGAAGAGACGTGAGAGGACAAGTCGTCATTCCCGCGAAGGCGGGAATCCAGCCGCTGGATCGAAAGAATTGCGGGATGACGGAAGAATTGCGGAGACAGAGGCAATGTAGGGACGGAAGAACTTTGGGGGATGATGACGTTCGCCTTCCGGCATCACCCAAGCCCTGTCCATGGAACGTGAATTGCACCCTGAAACCCTTTCGCAACAGGACTTCGTCACCCGTTCGACGAGTGCCAGATGAGGGTGTTTCGAGATCCGGATGAGGGACGCTTCGGGCGCCATCTGACCGCCTTCGTCATCGGCACGTTGGGTGGCCTCGCCCTGGGCATCCTGCTCTCTCGACGAAGGGGCCAGCCGTCGGCGATCGGGGCCGAGTTCCGGGACCGTGCGAAGACGGTTGCGCGTCGCCTTAGACCCGGACGTCTCCGCCGCCTCGCGGAGGATCAAGAGATCCTCGACCAGCTCGAGGATGCGGTCCTCCGTGCATTCCTGCAGGACGAGGTGCTCGGTGAGCGAGCCATCGACATCGGCGCGATCAGCTATGGAATCGTCGAGCTCTCCGGCACGGTCTGGTCGGAGAGCGAGGCGGAACAGGCGGTGTCCCTCGCGAACATGACGGAAGCTGTGCGCACGGTCGTGAATCGGCTCGAGATCGAGGAGCAGACTCGGCGCGGGGGATGGAGGCAGAAGCTGTCGAGGGAGGATCTCGATTCCACCTTCCAGCATCAGGAGGGGCGGACCGGTGGGATGGGACGTCGTCGTCAAAGCTCCGAGACCGATCCGGATCGTCCGGACGACTCGCAGGCCCGCCGCGGGGATGCCCTGGCTGCCGCCGATCGCGACCAGTTCGAGGATGAAGATCTCGCCTACAGGAATCCCCGCCAGAGCGAGCGTCCCGGCTCGGGCGACCTGGCGCCTACGCGGTTCGAGGAAGACGAGCTCGACAACCAGGATCCTCACCTGAAGCGTCGCCCGACGCGAGAGGCGCTGAATTCCGATGTGCGTGTCGGCGAGGGGATGGACCCGGGCACGCGAAGAACCATCGAGAGCGCCGACCTTCCCGTTGAGCCACCCTCCTCCCCCGACAGCGAAGGCTGACAGGCCCGAAAGTCCGGCTAACTGTCATCCTCGCCCCTTGTCGTCATTCTCGCGAAAGCGCAATACCGTTTACTTAACATGAACACAGTGGACGGGAACGGTGCGGGAGCGCTCGGAGCGGCGGCGGACCGGATACTTGCTCTGTTTACGACGCACCCCGCGGCGCACCGTCCGTGGACGGCGTGGACCTGGATCCTCCTGGAGGATTTCATCGAGGATCGTCGGATACAGGCGCATCCACCCCCGAGGGGGGAAGGGCCGCAAATCGCGGCAGGCTTCTCTTGATCACCCGCACGGTGTGAAGGAATGAAATTCGATCGGGATCTCGTCCTCCTCGCAGCGCAGCCTCATGCATGACGCAGCGAAGCGCGAAGTGCGCGAGCAGAAGCCCGTAGACCTCCTGACGAACCAGCTCCGGGCGCTGGCTCCTCAGTGGGGTTCGGGCGCCGCGCAGGTGCGTCTTGAATTCATCCAATGCGGTTTCGAACTCCCAACGCTCCCAATAGAGCTCGGCCAGTTCCTGCGCCGGAGCCTCCTCGGGGTCCAGGATGGTGGTCACCAGGCGATATCGCTGCGCACTCCCCTCGAGCTCATAGTCGATCGACCGCACGAGAACGGGCTCACCCACCGGACGCTTCCCGTCCCACTTCAGATACATCCGACAGAGGTGGGAGCCGTCCGCCAGAGGGTCCACCACCTCGAGACGCACCTTTTCCTGAATGCGCCAGACCAGATCCGCACCCGTGGCCTGCGTCTGCTTCCAGAGGGCATACCCGGGACACAATCGGTCCGCCAGGCACAGCATGCCGGGCCTGAGGTGATCGATCACCTTCTGGGCGAGCGCCTTCTCCGATGTGTAGTACTCCGCGATCTCTGCGGCGAAGAGCACGTGCGTCCCCGTTTCGACCAGACCGACGACGCGGACCCGAGGGTTCGCACTCTGTCCACGCTGGGCGTAGGGTCTGCCGAAAGCCTTCTCGTTCTCGTCGCTATCGGCCACCTCCAGCGTAGTCCCGTCCAGCGCCACCGTCCGCCACTTCCGGTACCAGGCGCCCTGCGTTTGATCGGTCGCGATCGGCCCGACGACCTGCGCATACAGATGCCGCAGCGGATCCAGGCCAAGCCGTTGGCGGGCTCGCGTGATCGCCGGCCGGCCCGCGGGTTTGATCTGCGCCCAGCCGAGCATCGCGCGTCCACCCTCGAGCAACAGGCGCAGCACCTCGCGCATCTCCTCCGAGCGGAAAAGCCCCAGCGCGATCACGTAGTACATCATCAGCTGCGCCGGAAGATCCCGTACACGCTGGCTCTGCCGACCGGTCACCTCAAGACTCCGGCGTACCGCCTCCATCGGAATGTTCTTGACCAGCGCGCGCCCAACGTGATCAGATCCGTCAACCGCACTCCCTGATCTGGCCGAACCATCTTCGTCCGAGGCATCACACGCTCCTGGATTGCAGGGTGATGCCTCATTATACCTGTGATCCCCACTCAGTAAACGGTGTTGCGCGAAGGCGGGGATCCAGTCGCTCACTCGCCTGCCAGTTCCTGGATTCCCGCCTTCGCGGGGAATGACAAACGTCCATGCTCGGCGGCATTGCCCCAGGAGCTGGCGAAGGAGTGCAGAAACTCCGCGAGATCCCCCTGGGAGCGCGGGCGTCTCGCCCGCCCGGCACGCGTCCTCCATGCGGGCCAGAGGCCCGAGCTCCCAGGAAGCTGGATCCATATCCCCATTTGGGCCGCAAACTTCTGACACGACTTCCTGCGCCGGAATGACGGCTCTGTTGGTGCCCTCCGCCCGTCAGGTCAAGCGCGGCCCTCCTGTGCCGCACCCATTGACCCCTCGAGTGATCTGGCATGGCGTCCAATTCCGGCCCAGGGATCCTTCCTTCGGCCGAGCCGTTCGGGAAGGGTCTGGATCGTGAAGGTTCGGGGCTCGACGTCGTCCAATTCGTCCCACTCGAGGGGTGTGGCTATCGGCGCCTCCGGCAGAGCGCGGACGGCGTAGGGAGCGACGCTGTGCTGCGCGTAGGCGTTTCTGAGCACGTCGATGAAGACCCGGCCTTTGCGCCGCTTCTTCCGCGTCTCGACCGTGAGCCGGTCGGGTTCGCGCTCGGCCGCGATGGTGGCGATCAACGATGCGAAGTCTCGGACCCGGTCGAAGTCCCATTCCTGATTCAGTGGCACCACTACATGGAAACCCCTGGAGCCGCTGGTCATCAGGAACGGCACCAGGTCCACCTCCTCGAGGACGTCACGGAGCGTGCGAGCGCCGAGGCGGACGCCGGTGACGTCGTCATCCGATGGATCCAGGTCGAAGATCAGTCGGTCGGGGTGCATCCTCCGATCCGCCAGGCTTGGCCAGATGTGGAGCGGGATGCAGCCCTGATTCGCGAGGTAGACCAACGTTGCTCGATCCTCCAGGACCGCTTGTCGCAGGCTACCGTTCTCCTTCTCGACCTTGACGGTTCGGATCCAGTGAGGGAAATAGTCGGGCACCTCCTTCTGGTAGAAGCTCTTCCCCTCGACCCCGTCCGGGTAGCGTTGCATCGTGACGATCCGGCCCGCCGCGTAGCGGAGGAGATGGTCTGCCACCTGATCGTAGTAGGCGATCAGATCTCCTTTCGTGATACCGGGATCGGGGAAGAAAACCTTGTCCAGGTTCGACAGCTCGATCTCGTGACCCCCGATCCGCCGTGTCTCGTCGCTCACGCTCATCCTCCGGGTTCGGCCCGAGCTCTCGGCGCACCCTCGGACTGGTCCCGCATTTCATATTCCGAGAGTAGGATCACGCGGAGGCACGAAATCACGAAGACGCGCAGCTGTGACGGTTGCCAAAAGAGAGAGTTCTTCCCCTTACTTGGCGGTGTTCGCGTGAGGTCATTCCCACTGGGTGATAGAGGGATCGAGCGCGAGGCTAGCCCCAGATCCGGCCCGAGTCATGGTGGCGGAGCGTGATCTAGAAGATCGGCGCCCCCGCGGCAGCGCACGGTTGCTGATCGATGCTGATGTTCAGCTTCTGATCGAACTCGTCGGTCGGCATCGCAAGACCAACCGCCCCGCCAAAAGGTATCCTTGGAACGGCGTCCTGCGGAAGAAACGGGGGAACCAGAGCAGGTCCGGTTCTGATCTTGGTCGCGAAGTAGCGACCCTCCACGAACAGCTCACGCCGCCGTGCCTCGATGATCATTCGGCGGATCCCTCTTTATCCGTGTTGCTGAGGTAAGTGAATTGCGGCAGAGCGGTGTTGTCGCGAAGCTCGTTGACCCAGGTCGATCGCCGTCTGGCCGCCCTCGAGCTCGGCACGGATCAACCACAGCTCGCGCCACGTCACCAGGGGATGCCCTCTCTCTACTCGGCGGCGAAGGAGTAGTAACGGGCCCGGGAGTCTCTCCCGAGCCCGCTTTCGTGGATCCCTGTGAAGCGTGGGGCGCCCAGGTGCCGGGCGGCTAGCCAGGAGTCATTGAATGAACGGCGCCTGGCTGCCCGGCAGCGAGGCGCAGCCGGTACCCCGCGCATCCAGGCCGCCCCGGTCGATGAAGTAGGGGTTCTGCTGGTACTCTTCGTCGGGGAGCAGGGTCCGGACGCCGCCCTGCAGATTGTAGCCCTGGAATGGCGTCTGACCCTCGGCTCTCGGGAACCAGAGCACATCGGTGTTCTGGATCTTGGTCGAGTAGTACCGCGCCCCCTCGGCGAAGAACTCTCGCCGCCGTTCTTCGAGCAGCACGTAGCGTACCTGCTCGGCATCGCCGATAAGCGTCGAAAGGTATGGATCGGCGATCGTCGGAAGACCGTGAGCGGTCCGAAGAGCGTTAACGTGGTCGATGGCACCCTGCAGATTCCCTTGCGCCAGCTCGTTGTCCGCTTGAATCAATCGTAACTCCTCCCACGTCATGTACGGCACGTCATCATCGTTCCCGCTGTACCGGTTAGGCACTTCACGGGGCGCCGGGCCCTGAATCGACTTGAAGACGTGCTGAACCCGGGTATCCGCGACCGCGTCATTCTCAAGCAGGATCGGGTTCAACCGGACATCGCGGAGCTCCTCTGCCCAGCGGACCGGCACGTTCCCCGCCTCGAGCGTCCGACCGTCGGGCATGATGCCGAGGAAGAGGTAGCCGGTGAACGGAATCGGGTCTGGCCAGGAGGCACCCGTGACTGGGTTGGGCCGTCGGATCGCGGGGTTCCACCACGAGTTGATGCCGAGGCCGCCAGAGAACCCGACCTCCGTGGCGTTGTGGTAGATCTTGTTCCTGCGCGTTTCCCCGGCTTCCCGCGTGACCCAAGCCGTGAAGGTGGGGTCTGCGGCCAGAACTGTCGCCGCATCCACCGCCGCTCCGGCGTAATCGCGGTTTGCCCAGCGGATCCGCGCCCGGATAGCGATGGCCATCTGCTCCGCGCTCGACGCGACCCCGAAAGGCATCACGAAGTCGCCAAAACTGCCGATGTGCCCGAGGGCGCGATTGGTGATCCAGTCTTCCGCCAGGTTCAGCAGGTCCGTCGGCGTCAACAGATCGCTGCCGTCAATGGCCGCCTCGCACATGAACTCGCCCAAGTGCGCCAGGCTGGCCCCCATATAGATCGCGGCGATCGCCGAGAGCCGCTCTCCCGCCGGGCCAAGCGCCCACTCGTCGTTGATCCGGTCGTAGACACCTCTGTTCACCCCTTCGAGACCCTGCCCTGTAGAAACGAGTTTGGCCGGATCGTTCGAGATGAGCGCCCGGGCGCCCATGATCTGGTCGAGCCAGGCCACGCTCGTCGAGTTCGCGTCACACGCCCCTGAGACGGAAGCCGGCGAATACACGTGGCTCCCGCTGAACACTCCCGCGATCGACTCCATCGCGTCCTCGTGGCCGAGCGCACGGAGCCCGAACGCGGTGTACCCGCATTCGAACAGCGCAATGACCGAGTTGATCTGCGACTCGGCCGACGCTTCGGTCTCGATCGCATCATCCGTGAGCAGGTGGGGAATCTCCGCCTCGAGCAGGCTGTCGCAGGCATTGAGCACACCGAGCGACGCGCCGACGATCAAGGCTTGACCTGCCCTTCTCCCAAAACTCAAACGTTGGATCGCTTTATACATTATGGCCGATCTCCTCTTATAAGAGAGTCACGCTTAGTCTTTGGCCTAGTTGCCATATCTTCACCGTCCCGAGCTGCCGACCGGGCCCGGAATGACAAACCGACCGCGCTTCAGGATGACAGCCGCCATTTCCTGCAGCTGGGGACCAGCGGGCGCGGAGTTCATACCTCCGGCACCGCCGGCCCGCGAAACATTCGGGATTCGTGAAGAACTGCGTTCGGAGATCAGAACGTGACCCGCAGCGTCGCGTTGACACTGGCCAACGGCGGCTGAGAGTAGAAGTTGCCGGCCCCGCCGAGCGTCGTCGGGTCCCCGTACTCCGGATCCGAGATCACCAGACCGTAGATGTCTTTCTCCGCCTGCCAGATCGTCCAGACGTTGCGCGCGGACAGGGCCAGGGACGCCCGCGAGGCCCCCGTCCGCTGAACGAAGGACGCCGGCAGGTTGTAGCGCGCGCCGACCTCGCGGAGCTTCCAGAAGTCCGCTTTGTAGATCGACTTGCCCCAATCGTTGCCGGATCCGTTCAGGCGGTCGCCCGCCACCCAGACCGGATCGTCCTCGACGCGCGAAACCTGCGAGTTGTTGTAGATGTGTCCCCACGAGTGGCCGTTGTCGGTGTTCGTCCGGCCATACTGGCCCTCGGCCAGCGCAAAGACCTGGAGCTGATTGTTGAACAGCCCGATCCGCGGCCCCACGCTGAAGGTATGCGTCGCGAAACCCCGGCCCGCGAAGAGATCCCGATCGGGAATCGTCAGGCACGGAAGCGCCTCGCCACCGGGCATGACGCCGTACAGGCTGGGATCCTGGGCCCCCTCGGGCGCCAAGCTGATGCCGGCATCACAGAGCGCGGCGAGCCTCTGGCCGAAGGCATTGGTGAACGCGCGGTCCGCCGGGGCGGCATCGTCCCATTCCGCGCTGGCCACCCAGTCACCCACGATGACATTCGGGAACGGATATCCGATCCTTCGGTTGTTGTTGGTGGTTCCGGGAGCCAATTCCTTGATCTCGTTGTCGATGTGGTCAGCCCCGAGGTCGAGGTCGAATGAAAACGCCGGGCTCTCATAGATCCGTGCGTTCAACTGGGCTTCCCAACCCCAGTTGTCGATCCGGCCCAGGTTCTGGTCCACGTTGCCGGGATAGCCGTAGCTCGGCAGCACGTCAATGCCCAGGAGCTGCTGCTCGTCCCGCCGCCAATAATGGGTGAACTCACCTGCGAGCCGATCATCGAACAAAGCGATATCGAACCCCAGCTCTAGCTCGGTACTGACCTCGGGTTCGATCGCCAAGTTTCCTGGACTGAACGGACGGACGGCCGGCGACCCGCCCGGCCCTGAAATCGCCTGGTAGGCGAAGAAGCCGGATAGGGCGTCCGGCTGCCGCCCGGCTTTGCCCCAGGCCCCCCGCAGCCGGAGCGAATTGACCGGGTTGACGTTCCAGAAACCCTCCTCCGAAATGACCCAGGTGCCCGAGAACTTGGGGTATGTCAGCGACGGCGCGTCGACCCCGAAGGTCGAGTTGTCGTCGAAGCGCACAGCACCCGTCAGGAAGAAACGGTCATCGAAGCTCACCTGTTCCTGAACGTAGAAGCCGAGCGACTTGTTCTCGATGAATTCGTACCTGGTCAGGATCTGTGGTTGGGAAAGCTGGTTGATTGTCCTCGAGAGGGGCGATGCGAACCCGTTGCCGGTGTTCGAGAACTCGTCGGCTTGGCTGATGTAGTACTGCGCGCCGACTGAGGTCGCGAACTGCAACCGATTGGCCATCTCGAGGTTCGCAGTCAGCGCGTAATCGAAGGACAGGTTGGTGGTGATCGGCCGCGAATAGGTCATCTCACCGGCCACCGTCTCCGAGTACCGGGCGTCCCACGTGCCGGTGAATTCGGCCAGGTGCTCCGGGACGACACCCTCTTCCAGCGGGAAGAGGTTCCGGTTGATGTCCCAGCCCTTGTCGACGCCGACGACGGCGCGCGAGACGAGCGAGGCAGTGGCGCCCCCGAGGCTGAGTTCCGGAGAATTGAAGTTCAGCGTGGCCGAGCCCGTAAACCGCGAGTATTCGCGCGTTGCTTCGGTCTTCGCAACGTCCGTGGGCAGGTGCTCCTGGAAACCGCCCAAACGTGGGGCCGCCGACTCCGAACTGAACGGCGTGATCCGGTCGAGGAAAAACCCGTTCGACCAGACCATATCCTGCCAGAGCCCGCCGTCGCCGATGGTCGCGGACTCGAATCTCGAGCTGCCGTCCACGTAGCCGGTCGAGACGTCGAGCGAGAACATCTCGTTGAACAACACCCCTACGTTTCCGCGCAGCCGGTAGGTCTCGTCGGTGTTGTACCAGACGTAGCCTTCCTCCTCGTCGTAATTGGCGGACACGAAGTAGCGGATCGCATCGCTGCCGCCGGAAACATCGAGGTTATAACCCTGCGCCTGGCCGTACGAGTAGAGGTTCGACGTCGGCCAATCGAAGTAACCCTCCCGGATATAGCGATTGGCCTCCTCGTACATGTTGTACGGCACCAGATCCTCTCGGTTTGGACACTCCGTTGGGCCCGGCGCGTCGTCCGTCGGGCACGTCCACTGCGTACCCATCCGGGCCGCCGGGTCCGACATGTAGTTGACCCCCTGGCGGATCGAGACGTTGAACTGGGGAGTCCCGATCCCCCCTCGCTTGGTGATGATCTGGATCACGCCGGCGGACGCTTCGGTGCCGTACAGGCTCGCCGCTGCGGGGCCCTTGATGATCTCGATGCTCTCGATGTCCTCGGGGTTGAAGTCGTCCAGGACGCTCACCTGTCCGTTTATTGCACCGTCGGCACCGGCACTTTCGCCCAGCTGTGGCCCCGCGGTCGCGCTGTTGTTCACCCGCACGCCGTCCACCACGATCAGCGGCTGATTCCGCGATCCGGTGAAGCTGCCCGCGCCGCGGATCTGGATCGGCGAACCGGTCCCCACGTTGCCGTTCAGCGCGGTGAACTGCAGCCCGCGCGTGCGCCCGGCGAGCAGGTCCTGCATGCCCGTGATGGTGACATTCTGGACGACGTCGGCCACCTCCACCGTGGCGACGGTGTTCCCGATCGCGCGTCGCTGGGTGCCTCCGGGCGTTCCAGTAACGATGATCTCATCCAGCTGTAGCGCGTCCTGGGTGATCTGGAAGTTCAAAGTTGCGGTCTCATCCGCGCCCACCGTCACCGCCTGCTCCGCGGCCTGGTACCCGATGCGCTGAACCGAGACCGTGCGCGAACCCGGTGGTACGTTCTGGATCGCGTAGTTGCCGTTCTGCTGAGAAAGGACGCCCAGATCGAGCTCGGGAATGAAGACCTGCGCGGCGGCGACGGGCTGACCGGTCGTTGCGTCCGTTACCTGCCCGGTGATGGTGGCGTTTTGCGCCGCGAGCGGCGTAGCGACGCACAGTAGTGCGACAGCCGCCAGCGTTTGCGGATTTCGAATCGACGAACGGCGTGGTGGATACATACCGCTACCTCCGTCTTGGGGGGGGAGAGAAAAAGGAGAAGAGCTGCACGATAACGACCTCAGATTGAAGGGTGAATGGTGTACAGGAGCATCCATCCAGTTTGCGACACGCTGGCGAGTCCGGCGCTGGACCGAGATCTCGTAAGCTTCACGTGCGGTCCGACATCAATCGGCCGACCACGCGAGGCCGAAACGACAAACCTTCGAGGCACAACAGCTTGCGATATAATGCACACGGTACAGGCCACTCGATCCACATCGCGGACGGGTGGCGGTACTTGCACTCTCGTCGCGTGGCTGCGGTAGGGGAATGCCACGCTGCAGGAAGCCGGAAAGTGCGGTACGGAACGCGAACCGGCCAAGGCAGCGAACCATCTCTCCCAACGGAACTACACTAAACAGCAGATTACACCAGTCGGGATACAGCCGTCAAGAGTGTTGCGCTGGAATGCGCTGGCGGTGCTGCGCTGGGATGTGTCAATGCAGCGGCCCTTTGCGACGAGGCGTCGCTCGGTAACCGGCATGCCGGCCCGCCGCATGAGTCGCCCGGTCGATGTTCCAACCGACAAAGATCTGCTCACTGAC
>WHSP01000063.1 GCA_009380025.1 Gemmatimonas sp. | reverse complement strand
AACCATCCAGGGGCCGGACAGTTCGAGCGGGCGGGTGGTGGTGGAGCAATCCGGGGCGAGGGAGGCAACGGAGTGACCGGATCCAGCTTCCGGGGAGCGAGGCCACCCGGCCGGCATCAATCGGGACGATACGTTCCCCATGTCGCGCGCAGGGCGTCGCTGATCTCGCCAAGGGTCGCGCGGGCCTTTACGGCGTCGATGATCACGGGCATCAGGTTCCGACTGCTCTCAGCCGTTCCGCGGACCGAGTCGAGCGCACGTTGGACCTGGTCCGAATCGCGAGCCGTCCGCAATGCGGCGAGTCGCTTACGCTGCGCCGCCGCGAGTCGAAGGAAGTCGGGCTGTCCGAGCTCGACTGTCGGCTCGTCCGTCTGGTAGAGGTTGACCCCAACGACAACACGCTCCCCCTTCTCCACGGCGAGTTGGTGTCCGTAGGCGGCCTTGTGTACCTCCTCCTGCATGAACCCGATGGCATGCGCGGCACCGCCCATGTCCGAGATGCGGTCGAGATACTCTCGGACTCCCGCCTCAACCGCGTTGGTGAGGTTCTCGATGAAGTACGAGCCGGCCAGCGGGTCGACCGTATCGGCGACCCCGGATTCGTGGGCGAGAACCTGCTGCGTGCGAAGCGCAAGTGTAGCCGCGTCGGCGGTGGGAAGGGAGAGGGCTTCGTCGTACCCGTTGGTGTGCAAGGACTGGGTTCCACCCAGGATGGCCGAGAGGGCCTGAATGGTGACGCGCACGACGTTGTTGATGGGCTGCTGGGCGGTGAGCGTGGAACCGCCGGTCTGGGTGTGGAAGCGGAGGTGGGTGCTGGTGTCCGAGGCGCTATGTCTTTCGCGCATCAGGGTCGCCCAGAGCCTGCGAGCGGCCCGGAACTTGGCCACCTCTTCGAACAGGTCGTTGTGGGCGGCGAAGAAGAAGGAAAGGCGTGGAGCGAAATCATCGACGTCGAGCCCGGCTGCTCGCGCCCTCTCGACGTACTCGAGGGCATTCGCGAACGTGAACGCAACCTCCTGGACGGCCGTCGAACCTGCCTCGCGAATGTGGTAGCCCGAGATCGAGATGGTATTCCACCGCGGCACTTCTTCCTTACAGAAGGCGAAGACATCCGTGATCAGCCGCAGGCTCGGCTCGATCGGGTAGATGTAGGTGCCGCGGGCGATGTACTCCTTGAGGATGTCGTTCTGGATGGTCCCGGAAAGTTTTCCTCTCGGGATACCCTGCTCATCCGCGACGGCGATGTAGAGGGCGAGGAGAATCGCCGCGGTGGCATTGATGGTCATCGAGGTAGAAACCCGGTCGAGGGGGATCCCGTCCAGGAGCCGCTGCATGTCGTCGATCGAGTCGATCGCGACGCCGACGCGGCCGGCCTCGCCAGCCGCCATCGAGTGATCCGAATCAAACCCCATCTGCGTCGGCAGATCGAACGCGGTCGAGAGGCCGGTCTGCCCGGCGGCGAGGAGCAGCCGGAAGCGTTCGTTCGTCTCTTCGGCTGTTCCGAAGCCCGCGTACTGGCGCATAGTCCAGAAGCGCCCGCGATACATCGTGGGCTGAATGCCTCGGGTGAACGGGTAGACACCCGGGTAGCCGAGGTCGGCCTCATAGTCGATGTCGGCGGAATCGGGCGTGTAGAGGCGGTTCACCTCTACTCCGCTTGTGGTCTCGAACCGATCGCGCCGCTCGCCGAGCCGTTTCAAGGCTGGTTGGAGGGTCTCTCGCTCCCAGACGTTCTTGGGGTTCGTCATGGCTATCGGCTATCAGGCCGTGGATAAACCTAACCGGAACGGCAACTACAATTTACCGCGGAGTCGCCAAGGTCGCTGAGTTTGGGTGATTTCTTTGCGTCCTCGGCGTCTTAGCGGTGAGATCTCTACTCCAGGACCACCAGGACGGCGCCTTTTTCGACCGCGGAGCCTGCCGCCACCTCGATCTTCTTCACGATCCCGTCTGCCGGCGCCTTCAGCTCGTTCTCCATCTTCATCGCTTCCACGACGATCAGTCCCTGCCCCATCGTTACGGCCGCTCCCACCTCCACCTCTACGCGGACGATCAATCCCGGCATCGGCGCGACCACGACCTTCTCGGCGTCCGTAGTCGGGGCGCCGCTCATCTCACGAATCGTACGGCTCCGTTCGTCGATCGCCTCGACGAGGAGGGTGCGACCGTTCAGGGTAACGTGCCAGGTTCCGTTCCGGCCTCCCGTGCGCACGAGCAGCGGATGCGACTCCGTCCCGATCATCAAGTGCCGAAGGTCCGTGCCCGGAACCGTCAGCAGTGCAGCCTCGATAGGCGTCCCATCCACCACAATGGCATCGCCAGAGATCTCGACCTCGACCGTACGTCCAGCAACGGTGACGTAATAGCGCATTTCGGAGAGGCGAGAGGGGTCCGGCCTATGGGTTGGCCGCAAGTAGAACGACCGTCTCGACGTGGGCCGTCTGCGGGAAGAGATCGAAGCAGCGAACGCTGGCCGGTCGATAGCGCTCCGCCATCCGCTTCAGATCCCGAGCCAGAGTTGCCGGATCACAGGAGACGTAAAGGACGCTTGCCGGGGGCTCGCGGAGTATGGTGTCGACGACGTCGGAATCCAGACCGGATCGCGGCGGGTTGAGAATGAGGAGATCTGCCGGCAGCACGTCGACGAGAAGATCCTCGACACGTCCCTGCAAAAAACGGGTGCCGACCAGATCCGCGCTCTGCGCGATTCGGACCGCGTCGGCATCCAGTTCGAGTCCAACCACGCTTCTCCCCACCCGTGCCAAGCGCCGCGCAAGGAGCCCGGCCCCACAGTAGGCATCGATGGCCCGACTCGGGTCGGCACGCGATGCCAGGTCGAAGACGTACTCTTCCAGTACCGCTGCGGCGCGCCGGTTGACCTGGAGGAAAGTGTTGCCCGAGAGCTTCAGGGTCTCGGTTCCCCAGACCTCTGGGAGCGACTCCGCGCCGGCCAGCCACTGGAGCGTCCCCGAGTCGGGGCGGTGCCAGACCGACGCCAGTCCCTCCACGAGCTCCAGCAACTCCGTGGGTCGTCCGGTAGAGAAGCCACCCTCGATGATCAGTGAGACCAGACCCGTGGCATTGCCACGCAGGGTAAGCCGGAGAGTATCTCCAGAGGGCAAGCGATTGGCATTGGGCCCCCAGTTCTGCTGGAGCCGGTCCCAGACGACAGCGATGGGTTCTTCCGGGAGGAGGCAGCGGCCATCGATCGGTACGATTCGCGACGGGTCGCCCAGGGAGTGAAAGCCTGCCCACACGCGGCCTCCCCCGGCACGCTGGAGTGTGAACGAAACGCGGTTGCGGTAGCGATGTTCGAGTGGCGAGCCGGTCACTTCGGGAACTTCCGCGGCCAGCCCTCCGAGCCGGGTCAGGGCGTCGAAGACGATTCGAGCCTTGCCCTGGAGCTGCGCTTCGTACTCCAGGTGTTCGAGCGTACAGCCACCGCAGTTCTCGTAGTGCGGACATGGCGCCGGCCGGCGCGACGGAGAAGGAGTCAGCACGCGAAGGAGACGTCCGCGCGCCCATCGTCTGTGCTCCTGGGTCAGGGCGATCTCCACCTCTTCGCCTGGCGCCGTCCGATGGACGAAAACAGCCCGACCGTCCGGCAGTCGACCCACCCCCTCACCGCCCGCGGCGATCGATCCGATCGTGACCCGCGCTTCTGACCCACGGGGGTTCCGACGCCGCCGGCTCCGATCCGTCACCGGCCCGTCCATCCGCCGCGACCGGACCAGCCCGAGCCGAGGGCATCGCCGTGATCGATCCGGGTGATCGAGCGACGCGCACGTCTCTCTTCTTCCAGCAAGACGGTGGCGAGCGCGACGACTCGCAGCTCTTCGTCGCTCGGCTCGAAGTCGGTCAACTCATCGCCATGGCGATCCAGGTAGAGGATATCCAGCTTTCCGGCGCGGAAGTCCGCCTCCTCCATGACCCGCAGGTGAAAGGGTGCGCTCGTCTCGACTCCTACGACACGGAGCTCCGTCAAAGCCCGCCGCATGCGGTCGATGGCGAGCTCGCGGCTCGGAGCGTGGACGATCACCTTCGCGAGCATCGGGTCGTAGTGGAGACCGATCTCGTACCCCCGGGCGATGCCGCCGTCCCAGCGGACGCCGGCCCCCGACGGGATCTCGAGCCATTCGATTCTTCCCGCTGAAGGCAGGAACGAATTGGCCGGATCCTCCGAAGTGATGCGGCACTCGATCGCATGACCGCGGAATGACACGTCGGTCTGGGCGAAGTTCAGCGCTTCGCCCGCGGCGATCCGGATCTGCCACTGCACCAGGTCGATCCCGGTGACGAGCTCCGTCACAGGGTGTTCCACCTGGATGCGGGTGTTCATCTCCAGGAAGTAAAAAGCGCCGTGCTGGTAGAGGAACTCGACGGTGCCCGCGCCCTCGTACTGAACCGCCCGGCCGGCCGCTACGGCCGTGGCCCCCATCGCGAACCTCTCGTCTGCGGTGAGGACCGCTGAAGGCGCCTCTTCGACGAGTTTCTGGTGGCGCCTCTGGATCGAACACTCCCGTTCGCCGAGATGGACCGTGGTTCCGGCACGATCGGCGAGGATCTGGATCTCCAGGTGTCGAGGCCCAGCGAGATACTTTTCGACGTAGACCGCATCGTCCCCGAAGGCGGACTTCGCCTCACGACCAGCGGACCCGAAGGCGCTTTCAATCTCGGCGGAGGACTGCACAATCCGCATGCCCTTGCCGCCCCCGCCGGCGGCCGCCTTGAGGAGCACCGGGTAGCCGATCTCCTCCGCAGCTTGGCGGGCCTCGGCGGCATCGGCGAGGGGATCGCTCGTTCCGGGCACCACGGGAACGCCTGCGGCGATCATCCGTCGCCGTGCCGCAGTCTTGTCTCCCATCGCCTCGACGGCCTCCGCCGAAGGGCCGACGAAAACGAGCCCCGCGTCCCGAACCTGGCGAATGAAAGGGGCGCGCTCCGCGAGAAATCCGTAGCCCGGGTGGATCGCATCGGCCCCGGCCCGAAGTGCTACGTCGACGATTCGATCGCCACGAAGGTAGCTCTCGGCGGACGGGGCGGGACCGATCAGGTAGGCCTCATCGGCCGCGAGGACGTGGGGCGCGAGCCGATCGGCTTCCGAGTAAACGGCGATCGTGCGGATGCCGAGCTCGCGTGCCGCCCGGATGATCCGGACGGCGATCTCTCCACGGTTGGCGATCAGGATCGAGGTGAACAAGGGGATCGGGGATTCTGGATTCAGGCAGCGGCGGCCAACCTGGCCCTACAGGGGGATGTTCCCATGCTTCTTCCAGGGATTCTCATCGCGCTTGTTCTGGAGCATGTCGAGGGCGCTGATGACTCTCGCCCGGGTCTCCCGCGGATCGATAACGTCGTCGACGTACCCGCGAGCGGCGGCGGCGAACGGGTTGGCAAAATTCTCGGCGTACTGATCCTGAAGCTCAGTGGCCTTCACCGAGGGGTCCGCGGCTTCGGCGATCTCGCGCCGATACAGAATCTCGACGGCACCCTTCGCCCCCATCACCGCGATCTCGGCGGTTGGCCACGCGTAGTTGATGTCGCCCCGGATGTGCTTCGAACTCATCACGTCGTACGCCCCACCATAGGCCTTCCGCGTGATGATCGTCACCTTCGGCACCGTCGCTTCGCAGAACGCGTAGAGCAGCTTCGCGCCGTGCTTGATGATGCCGCCATGCTCCTGACCGACACCCGGGAGGAAGCCCGGTACGTCCTCGAACGTGAGGAGCGGGATGTTGAAGGAATCGCAGAATCGAACGAAACGTGCTCCTTTGAGCGACGCGTCGATATCGAGCACTCCGGCGAGCACGGCGGGCTGATTCGCGACGATCCCCACCGAATGGCTGCCGACATGCGCGAACCCGACGACCAGGTTCTGGGCATAGTCGGCATGTACTTCATATAGATCGCCATCGTCCACCACATGGCGGATGACGTCGTGTATATCGTATGGCTTGTTGGGAGAATCGGGAACGATGTCCAGGAGTTCTTCGTCCGCTCGGTCGAAGGGGTCATCGGTCGGCCGGCGGGGCGGGGCTTCCTTGTTGTTCTGCGGGATATAGAGAAGCAGGCGGCGGATTCGCTGGAGACAGTCGACTTCCGTGGGGCAAGCGAAATGAGCGACACCGGACGTGGAGGCATGCGCTGCTGCGCCTCCGAGCTCTTCCATCGACACGTCCTCATGGGTGACGGTCTTCACGACGTTCGGACCAGTCACGAACATATAGCTCGTGCCCAGTACCATGTAGATGAAATCGGTGATCGCCGGTGAGTAGACCGCCCCACCGGCACAAGGTCCGAGCACGCCGGAAATTTGTGGTATTACCCCGGAAGCGAGGGTGTTGCGAAGGAAGATATCGGCGTAACCGCCGAGCGAAACCACGCCCTCCTGGATTCGTGCGCCGCCGGAGTCGTTAAGACCGATGACGGGCGCTCCGTTCTTCAACGCGAGGTCCATGATCTTGACGATCTTCTCGGCGTGTGCCTCGGACAGTGAGCCGCCGAAGATCGTGAAGTCCTGCGAGAAAACGTAGACCAGCCGGCCTTCGATCGTACCATAGCCGGTGACCACACCGTCGCCGAGATACTTCTCGTCCGCCAGCCCGAAATCCGTGGCCCGGTGCACGACGAACCGGTCCAACTCCACGAACGAGCCTTCGTCCAGGAGGACGTCGAGACGCTCCCGAGCCGTCAGCTTCCCTCGCTCGTGCTGCGCCTCGATCCGCTTCTGCCCTCCGCCCCACTCCGCCTGCCGGCGAAGCTCCACCAGGTGCTCGAGCTTTTCTCGCATTCCACCTATAAGGCTGTTCTACACAGGCTTAGTTCTCCGTACCAGCACTATGACGACGGATTCCTGGTCATCCCCATTCGTCGTTCCCGTATCCCATTCGTCATTCCTGCGAAGGCGGGAATCCAGAGCATCGCAGCCGCCAGAGCCGCTGGATCCCCGCCTTCGCAGGGATGACGACTCTTTGGGGACTCGGAAAGCCAAGGCCGACGGAATCGTGCAGATCAAGGCCATTACGAGCGAAGGGGTGCAAGGCGTCCCTGCCCTGCACCCCTTCGCGACGGCTGAACAGCGAGCCCCGATCAGGTCCTCTCGGCGCCTTCCTCTTCCGCCGGGGCAGTTTCATCCTCCGGCGCGGCCTCGGCATCCGCCTCTACTACCGCAGGAGCCTCCGCCAGCTCGCTCGGAGCCTCTACCTCAGCTGTGACCTCCTCGGCGGTTGCGGCCAACGCACTCTCTTCCTCGGCCTCGGGACTCGCCTCTACCACCGCAGCAACCTCCTCCGCCGGCTCGCTCGGAGCCTCTACCTCAGCCACGGCCTCGGCATCCGCCTCTAGCTCAGCCGTGGCCTCCTCGGCGGTTGCGGCCAACGCACTCTCTTCCTCGGCGTCGGCCCCCGTCTGATTCGCCAGGGCCTGGATTTCCTCCTCCGAGGCCGCAGCATCCACCGCCGGGGGCTCCGGCTGGACGTCGGCATCAGCGATCGCTGCGGCTACGGGGTCCCGAGCTTCGACGTCCGGCACCTCCCCATCCTCGACCTCCGCACCCGTCGCCTCGACCTCCGGCGCCCCATCGCTCGCAGGCTGAATCACCGCGCCCTCTTCGAGCTTCGGCACCCGGGTCGCGTTCAAGACGATCCGCCGGTTCTCGGGATCGACCTCCGTGACTTCCATCTCCAGAGCGTCGCCCTCGGCAAACAGGTCCGCCGGGTTCTGAAGCCCCGCGACGCCGAGTTGTGACAGCGGCACGAAGCCCTCGATATCGTTGCCGAGGTCGACCGCTACACCCTTGTCTTGCAGCCGCGAGATCGTCCCCGCGATCTGCCGGCCCGGCGCGTACTCCTCCGCGATCTCCGACCAAGGGTCGTCCTGCGTCTGCTTCAGGCCGAGCGAGATCCGCTTGTTCTCCGCATCGACGCCCAAGATGACGATCTCCACGTCGTCACCCTTGCGTACCACCTCCGAGGGGTGCTGGATCCGCTTCGTCCAGCTCATGTCGGAGATATGGACCAGGCCGTCGATACCCGGTTCGATCTCAACGAACGCCCCGAACGAGGTGAGGTTCCGAACCTTCCCGACCATCCGCGTACCCACCGGATACTTTTCCGGCAGCGCGTGCCACGGATCCTCCTCGATCTGCTTCATCCCGAGGGAGATCTTCTCCTCGTTCGGATCGACCTTCAGCACGACCGCCTCGACCTCGTCACCGAGCGACACGATTTTGCTCGGATGTCGTACATTCCGCGTCCAGCTCATCTCGGAGATGTGGACCAGGCCCTCGACGCCCTTCTCGAGCTCGACGAACGCGCCGTAGTTGGTGATTGAGACGACTCGGCCGCGAACCCGGGAGCCGACGGGATACTTCTTGTCCACATCCGTCCACGGATACGGCTGGAGCTGCTTCAATCCCAACGAAAGACGCTCGCGGTCCCAGTCGATGTCGAGCACCTTGACCTCGAGCTCCTCGGCAATCGACACGACCTCGCTGGGATGGCCCACCCGCCCCCAGCTCATGTCGGTGATGTGTAGCAACCCGTCCATACCACCGAGGTCGATGAAGGCGCCAAAGTCCGTGATGTTCTTCACGATACCCTTACGCACCTGACCGACCTCCAACTCCTCCTTGAGCTTATCGCGCTTGACCTCACGATCGGCCTCCAACAGCACTCGCCGTGACACGACGATATTGCGACGCCGCTTGTTCAGCTTGATGATCTTGAAGTCGTACGTCTCGCCGAGCAGATCTTCGATATTCGGAACCCGGCGAAGCGCGATCTGCGAACCCGGCAGGAACGCATCGACGCCCATCAGGTCGACCGTCACACCTCCCTTGATCTTCCGCGTGAGCACCCCGGCGACTGGTGTCTCGTTCTCGTATGCCTCCCGGATCTTCTCCCAGACCCGGAGGAAGTCCGCCTTCTTCTTCGACAGAACGACGATTCCGTCTTCATCCTCCAGGTTCTCGAGGTAGACTTCGACCTCGTCCCCCTCCTTCAGAGACTCCGGATCCTTGAACTCGTCACGAGCGACCGAGCCCTCGCTTTTGAACCCGACATCCAGGATGACGACCTTGTCGGTTACCCTGAGAACCCGGGCCGTGACGATTTCACCCTCCTCGATGTTCGTGAGGGTATCCTCGTACATCTCGAGGAGAGCTTCGTACTCCTCGAGATCGTACTCCTCCTCATCGAAGAGATCGGGACGAATGTTGACTTCGCGTGCGCGGCGAGCGACTTCGGCCTGTGTCAGCTCTTCCGCAACCGCTACGCCTCCAGTGCTTTCCTCGGGGGTGATCTCGGCGGTGGGTTCGGGGATCTGATCCGGAGTGTTTTGGTCGACCATATGGGCGTTGGAGCCTTCCGTGGGCAGGGACGCGATCGCCTCCCTGCAGGGTTCGGGTGAATAATGCAATCGGGTTCGAGGGAACCCGGGAAGCGAACAAAGTTATCCAGTGTCAAGCCGGGCGTCAAGGACGCGCCCGCGCGCGTGCGAGACGCACAATTGCACCGACTTGCGCGTCGAGTGAGAGGTCGGTGGTGTCGAGGAGGATGGCGTCGTGTGCTTTGATGAGGGGAGCGATCTCCCGGGACTGATCGAGGCGATCGCGTTCGAGGAGGTGGCGGGCCTCCTCGCGAATCTGCCTGACATCCGGCTCTGGGCGCCCCCTTTGGCGAAGGCGTCGGAGGGCGCGTTCTTCGGGGTCGCAGACGAGGAAGATCTTGAGCTCGGCGTCGGGGAAGACGACTGTGCCGATGTCTCGGCCGTCAGCGACGAGGCCGCCGTCGCGGCCGGCCTCGCGCAATGCATCGAGGAGCCAGCCTCGGACCGCGGGCACGGCGGCGAGGCGGGAGACGTGTGCGTTGACCCGAGACGAGCGGATTTCATCGCCGACTGGTGCCCCAGCGATGGAGAGGTCGTAGCCAGCGCCAACGGGAGTGGCAGCGACGGCTAGGTTGCGGACCTGTTCGGTAGTGAGGCTGGACCAGGTCCGCGTGGGCAGGCCTGCATTCAGAGCTGCGAGGGTGAGGGCGCGATAGAAGGCACCCGAGTCCAGGTACCGGTAGCCGAGCTCGGCGGCGACGGCCTTGGCCGTACTGCTCTTCCCGGACGCTGCGGGACCATCGATGGCGATGACGATCGGGTGGTCCTTCGTGCTCATCCGATCCCGGTTCCCGAGCCACTCGCGTGCCCGAGGGTCTCCCAGAAGCCGGGGAAGGAGACCTCCACGATTTCGGGAGTGTCGATGGTGATCTCGTTCTCGGGTAGTGCAGCCAGGACTCCGAAGGCCATCGCAATGCGGTGGTCGTGGTGTGCTCGTACGAGCCCGCGAAGGGGGCGGTCGGAACCCCGGACGATGAGTCCATCCGGGAGCTCGCCGGCGTCCGCACCGAGCGCTCGCAAGTTCCTGACGATGGTCGAGATTCGATCGCTCTCTTTCGCACGCAACTCGTCGGCTCCCGTGACCCGGGTCTCGCCGGATGCGCGAGCCGCGAGACAGGCGAGGACGGGGATCTCATCGATCATCGAGGGAACCTCGGGCCCACCGACCGAGATTCCGTGAAGCTCCGCCGGTTGGACGATGAGGTCGCCGATCGATTCGCCCCCGCTGGCCCGCACGCCTTCGGTCCGCAGCTGTCCGCCCATCCGGCGAAGAGCACCGAAGAAACCCGTGCGGGTCGGGTTCAAGCCAATGCCTCGGATCCGCATCTCGCCCGACTCTGCCAGCGAGCCCAGGGCGATGAGGAAAGCGGCGGAGGACGGATCTCCGGGCACCTCCATGTCGAGCGGCGGAAGCTCTCCGTCCGAGGGACTCATCGCGACCAACCAGCCTCCATCTCGGGGCCCCTCGGTGATCTCGATGCCCAAGGAGCGGAGCATTCGCTCGGAGTGATCACGCGAGCGGACCGGTTCGTGAACCGACACTGCGACCCGGCCCGACACCCCCGCGAGCAGCACGGCGCTCTTGATTTGTGCGCTGCTCTTCGGGGAACGGTAGTCGATCCCGCGGAGCTCGCCTCCGCAGATCTCGAGAGGGAGGCGATCGGGTTCTTCGAGCTCCGTCGAACGCACGCCCATCAGCGCGAGCGGCTCCGTGATGCGGCGCATCGGGCGCGAGCGCAGCGAGGCGTCGCCCGTAAGGGTTGCGCAGAAGGGACGACCAGCCAGGAGTCCCATCATCAGTCTCGCCGTCGTACCGCTGTTGCCGCAATCGAGAACATCGGCTGGCGCAGACCAGGCATCGATGCCGTCAGACGAGAGGACGATCTCGGCACCGCTCAGCGGAAGTTCGGGCACTTCGACCCCGAGCGCGCCGAGGATCTCGGCAGTGCGGCGACAGTCCTCCCCGGGCAGCAAGCCACGAAGACGGCTCTCTCCGCGGGCAGCAGCCGCAAGCATGAGCGCCCGGTGAGTCAGGGACTTGTCTCCCGGGACGGTGAAGTCGCCATCGATGTGGAGCGGCATACTGCGTTCTCGTACTGCTGTTTGGTTTGAACGACCCCTCCCCGGGGTTCACGCGAAGGCGTTAACTCAGCACCGGCGCGAGGAGGGCGATCAGGACGACGACGTTGGTCAGCGCCCACACCTGGAGGGCGTGGTACATCCCCCTTTCGTGTTGTGCCGGGGACATGGTCGGCCAGCGCCGGAGCCAGCGCAAGAGGAGGGCGAACACCGCCACGCCGGCGAGCGCCTGCGGCCAGCGGGCGGCGACGGTCGGGTCCACCGGAATGGCGATGAGGTAGCCGAACAAGCCGTGTGCCGCGACGATCGGCTATTCGCGCGGCCGAAGATGGAGCAGGTAGGAGTAGCCGTCACCGGGGTAGGACTCGGTAGCCGAGCCGGCGGGTCCAGCCAACGCGCCACCGCTCGACTGACCCGGGCGTCTGACCCCGATTCACCCGATTCCTCCCACAATGTGAACGGTTCCGCTTCGTACTTCCACTGCGCCCTCTCGCGTGGTGAGTACGAGGGCGCCGTCTGGCGCGACTCCGGCGGCTACACCCGTCGCGATGGTGCGGGCGTCCTCCGCTCCTCGGATCTGCACCTCCCGACCGCGCAGAACATCGCGCCCGGCAAGATCCGCGGGTAACGCCTCGCTCGACTGAGCGCGGAGCACGGGCTGGAGTCGATCCAACAGCTCGGTCGCAACGTCGAAGCGGGAGATCGGCTGTCCCGTCGCCGCGCGGAGCGACGTGGCGCGCTCACGGATCTGGGGTGGGAAGTCGTCCCGCCCCTGCAGAAGATTCAGGCCGATCCCGATCACCATGTGGCGGAGCTCACCCTTCTCCCAGGTTCCCTCGCAGAGGATCCCGCCGACCTTCTTGCCATCGAGGATAAGATCGTTGGGCCACTTGACCCCAACCGGCTTCGGCTCGCACCAGTGATCGAGAGCGGCAGCTGTTCCGATCGCAATGCGAAGCGGCAGCTGCCCAATCCACGCGCCGGTCGGCGGCCGATGAATGAGCGAGAGCCAGAGCCCCAGCCCACGAGGCGACGACCACGACTTCCCTCCCCGTCCTCGCCCAGCCCGTTGCTCCTCTGCCAGAACGAGGGTACCGGTCGCGGCTCCCTGTTCGCCGAGCCGTCTAGCGATGTCGTTGGTCGACCCCACAGCCGCGAAGAGATATACCGCCGGCACACCCCAGATGGAGCGCAACTCCGCGGAAGTACACCCCTCCCAACGATCGAGGAGAAGCGCATCCTGACCGCTTTCTCCGGGCGGTGATCCACTGGTGACCATGATGCGTCAGAACCCTGTTGACAAGCCGGAGCAGCGAATGTCGAAGAGAAATCGCGCGACTCGTGGAGCGGCAAGGAAGCGTAACGCAGAGCCGCCCGATTTACCGGAAGGCCGTTTCGACGGCTGACAGCCAGGCTTCACGAAAGGCCGAAGAGAAATCGTGCAGATCAAGGCACGCGACGAGCTGCGAGTGAGGCGTACGTCCGTACGCCGCAGGGAGCGGCGAGGAAGCGTAACGCAGAGCTGCGCGATTTATCGAAGGCCTTTCAGCCGGCAGCAGCTCCCGGCCACGGGTAGGCAGTCTCGAAGGCCTCCTGGAAATCGTAGACCGCGTCGAAGCTGTCGATCGAATCGGCGTCCTGCTTCACGAGCACGCCGAGGTCGACGAGAGCGAAGACGATCTCACCGAGATCGCGAGTTCCGGTGATGCCCCAGTATTCGAGGACCGTGCGAGCCATCAGGCCCCAGCGTTGAAGGGCGAGGTCACGGCAGCCTTCGGCCAGCTCGGGACCGGCGATGTGCCTCGGCTCGCCAAGGCGCTCGATCGTGAAGTGCAGGGCGGAGAGGATGAAGAGGTACGCCGTCTCGTGGTAGGACGGATATCTCTTTCGGAGACGGTCGATGACGTTTTCGGCAAGCAGAATGCCGCTCATCGGCGGGGATGGTTGGCCGGGTGCCTCGACACCCCCGGCGAGGATGCCGGACGTTCGACGCGGGTTCGAGGCTGGAACCAGAGAATCATCGTCGCGTCACTTCGAAGTACGGCGGTCACTGCAACCTAGACTGCCCACGCAAAGCCAGCAAGGGGGCCGATCAACCTTGAACCTGGGCGTACACTACGGTCTCCAATCCTACTTCCGGCTCGAGCAAACCCGCACTCTGCTCCCGGAGGAACTCCGCGAAGGGACGCAGTTCGTTGGCCGGTAGGGTGAGGTCGACAACGGCCTCGTTTCCCGCGTCGACGTATCCGTGCTCGACGTGGCAGGTTCCACGCCTCTCGAGCGCGCGCATCACGACGGTCGTGAGGTCGTACGGATAGCGGATTCGAAGTCGGACGGCGGCGACTCCGCGGCGTTTCGGCGCGGCCGCCAGCGCCTGGGAAGTGGAGTCACCGTATGCGCGGACGAGACCGCCGATCCCGAGCTTCGTACCGCCGAAATACCGGGTCACGATGACGGCCGCGTCGGTCAGACCCGCGGCATCGATCGCCGACAGAATCGGGGCGCCAGCGCTTCCCGAGGGTTCACCTGCATCGAGGGCCCGCCAGGAACCGTCCCGGAACCTCCATGCGGCACAGTGGTGAGTCGCGTCGAACCGCGCGCGCTCCCGTTCCTCGAGGATCGAGCGGACCCCTGCCTCGCTGGACGCGGGAAAGGCGATCGCCAGGAATCGTGAACCCCGAACACGAGTTTCGGCCTCACCCGCTCCGGCCAGCGTCAGGAACTCATCGGACACGGACCCTCCGCTTCGCCCGCTTCTCCGCTCGACGGCGGCGGTAGTCAACCCCGCGCACGCGGGGATCCAGTCGCTCCGTCGACGGTCTCGCCGCTGGATTCCCGCTTTCGCGGGAATGACGAGCGGGCCTTCAGCCAACCTCTGCGGGAGTGAGATAATACTCGACCCCGAGGTGTGTGATCTGCTCCTCCCCCATCATCCAACGAAGCGTGTTCTTCAGCTTCGTGTGCTGGATGAAGAGATCGTGCTCGGGATAGATACCCGCGGCGTGCATCGGGCTCTTGAGATAGAACGAAAGCCACTCCTGAATCCCGTGCATCCCGGCTCGCCCGGCGAGGTCCAGGAACAGGGCGAGGTCGAGCACGATTGGCGCGGCGAGGATGCTGTCTCGGCAGAGAAAGTCGACCTTGATCTGCATCCGGTAATCGAGCCACCCGCGGATGTCGATGTTATCCCACCCCTCCTTCTGATCACCCCGCGGGGGATAGTAGTTGATCCTAACCTTGTGGTAGTAATCTTTGTACAGCTCGGGGTAGAGATCCGGCTGCAGGATGTATTCGAGCACCGAGAGCTTGGATTCCTCCTTGGTACGGAAGGACTCGGGGTCGTCGAGAACCGCGCCGTCACGATTGCCGAGGATGTTGGTGGAGAACCAGCCATCCAGTCCGAGCATGCGTGCCTTGAAACCCGGCGCGATGATCGTCTTCATCAGGGTCTGGCCCGTCTTGAAGTCCTTCCCGGCGATGGGTATGCCGTTCTGCTGGGCGAGCTGAAGCAGGGCCGGGAAATCGACCGATAGGTTGGGAGCGCCGTTGGCGTACGGGACGCCCTCCTGGAGGGCGGCGTACGCGTACAGCATGCTCGGCGCAATCGAATCGTCGTTGGCATCGATGGCCGCTTCGAACGCACCGAGGTCCTGGTGCGCCGCTCCCTGCTTGATGAAGACCTCCGTGGAGCCGCACCAGACCATCACTACGCGGTCGCAGTCGTGTTCCGACTTGAAGCGGCGAATGTCCCCGCGCAGGGCCTCGGTCCATTCCCGCTTCGACCGTCCCGGGATCACGTTCGCACCCTGGAGCCGTTTCACGTAGCGCTGGTCGAAGGCGGCGGGCATCGGCTGAATGGAGCGCAGGAAGCCCGCGATCGGATCGAGGTGCGTATGCCGGTCGAGGACGCCCGCCTTGAGTGCGGAGGCGTAGGCGTCGTCGGGGATCGGGTCCCAGGCGCTGAAGACGAGGTCATCGAGTCCCGCGATGGGCACGAAGTCCTTGATCTTCGGAGTGCGGCCTTCGGAACGCTTCCCGAGTCGGATCGTGGCGAGCTGAGTCAAGCTACCGATCGGTCGCCCCAAGCCACGGCGGGCGAGCTCGACGCCTGCAATGAAGGTGGTCGATACGGCGCCCAGACCTGGAAGGAGGACGCCGAGCTTGCCATTCGCAGGAGCCGGTTCGGTTCTCGGGATGCTCAAGGGTTGGTTCGCGATTCAGAGGAAATTTTGACCCGCGGTCGGGAGGGCCGAGGCCGCTCCGGAACGCTGGCGGATGTATGACGATAGACCCACAGGATCCGCTGGAAGGCCGTGAAGTTGGTCAGGACGGCCATGAGGATCAATACCCAGGTCAGCACGGTTCCCTCGAACGAGCCGCCGAAGAGCAGCGCCGATCCTCCGATCAGCACGACCCTTTCGAGCCTCTGCATGACGCCCACATTGCAATCGAGGCCGAGGGCTTCGGAGCGAGCGCGCGTGTAGGATACCATGAGGGAGCCGGCCATGGCGAGGGCAACCGGGTAGACCATCCACGGGTACCCGAAATCGGGGTGGCCGCCTCCATAGAGAGAAAAAATCCCGAGGAAGACGACGATCTCGGAGATCCGATCCAGAGTCGAATCGTAGAAGGAACCGAAGACGGAGGCCAGGCCGGTAGCGCGAGCAACCTGCCCGTCGATGATGTCGGTGAGCCCACCGAGGAGAACGAGGAAGCCGCCGATCCGCACGTGGCCGAGGAAGAAGGCGATGCCGGCCGAGATTGTCACCAGGAATCCGACGGTGGTGACGATATTCGGATGAATGCGCCGCCGGATGAACGGCTCGAAAATCGGACTCATCAGCCGGATGGCGGACTCTTGCACGTGCTTCGGAATGTTGGCTGCGGCCATGGAACGGTTCCCTAGGGAAGGATGATTCGGCTCTGCTCGCCTGATTCGATGCCGCGAGCGATCTCTTCGTTGATCCGGGCCATCACGCGCTCGAAGTTGGACTGCGCCGCGACCACCGACTGATAAGCCGTCCGCTGCTGGAGCTGTTCGGCCAGGCTGCCGTATTCCTCCTGGACCTCGGCCGAAGGCTCATTGCCGGATCGCAGGTCACTCGTGATCTGCTGTTCCAGCTCCGCCAGGCGGTTCATGTCGGTGACAGCCTCGCGGTCCTCGCCAAGCTGCTGATTCGCCCGCTTCAATGACTCGTATTCGGGCGTCCGGGACAGCAGGCGTCCGATTTCACGGGCCTTTTCCGCTATCGCGTCCAAAATCTCGACTCCAGCTATCGTGGGCGCGGCTCTTCAGCGGCCGCAAGGATCGGCAACAAGGCCGTTTGATCATCGTGCAGCTCTACCGTAGGAACTCGGCTTCCTTCCGGCGCGCGATTTTCTTCGGCCTTCACCGAAGCTTGGCGATCAAGAGGCGTCTATCGTACTTCAGCGAGCAGGATACGCTCGCGTCCTGCCAGGTCCTTTCGGATGCACGGCGTACGGAAGCTTGGGTGCAGACCCACCATCTCCGCAACCGCATCGGCCTGGTCGGCCCCGATTTCGACGGCGAGCAGGCCGTCGACTCGGAGGTGGTCGGGGGCACCGGAGACGAGCGCCCGGATGACATCGAGACCGTCTGGACCGCCGAACAGCGCCGTACACGGCTCCCACTCGACGACCTCCGGCTCGAGCCCTGGGCGATCGACCTCGGCCACGTACGGTGGATTGGACACGATCACGTCGAATCGCTCTCCGCCGAGAGGCGAGTAGCCCCCTCCCCTCCGGAATTCGACCGACTCGGGTCCGCCCAAGAGACGGTCACGGTTCTCACCAGCGAGTTCGAGCGCGGCCTCGGACGTGTCCGTAGCGAGTACCCTCCCGAACGTACCTTCCCGTCGAAGGCTGAGCGCGATCGCGCCTGATCCCGTGCCGATATCGACGGCGTCGAGACCGCCGCGTTCGCCGCACCAGGCGAGCACCTCGCCGACCAGGACTTCGGTCTCCGGCCGCGGGATAAGCGCCCGCCGATCGACGCGAAGGTTCAGCTCTCTGAAGTCCACAGTTCCGAGGATGTACTGGAGTGGCTCCCTCCTCAAGCGGCGTCGGAGCCCCCGCTTGAACGCGGCGAGTTCCTCCTCCTGTAGAGGCCGATCATACTGAAGGTACAGGTCCAGTCGCTTCAATCCCAGAACGTGGGCGAGGAGAAGCTCGGCGGTGAGCCGCGCCTCGAGGATGCCGTTCCGCTCGAGGTAGCCCCCAGTCCACCGGATCAGATCGACAGGGGTCCAGACCTCGACGGCGCGAGCTCGGAGGTCCTCCTTCCGGATCGACGAATTGCGATCGGCAGGCGGGGTCGAACGATCCCGCGAGGGCGGGTCTGCGGAGCCGGGTGTGTTGCTCAAGGGAATTCGAGAATCGAATCGACGACCTACGCAGCTCTCTCTTCCTGGTCAGCCATGCGGAGCTGCTCGATGATCTCCTGGAGATTGCCGTCGAGAACCTGCTGCAGCGCGTGCGTGGTGTAACCGATCCGGTGATCGGTGACGCGGCTCTGGGGGAAGTTGTACGTGCGAATCTTGGCGGAACGGTCTCCAGTACCCACCTGAAGCTTGCGCGTTCGTGCCCGCTTCGCTTCCTGCTCCGCGATCCGCAGATCGAGCAGCCGGGAACGGAGCACGGAGAGCGCTTTTTCCCGGTTCTTATGCTGCGACTTCTCGTCCTGGCAGGTGACGACGAGCCCACTCGGAAGGTGGGTGATACGAACCGCCGAATCGGTGGTGTTGACCGACTGCCCTCCAGGTCCGGAAGATCGATAGACGTCGATCTTGAGGTCCCCCCCGTCGATCTCTACCTCGACCTCCTCCGCCTCGGGGAGGACGGCGACGGTCGCCGCCGACGTATGGATGCGCCCCTGGCTCTCCGTCGCCGGGACCCGTTGCACCCGGTGGACGCCCGACTCGTACCGCAGGTCGCCGTACGCGTTGGCACCTCTAACGATGAAGCTGGCTTCCTTCACACCACCGGCGCTGCCTTCCGACTGACCGAGCCATTCCACTTTCCACCCGCGACTCTCGGCAAAGCGGGTGTACATGCGGACGAGGTCGCCGGCAAAGAGGCCGGCCTCATCGCCGCCTGTGCCCGCACGAATCTCGACGACGGCGTCGCGGTCGTCCAACGGATCGCGCGGTACGAGAAGCAGCTTCATGTCGGCCGTGACTCGGGCCAACTCGGCTTCGAGGCGATCTGCCTCCTGACCCGCCATCGTCGCCAGCTCCGCATCCGAGCCGGCTTCGGCCTGCATCTCCCGGGCATCGCGCAGTTCTGCTTCGACCGTTCGGAATCGAGCAATCGCAGCCACCACTTCGGCCAGCTGCGAGTGCTCCCTCGACAGATCGCGCAGACGCGACTGATCTGCCAGCACGGCTGGGTCGGCGAGCAAACTCGAAATCTCGCCGTATCGTTGCTCTATCTCACGGATGCGTTCGTTCATCCAGACTCGCAGAGGCCGAGAAACTCACCGAGGTGGGCCCATGCGCGAGAGCCGGGCGAAACCCCGGCTCTTCATGACTCACTTTCCGGCCGACTTGTCGCCGTATCGCTGCCGGAAACGTTCGACGCGTCCTGCGGTATCGACCAGCTTCTGCTTGCCCGTGAAGTACGGGTGACAAGCCGAGCAGATCTCGACCTGGATACTCGGCTGAGTCGAACGGGTCTCCACCGTGTTGCCACAAGCGCAATGAACGATGGCCGTCTGATACTTCGGATGAATGCCAGATTTCATGGCATGAGCCTCTCTTCACGATAGCCAATTTTCCTGATTGAGAACAACAAATATAGCTGATTTTACGTTTTTATGGAAGGCCATCGGCCATCCGATGCGATCATGCGGACGTAGCGGCCCCCGAGTACCTAACGGGCACCATGACTGTCCCCGATCTCTGATTGCTGACCGCTCATTCACCTCCAATCCTTGAGGATCCTCCTGATGTCATCCCGATGCCGGCTTTCATCCACGACCAGGTCCTCCAGCTGTACTTTTACGGCGATCTCGCCGGCCGCTTCGGCCTGTTGGAGGCGGCGAGTGTAACGGGCAATGGTATCGACCTCGGCTTCGAGGGCGTTTTCGAGCATCTGACGGTTGTCGTCGGTCGTCGCGATCGGGGGGACGGTGGAAGTCGGCGTTCCGCCGAGGGCGACGATCTTGTCCGCGAGGAAGGTAGCATGGCCGAGCTCGTCGGGGATCTCCTTTTCAAAGAAGCTACGGAGGTCCTGCCGAAGGGGTCCGCTCGTGAGGGCGGCATACGTTCGATACATCACGACTGCCTGGTATTCGGCAGCAAGGTCCTCGTTCAACCCGTCGATCAGCGTCTTGAGGGAGTCGGTCATCATCGGTCTCCTTTCGGGGTGACAGAAGGCGGCAGTTTCGGCTTCAGAATCGGACTTCGGCGCCGTTCGCGGCGGAGTGATATGCCGCCTCCACGACGAGCATCAGAGTGGTTTGCTCGACGGGAGGTTCGATGGGAGAACGACTGCGAACGGCTTCGACGAAGGTGGCGAGCTCCTGTCTGTACGATGCGGTGAACGGGTTCTCCCGTGCGGGCGAGAGCTGAGGCGAGACGTCGACCGCCGTACCTTCGGCGTACGAGAACACCTCGAGGGGCGGAAAGCCGGCCGAACCCGCCCTACCGATGAGCTGGAGGTACTGACGTTCGCGAGCGGAGACCATCTTCCAGGTCACCTCGAGGTTTACGATCCGAGCGCCTTCGAGCTCGAGGAGGAGGACTGCCGAGTCTTCGACGGCATCGGGCGAGGGGGCGTGCAGATGGGCGACGATTCGTACGGGCGCGGGATAGCCGAGGAGCCAGAGGGAGAGGTCGAGCATCTGAACACCGAGCTCCATCAATGCGCCGCCGCCCGCGTCCGACTTGTGCCGTCGCCAGCCCTGCGGCGACCTGCCGAGTCGTCGGTTGAGCCACCCGGCTCGGACGTACTGGATCTCTCCGAGCTCACCCCCCGCGACCAACTTCTTCAGGGCAACGGCGTCGGGACGGAACCGCTGGTTCATTCCCACCATCAGCCTCCCCTCGTTTCGCGCCACCTGGAGGACGCGATCGACCCCATTCGCTGTGAGCGCGAGTGGCTTCTCGCAGAAGATGTACTTCCCGGCCCCGAGCCCTTCGGCCGACTGGGACTCGTGGAGATGACTCGGAGTGCAGACGATGACCGCGTCCAGGTCGTCGGCCTCCCACAACTCCTCGGGAGAGGCGTAGAGGTGCGGAACATCGAAGCGCTGTGCGACGGTCGCGGCCTTGGGTCGATCCGCATCGAGGAGACCGATGACCTGGACGCCGCGCATACCGGTGAGGATGGGGAGGTGAACCACCTGCGCGATCGCTCCCGCACCGAGAATCGCGATTCGTGCTGGCTGAACCGCCTCCGTCATCGCCGCAGCCCCGCGGCAGGGGGTTCGCCCGGGTCCGGACCCGGCGTCGGAAGAGTCCAGACCGCGCTGAGCCCCGCGCTGGCGTAGCGGACGTCATTGGCAAGGGCCACGCGGCCATCGATCGTGAATTGAAGCGAAGAGAAGAAACGGAGGTTCAGTCCGGCGACCGCGTTGATCCCGGGAGTCACGGTATCGAGCAGGTCTTCGACGAAGGTTCCGTCCACGAAGTCGCCACGGCCGTTGAGGAGGTGGACGCCGAGCCCACCACCTGCGAAGGGGGAGAAGTCAGCCGTAGGGAAGATGTCGTAGCGGGCGTCGACAGCGATCTCGAGGTCGCTGAGTCGAACTTCTCCGAGGTCGAGCTCTTCGGGGCACGTGGCGTCGGGCTGGCGCTCGCAAACCAGGATGATCTGCTGCGCGAGCTCATCGACTTCCTTCTGAACGAGTCGGGACGACCAGAAGCGAGCGAGGGGCACGATCCGAACGCGAGGGCCGATCAAGCCGAGATCGACGACCAGCCCGACGTAGTTCGCCGGTTCGACCCGAGCCGGCCAAACGCGCCCACCTTCAGCCCCGATGCCACGAAACTCGAGGTCTTCGTAGTCGTATGCCGCCAGGTCCTGCGCGTGACCAGCGGCCGCGGTGGAGAGAAGGCCAGAGATCAGGAGGGTGGTAACTCCCGGCAAACGACCCATGACTCGAAGCCGCCATTTCCGACCCGATTCAGGGCGAACCGAGGGCACTGGCAAACTCAGTACAGGTCGACCACGTCTGTGCCGGGGTAATACGCACCCAGGATCGTGCGGTAGCTCTGGCCTGCACGGGCGCGGCCCATCGCTCCCACCTGGCACATGCCGATTCCATGTCCCCATCCCATACCCTCCGCCACCACCGCCTGAACGCGGCCCTGGCTGTCTCGCTCAGTGTGAACGTCGAACTTCGAGCTGTTGAGAATGCTGCCCGAAGGAGTCGGGAAGATCCAGCGGATGCGGTCCCCCCCGACGTCGAAAAATCCCTCGGATGTCGTGATCCGGAGGGTTCGAATTCGTCCGGACGTGGTGCGATCGAAAACCTCGAAATCCAGCAACTCGCCGACATCGGCCTGGCCGGCGGGCAAAGAATCTGCCAGCGTTTGGCTCAGGATCGCCTGCAATTCGTCCGCCGTCCACCGCTCCGTCCAGCGGAAGCGGTTGGACGTCACGTCGAACGCCTCACCAGTTTCCGGGTCCACGTCGACAACGGAGACGAGATACGGCCTCGGGACCTCGTCTGGCCAGACCTCGTGAATCGCGGCGGTGCGGCCCGCGCAGGTCGAATGATAGAACGCGTCGACCGGCTCGCCCCCATACGTGAGGATCTCGCCGGATGTCTCCAGGACGCTCCGGGTGACCGGATCGTGCTCGGCCTCCGCGCCGCCGTAGACCTGGTCCTCGACGGTGGCGAAGACGTCGAAGCCCAACGAGTCACGGCGACCGAGATAGCGAAGGGCGTAGGTGCGGGCCGCTACCGCCTGGGCCTTCGCCGCCTCCAGGAGCTCGGGTCCCACGCGACCGATCTCATGGGGCACCACGCCGAGCAGGTAGCTCTCCATGTCGACCTGGTTGATCGCCGTGAGCCGGCCGGGGCCTACCGAGCGAACCAGGGCCGTACCACGGTAGAACTTTTCTCCGACGAAAACGAATCCCTCCGCCGAGGGCCGCACGATCAGGCTGTTTCCCACTTCGTCCCGCACCCCACCGACCTCGACGATGAGACCGGAGGCCGGCCCGGCGTGAACGGTGACCGTCTCCTCCGCGCCGAGCCTGCGAACCACCTGTCCGGCCGGATCGACGAGCTCGTAGTCCGTCGTAGCGCCGAGCTGAACCGCGGTCGTATCGACGATCAGGCCGACGCGAACCATTGGTTCGCGCGTGATGTCGGCGAGTGGTCCGGCCCGGGTCGGTGCACACGAGGCAAGACCGATCAGACCGAAAAGGAGAAGCCTAGAAGGCTGTTGAAAAACAGGCTGCACGAAGGTCGAAGAGAAATCGTGCAGATCAAGGCGCGCGACGAGCCGCGAGTGAGG
>WHSP01000062.1 GCA_009380025.1 Gemmatimonas sp. | reverse complement strand
CAGGGTCATTGTCTCGGGGAGCTCCGGCCACCGGGCGGTCAGCAGAAAGTCTGCGTTGGTCTCTTGCCGCTCGATCGTGGTCTCCTGGTATGCGCCGGTCGCTGAAGAGACACTCTTCGTCCCCGCGGCATAGATGTTCTGCCGGAATTCGTCGGAGAGGTCCGTTCCAGCGCGCACCATCAGGTCGAGCCACGGGGTGAAAGCGTAGGTGATCGAACCGCTCCCGATCAAACGGTCCCGTGAGTCGTGGTTGCGGTCCTCCAGCTGTGTCCAGTAGGGGTTGTTGTTCCAACGTGAGTTCCAGTTGTACTGCGTTCCATCCTCGTTGTAGCGCCTCTGCTCGAGCAGGTTCGTGTCGACCTGCCGGCCGAACCAGAGGAACTGCCACATCACATTGTCCTCGCCATAACCTTGCGCCGGGCGATTGTCTGCTCCTGCGCTGGTGTACTGCAAGCTGGCATTGCCCCGGAGCCGGTCAGTGAGCACCGAGCGGGCATTCACCCCCACAGTGGTCCGCTCCTGCTCGAACCCCGGAAGCATGCCCTCATGGTCCATTCGCGAGAGCGATAGCCGGATGTTGGCGTCCTCACCGCCGGATGTGAGCGAGACGCTCATGTTGCGGTTCTGCCCCGTCAGGAAGAAATCCCGCACGTTGTCCGGGTGCGAAACAAACGGCACGGGCTCGCCCCCGTAGAGCGGCTGCTCGATCATCTCGCCCGTGTCCATCCGCGGGCCCCAGCTCTCGTCCGTTGTTTCCTGGAAGATTCCCTGTGATCCCTGCCCGTAGAGGTTCTGATATTCGGGCAGGCGCAACGGTGACTCGAACGTCAAATCCATGCGCGCCGTGACTCCCATCCCGCCCGTACGCACACCCCGCTTGGTCGTGATCAGCACCGCACCGTTCGCTGCCCGCGATCCGTAGAGCGCCGCGGCGTTTGGCCCCTTCAGCACGCTGATCGTTGCGATGTTCTCCGGGTTCATGTCCTGGATCACGTTGCCGTAGTCGATCGCGTTGTACCCGACCGACCCATCGATCGACTCACCGGTCGAGGCTGCGTTGCTGACGGGAACCCCATCCACCACCCACAACGGCTGGTTGTTCCCCGTCAACGAGTTCACCCCGCGGATCACCATCCGAGCCGACCCGCCCGGCGTGTTCGCGTTGATGATGTGAACCCCGGAGATCTTGCCGGAGAGGGCCGTCACCAGGTTCGGCTCGGGGGCCCGGGCGAGGTCGGCGCCGCTCAGAGTTTGCACCGACGTCGTCAGCGATCGCTGCGGCCGCTCCACCCCCAGCGCCGTCGCCACGATCGGCTCGAGCTCCACCGCGCTCGCCGACAGCTCGAACGTTACCCTCGCCACCGCGGCCGTCGTGACGTCGACCGACTGCGTCGCAGTCCCATATCCGAGGTACTGCGCCGTCACCTCCCGTAACCCCGGCCGCACTCCCTCGATACGGAACTGCCCGTTGGCGTCCGACAGCGAGCCGATGCTCGCCCCGACCACCATGACCTGTGCATTGCTCAACGGCTGGCCGGCCGCGTCCACCACCACCCCGGCCACCGTGCCCACCTGCCCGGCCGCCTCCGCCGCCCCCATGCACAAGGCCAAGATGACCCAGACGACTGCGTAGCACCGGTCGAGTCGGAAGTGAGGCGGGCCGAACAGGCCGCCTTTTCTGACGCCCCGAGTCAACAGCGTAGTCTCCACGAATAGCCTCCATCTTGGGTGTGGAACCTCGTCGCGCCTCGCGCCATACGGGCTATCGATTCCCTACGAAGTCACGATCCGGGTTGATGATTGGTGAGCGGCGGTGGTGTGCTGATGGTGGGCCGAACTGCCGTCCCGTCGGTCCAGTCGACGGAGGGCCGTAGAGGCGGTGCCGACGAGATTTGTATACAAAGGCTAGGGCAAGTTAGGCCGGCAGCAGCTTCATCGCAACGTTTTTGATACGCCACATCCATATAACGCATACATCACAGCGATCATGACGCGTCATCGGGAGCGCCACATGGAGAGCCGGGTGCACCCTCCCCTGCGTTGGGCGTGATAGGCCGGCCCGCCCGCTCAGCGGGGTGATCTGCACGCCGGCCGCCGGCGTGGGCTTGCGGTCTCAGGTCGTGATCGGCGGGAGCGAGAAGGGATTGGGTTGCGTTGCGATGGAAGCGGCAAGTCGTTCTGCAGCGTTCTGCCAGTTGGCGGCGACGGCGGAGCTGGCGTCGTCGCCGCTCCCGTCCTCGATGGCGGTGATGATCATTTCGTGCTCCGCGACGGAGGCCGCGATGCGTCCCTCCGGTGCCATGCTGTAGAGGCGCCGGTAACGCTCGGCTTGCGGCTTGATCGAATCATGGAGTGCCCGCAGGCGAGGGCCTGCCGCCGTTTCGACGTAACGGAGGTGAAAGCGAGTGAAGAGATCGAAAATCTCCTCAGAATCGGACGGATTCTGGGCAGCCGCCGCGAGGAGGGCTTGATCGAACCCGCGCAACTCGGCTGCGAGGCGGCGCCGCTTGCGGAGTGGCAGGGTGGCCGCGGCGCGGGCGGCCAAACCTTCGATCGCGCCCACGATCTGAAACAGCTCGCGGGCGTCTTCCACGCTGAGCGGGGCCACCACCAGCCGGATGCGCTCGCCGCCGTCTACCGCAAGGACGTATCCCTCGCGGGCCAGCACACGGAGCGCAGCGCGTACGGGAGTTCGGCTGAAACCGAACCGACGGGCGAGGTCGGTCTCGATGAGACGGGCACCCGGCGGCAACCGGCTTGACACGATGAGTTGCCGGAGTTGCCGGTACGCCGCTGTTGCGCGTTGCCGGGCCACGATCGATCGAGCTCTCTTATTCGGGGATCCGCAAATTCCATAGGTTCATCCGACCTACGAACCCGCGAACGGAATAATTGTATACAAACTCGACGATACTGCCCCCGGTGTTTCCCGGCAACCCCCATTTGAATAGCGAAAGGGTGAATGGTGAATGTAGACGTAGCGATTCCCCCTTCACCCTTCACTATTCATTATTCATATTCCACTTGGGAGCCCTGCAAATAGCGTCGCTGCATTCTCGTGGTAGACCTTCCGCAGAACCTCGTCCGGCAGATCCATTCCGTAGAGCTTCCAGAAAGCGTGGTAGTCGCGATAGTAATCGAAGTACTCATCGGCTGTCTCGAAGACCCGCCAGTAGTATGGGTACTCCGAGGGCTGGAAGCTGTCCTTCCCGAAGAGGATCCGATCCTGGTAGCGGATGAAGAAGTCGCGGGCGGCGCGAGGCTGGCGACCGAGGTCGTAGAGAACGGCCCCAAGCTCGACCCAGACGTTGGGGAACTCATCGAGCAGCTGCGCCGCTCGCTCGAGATCGTGTGCGTGCCAACCAAGGTGCGCCGCGATGAACTTCGTGTCGGGGTGCCGGCGGAAGAGATTGTCGCGCTCCTCGATCAGTTGCTCGAACCGGACGTTGTCGGCGTTCCTCCGGTCGGGAAAGAGGGCCAGCTCGAGCCAGCGCTCGTTTTCGAAGTCGGGCGGTTCGAAGAACTCTGGCGGTTCCGCGGTATGGATGAGCGCCGGTACGTCGAGCCGGGCGAGTGTTTCCCAGACCGGATCGAGATCCGGATCGTCGACGGCGAGCCTGGACCCATCCGCTTTGGTGATCGTGAGCCCGAAGCTCTTCGAAACCTCGCCGACGCCGATCGCCCCAGTACGGATGTCCTCCTCGACCTGTCGAGCCGCCCGCTCGCCCCAACCGGGGGCGCCCGGCTCGTCGAAGTCGATTCCCGCGAGCACCCGGAAGCGATCGCGGTGGGGGCTTGCCTCGATCGCCTCGATCGTCCTCACCAACCGGTCACCCGACAGATTGTCCGCGGCGACGTAGACCTGAACGTTCAGCTCGTCGAGCTCTGCGACGACGTCTTCAATGACACCGGGTTCCGCGAGTGACTGCATGTGGCCGTGGATGTCGACCACCGGGAACTTCGCGGACGGAACGAGATTCTCCTCGGTCACCAGGGTCGAACGGGGACGGTAGTCGAGGATGCTGGGCGGCGGCAGATCCGGGGCCCGGCAGCTTCCAGGCCGCACCTCGGTGGTGCCGGCGGGGCAGTCGCCTGTGTCGCTAGTGACCCCCTCGACACCTGGCTGCTGCGCCATCGATGCCGAGTCCGCTCCTCTGGTCAGGCTCACCCAGGCCAACGGGACTCCCAAGAGTCCGAGCCCGAGGACGATTCGCAGCAGCATTCGGGATGATCTCATGGGAGTTCGAGTCGAAGATGAGAAGGGCGTTGCTGCGCCAGGATAGCTGACCAGCTGCTCCCGCACGGCGGTGGTGGTCGATGACTGGCAACCGCCAAGCTGGCGGCGCTTCCCGTCACCCGGGGCTCAAACGTATGGTCGGGACCCTCGGAGTCAAGCTCGAAGCGGGCGTCTGAGCCAGGAGGGCATCTGACCCGAATGGACTCGGGCTCCGACCGGCTCGCCACGCGTTTCGCTTGCCCTCGATCGTCCGGTCAGGCACCATTACGCGTAGCCTGTGCACGCCTCCGATCCCTTCCGGCGATCGATCGATCCACCCACTGCGCGACCGGACCCATGACCAGCTTCGATCAGGCGTCACCTCGTATCGGGCGCACACTTCCGTTTCTCCTCGTTGCGATTGCCCTCATCCTGGCCGCCACGCCCTGGTTGCTCGCACGCCGCCCAGCCGCGGGTGCAACGAGCGGAGAGTACGAATTCGTTCCCGCGCGGGAGCATATCCAGTCCGGCAGCGAGCGAATCGGAATCATTCCGCTGTCGGCGCGGAGCGACATGGTCACTGGAGGCGACCTCCTGGTGCGGATCGATCACGACGTCGACATCCAATCGGGGAGCCTGACAGTCCAACTCAACGGGTTCGACGTGACGCGGTCTTTTCGTCCGCATCCGGACGGACGCGGGTTGCTGGGTTTGATCACCGGTCTCGAGCTGGGGAGGAACGAGCTGACGGCAAGCTCCGAGGGCTCTTCGCCGGCCCGCGCGGCGCTCGAGTTGACCAACCATCCCGCCTGGGGACCCGTCTTCGCTGGCCCACACGAGCAACCGTTCGTCTGTACCACGCATCTCTTCGAACGGGTCAACGGAGAGACCCTCGGCCCGGCGCATGACGAGCAGTGTTCGGTGGAGAGGCGAATCGACTACGTCTATCGTACGACCGCTGGGACGATTCTTCCGCTCACCGATCCCAACTCCCGCCCGTCGGATCTCAGCTTCACAACGACCTCGGACGGCAACCGCGTGCCGTTCATCGTTCGGATCGAAACCGGTACGGCGAACCGAGCGATCTATGAGTTGGCGATGCTGCACGATCCGGCCGAACCGGCACCGGATCCGTGGAACCGGGGTTCGGGCTGGAATGGCCGGCTCATCTACCGCTTTGGTGGTGGATGCCGCCCGGGCTGGTACCAGCAGGGAGAGCGCACTGCCGGTGTCATCCACGACGTAGAACTATCGCGGGGTTACGCGATCGCGTCGTCGACGCTGAACGTCTTCGCCAGCAACTGCAGCGAGCTGCTATCCGCCGAGACAATGATGCTGGTGAAGGAGCGCTTCGCCGAAGCGTATGGTCCGCCGCTCTTCACGATCGGCTGGGGATCGTCCGGCGGAGCGCACCAATCGCACGGTGTCGCCGACAACTACCCCGGGTTGCTCGATGGTCTGATCGTCGGCAGCAGCTTCCCCGATATGACCTCCGGTACCTCCTTCAAGGCCGTCGACGCCGTTCTGCTCGAGCAGTATTTCGACAACGTTGCGCCGGGCCTGTTCACCGAGGAGCAGCAGCGCGCCGTTTCCGGATTCGGGGTGAGGGCGAGCATTCCCCACCTGGCCATCTACGCGCTCCGCGCTGACCCGGATGCCTACTTCGCCGACGTGATTCCGCAGGATGCCCAGTATCACCCTACCGAGAACCCCACCGGGGCTCGGGCTACGATCTACGATCACACCGTCAACGTCTACGGCCGGGATCCGACCACCGGCTTCGCGCGCCGTCCGCTCGACAATGTCGGTGTCCAGTACGGGTTGACGGCGCTCAACGATGGCGTGATCGACGCCGAGCTGTTCCTCGATCTCAACGAACGGATCGGCGGCCTCGACGTCGACTTCAACCACCAGACACAACGCACAGAAGCCGACCTCGAGGCGATCCGGGCGGCCTACCGGACGGGGCGGATCATCAGCGGCGCCGGACTCGCGTCTGTGCCGATCATCGACTACCGCGCCTACCTCGACCTTCAGGAGGATGGCGACAACCACATGAAGCTGCACAGCTTCTCGTTGCGGGAGCGCCTGATCCGAACCAACGGCCATGCGGACAACCACGTGATCCTCGTGCGCGACTCCGGATTCCGTAGCGGCTTCGGAGCCGCTTACTCGAGCGAGTCCTCGAACGATGTGCTCTATGACGCTCTCGCCCAGATGGATCGTTGGCTCACGGCCGCCGCTGCGGATTTCTCCGCTACCCCGCGACCCGAGAAGGTCGTTCGAGCGAAGCCGCCCGAGCTCGTCGACGCCTGCTGGGCGCCCGATGGTCGAAAGATCGTCGAGCCGCAGACCTATGATGGACCGGGGGAGTGCAACGAGCTGTACCCATCGTTCCCGGTGCCGGCGATGGTGGCCGGGGCGCCCCTGGTCGATGATATCGTGAAGTGTCAGCTGAAGCCGATCGATCCTGCAGACTATGCCGTGTCTCTCACGCCAGAACAGCCCGAGAGGTTGGCGGGGATCTTCCCGTCCGGGGTGTGCGACTGGTCCAGAGCCGGGGTAGGGCAGGAGCCGCAAACTGGAATGTGGCTGACCGCTCAGGTGCGATAGGCGGATCACGCTTTCCTGGGCGCACCGCAGCCGGGGGACCGGCACCCATCGACCGAGAAGCTCCTGTTGCACACCCGTGGCAGCGCGGGGAGCGCCCCCCCACCCCATGGGTTCACGCGAAGCCGCGAAGGACGCGAAGGACGGAAGGATGGTACCGCAGGAGCGGATTTGCGTTTCCCTCTCCTTGAGGAGGGGCGCGGGGCGGCTTCGCGTGTTCGCGCCTTCGCGTGAGGTCTTGTCGGTGGGCCTCGGCACGACAGCCCAGGTCAGGAAGTGTCTCAGGAGCACCGTCGGCCTCATCGGCCGGAGATCTGTCCTGCTGCGGGCACCGAACCAGTTGCCCGCGTCACCCTCCCTGCGGTAGGCAGCTTCGCGGCTCTCTGGAAGAACGCGCTGACGGCGATGAGCGCGAGGCCCGAGCCGAGGAAGAGCGGGATCCTCACCAGGGCCGAAACCTGAGCCATGTCCACGACGAGGAGTTTGAGCACGGCGAGGGTGACCGCAGATGCGGCGAACGCCTGGGGCCGAACGAGATAGCGCCCTCGTCTCCGCCCGAGCTCCAGCGCTGCGAGGAGCAACATCACTCCGTATGCGCCCCACCCCACCGTCACCCACTCCGATGCCTCCGATAGGGAGCTGAAGTGCTCCGCAATCCAGGCCATGGCGAGAAGGTGTGCGCCGACCAGATAGCCGAGCTTCACCTTCGGCTGCCGGATGGAACGGGAAGCGACGGCGGCGATCACGACTCCCACGATGTGCGCCCACGAAACGGCGTCGAACCCGCCGCCTCCGCTGCCGATCATCCGAGCTAGAGCGCCGAGCGCCACCAGGCCGAATAGTCCGTGCCCCACCCACTCCAGGCCCCGGAACCGAGCGGTGCGACCCGCTCCGAGGAACGCGGCGCCCATCGCGGCGACCGCGTACCACCGGGCCGCCCCGTCGCCGAGGATGAGAAAGCTGCCGGTCGCGGCCAGCGCACCGGCTACTGGAGCCGCGCTTCTTGCCACGAAGTTCGGTCTTCCCGTCCCCATCCAGGAGAAGGCTCCGTAGAGCCCCGCGACGACCAGAAAGAGTGCCCCCGTAACGCTGTTCGACAGCTCCCAGGCTCGCGAAGTCAATGCGACTGCGGCGGCACTGCCACCCGCACCCAGCAGCCGTAGTTCGAGCGCATAGGGAAGGAGGGCACCCGGATGGGGATCTCGATCTCCCGAAAGCTGCTGCTCGCGGAGAAAAGGATACGCCGCCCCGCTTGCCCATGTGCCGACGAGGGCAAGCTGCACCAGCCACATCTCGCCCCCCACCGCCTGGTTCGCTGCGACCGCCAAGACCATCAGCGCGCCGACGAGTGACGCCCACAGCACCGAACGCCACCCTCGCCGAACATAGAGCGCCGTCGTCCAGAGCAGCACCAACGTCGTGTAGACCACGAGTTCCGTGACTGTCGCGGAATCCGACCTCAGAAGGAACGGAGTGGCGAACCCACCCAACGCACCGAGGCTGGCCAGCGCTGGTTGCTCATACCGGCGCGCCAGCATGAATGCCAGCGCGGTCACCGCCGCCATCCACCCGAAGGCGATCGGCCGCGCCAGTAGCTCGTACAGGTAGGACGCGGCCCACCCGGTGGCGTAGAACGTGGCGATCGCCCCGGCGAGCAAAATCGCCCCATAGCTCGGTCGTCTCCGCGACGCCCGGACTCCCCATACCAGGAACGATCCGCCGAGCCCGGCGCCGAACAGCACCCTGACCGTCGGCGTGATCCACCCCTGCTCGATCGAGTAGCGGAACAGGAAGACCAGCCCAAGAAAAAGCAGGAGAAGCCCGACTCGACCCGTCCACTGCTCGCCCCGCATCGACCACCGCGCCGCTCGACGCCGCTCGAGCGTGGCCCCCTCCCGTTCGCTGATCGGCCGCGTCCGCCTCGGCGACTCCACTTCCGAGAGCCGTTCGCTCAACTCCCGGACCTGTTGCTCCAGAAGCTGTAGCCGCTCCGTATCGCCCGGCTGAGAGCGTGGCCTCATCCAAAGCTCCTATTGGACTTCAAAAAGGGAAGTCGAAAGCTAATGCGGGAGGAGGAGAAGCTGAAGCCCGGACCCAAACATTTGTAGCAGACGCGGGTCGGCCACGAGCGGTCTGGCCCGACGGCACGTCACGGCAAGGACGTGATCGGGAGGCGGAGGAAGGGGGCTACCGGTCCGACGCTGCAGGGGCCATTGTGGATTTGGTCGTACGCGAAGCTGCCCGGAGAAGCGCGTAGACTCCGTGCCAGAACGATGACGACGTACTCCTGGTCATCCCCATTCGTCATTCCCGCGCAGGCGGGAATCCAGAGCACCGCAGCCGACTGAGCCACTGGATCCCCGCCCCCCGCTTACTACCGCGGAGGCACGCTTCTCGGGGATGACCTCTCTTGGGGACTCGGAATACGTCGCCGTGCCTGTGACCAGAGGTACGTAGTCGACGACCAACACGATTTTCGCCTCTTCGCGGCTCCGCGTGAACCTCTCGGCTGGAAGCTCAGAACCTCGAAGATCGAATCATGGTGTCTGCTCGCGCCCACGCCTCCTCGAACTCCGCGTGGACGCGATCGGCCTCGGCCGCGTTCCCCTGTGCCCGGAGGGCCTCCTCGAGGCCATAGAGCGACCACCCGTTGTGCGGATGCTGCACGAGGTTGACCCGGTAGACCTCCTCCGCCTCGGCGGTTCTGCCGGCCTCCAGGAGGGCGGCGCCCAACCAGTGGCGCGCCGAGAAGTTCAGGGGCTCAGGCTCGTCGTATTGAAGGTTGTCGTGGATTTCGACCGCGTCCTCGAAAGCGCCGATGGCTTCCTCGAGCCGTCCTTCCTCCCTGAGCAGCTCCCCTCGAAGGATCGCCCCCGTGATCCCCAACAGTTGAGCGGCCGTATGCCGTCCCCGCATCATGACGGTGTCGGGGATGGTGACCGCCGCTGTCTCCACCTGCTCCAGGTAAACCCGGGCGCTGTCGGTGGAACCGCTCCGCAGGTGAGCGTACCCGCGGGCAAAGTCCCACAGACCTCGCTGAAGCTCCTGTTCGGGCACTTCCGACAACTCGAGAAGCTCATCGAAGTGACCGAAGCGCAACAGGGTGAGCGCGTGGTAGAACCCCCCGTCGGTGACCTGCTTCGCGTACTCGCTTCCGGCGAGGGCGGCGACTGCGCCCTGGCCGTCCATCGAGGCGGCGAAGAGGAGCATGTGAAGGTTGTGCGTTCCGGCGTACGAGACGCCCTCATCGAACTCGGCACGCTGATCCGAATGCCAGGCATCCAGGTTCGAGCGAACTGCAGAGGCCCACCTGCCGATCCGATTGTAGGTGTGTGACGGCATATGGTTGATGTGACTGGCCCCCGGGATCGCATCCCCGAGATGGTCCGCACACGCCTCGGCCTTGCCCGGGTCCTCGGTGGCTTCCGTCCCGTGAATGTAGAGGTGACAGGCGCCGGGGTGCCTGGCGTCCATGGCCAGCACGCTCTCGAGGACACGATGGAAGCTCTGCACGAAGGGGTCGCCGAGCCGGTACTGCGCTCGCTCTGTGTCGAGCAGCATGATGGACTCGGCGTAGAGTGTCCCCACGTCCAGATCTTCCGGATGTGCCTGGTACACATTCGCCATCGCCTGGCTATATGCGCTGTCGAGCGCGGCCCGGGTGTCTGGATTGTGCTCCTCCGCGTAGCGCACAGCGGTCGCCTCGATGAAGCCCCGCTCCGCTGAAGTCGCCGTCGTGTCGAGGAGTTCCCCCGCCTTCATCGCCGCCGCGTAGGCCGGGGCAGCGTTCGCCTCCGACATCCCACTGTTGAGGAAGGGTCCGCGTGCCAGCGCTTCTCCCCAGTAGCACATCGCACAGCTGGGATCCAACCTCTGCGCTTCCTGAAAGGAGCGGATCGCCACCGAATAGGTGAATGCATAGACCATCTGCATTCCCTGGTCGAAATAGGCCTGCGCCTCGGGTGAGGAGGTGGTTATGGGTCGAGAAAAGGGCCCCGTCACCTTGGTCAGCAGGGGCATTTCGGCAGAATCGCTTTCCTGCGCTCCGACGGTCATCGGGAATAGCACGATGGCGCACGCGAGAACGAAGGCCTGGACTGGGCGCTTGCGTGCGCGAGCGCCCGGATTGCGAATCACCGACCGATCCATACTCCCCTCCTGAAGGTTGAGTCCTGTGAAGCGCGGCCCTCCGGTTTCGCGGGTAAGGGAAGAGCGCGAGGATTACGGGATGGCGTTGTAGGTTACCGACGAACCCGGGTCCGGTCAACATCTCGCTCGGCGCAACGATTACCGAGCTGAAGCTGCCGTCTCGAGACAACGGAGACCGCAGCAATGCTCAATACGTTCGAGGGCGAATTCGATTCCTTGAGGATGTACGAATGCAGGGATGGCCGGCACCCTTCGAAAGGATGCCGAGTCCTGGTTCAGTCGAGCTGCGGGGATTCCGAGGGAAGGTCGGCGGCGACAGGGTCCGAAGGCTGGAGCGAAATGTTCGACAGCCGCGGCGGCGAAGGCGCAGTCAGGGCGGGTGGCGGAGCGCCGGCGACGTCCGGTACGGCACGGCTGGTTTCGAGGAAGAGGGTGATGGCCTCCGCGATCCCCTTCGCCACTCGCTCCTGCGCCTCGACGATGACGCTCCGGTCCCGTGGGCTGGTCAGGAAGCCCGTCTCCAGGATCGCGCCGACGGCCATCGGATGGAGGGCGTGCTCGTACCGCCGGGAGTTGAACGCATAATACCCGCGCATTCGGCGCGTCACCGTGGGGTAGCGCGGCAGACCCGTCGCCTCCCCATAGCTCTTCTCGAGTAGCTCGACGAAACGGGATGCTTGACCCGTACGGTCACGCCGGGGGGCGGCCGCCCGATACCCCGACGTCGACGAGCTCGTGCTGCCGTCCGCGTGGATTGCGAGAAAGAGATCGGCCCAATAGCCGGGCGGAATGGTGGTGGGCAGGATGTCGACGACATAACCGGCGGCCTCGAGCAACTCCGCCGTCCTCTTCGCGATCGCCAGGTTGACCTCCCACTCCTGCTTCCCCCCTCCACGGGTGCCGTTGTTCCTCAGGCCCGCCTGCTCGGCCGGCGCCTCCGCCGATTTCCAGTGCCCTGCCTGAAGGGCGACCCGGACCGGCCCCTCCGGTCGCTCCCACGGCCGCCCGGCGTAGAACACCGTGTCGTCCGCCTCGGTCACTGCTTCTGTCCGGGAGCTGTCCTCCGCACGATTGGGGTCGGGAACGCCGTCGCCCCGAGTGAACGCCGCTGAAATGGCGATGACACCGGCAACAATCAGAAGGGAGGTCTTCATTGGTCTTGGATGAGCGGCCTGGGTCCACTCCCGGTACAGGCCACGCGCCTGTCGCGTTGGCCTCCAGAGACAGAAGAGCACAACTGTTGGATCGAAGGATTCACTCGCCGGCCGATCAACGCAAGGGGGGCGCCGACTCGTCACTCGCCACGCTACCCCATACACACTCGGGCGGGTCTTTGCTCCCGCGCCTTCGAGTAGACGCCCGAAGCGTCGTCTGCGTCACTCACCCGACCGAGCCTACGGTGTCGCCACGTCAACGGCCCCGCAACGCGCGGTATCAGGCGCAGGTGGGGGCGCGGCTACCCACATGGCCGCGAGCTGGAGAACCAAATCGCAGTCGTGATACCGGCTTGTTGCCCCGTCCTGACACGTCGGTGACAAAACCCTTGATGGAGATCGAGACGCGCCCTATACTGAGATCCAGGCGGTCGGGAGTACGGTCCCTGATCCCGAAACGCCAATTCTGCCGGGAGGACGCTCGCGGTGGAATGCTCGGAGGGCGTTCGGCCCGGCCGAGCCGATCGAGGGGTCGCTGGTCTCGATCGAGCCTCTAGCAAGAGGCGACCTGAGTTCCCGACCGTGGAACGAGGGTAAGGAGAAAGCGGATCTGGCTGCCCGCACGAGGCAGCACCGAACAGACGGGATCGAAGAGCCTCGCAAGGGGAAGGACGATCCGGAAGGGATCCCCACCCTCCGCCGGCGGGACGGAAGCCCTCAGATGCCACGTGCTGGCATCCGGGGGCTTCGCTCGTTCGTCCCATCGCACCTGCTCACCGGTCCGCTTGACGGTTACCGAACACAGCCTCCACCTTCCCACTCCGCATCGATAGCTGATAGAAGGCGGTTGATGCACCCAACCGAAACGGCAACTACAATTTACCGCAGGGGCGCAGAGGACGTTCGCCAAGGAGGTAGTTCTCTGCGCTCTGCGGTGAAATCAGTTTGAAACCCTTCGGATAGATTCCGCAGCCTGACGTGGTAACAGATGCTTCTTCGGGGACGCGTCCGATCGCTTATAGCTAGATCAACAGCCTTATAGCTGATAGCTCCTATGAAGCCTTCCAGGTTCGATCGTGCCTTCGAGCTGTTCGATGCCTTCAACGCCAACGATCCTCGTCGTGACGAAGCCGACGACGGGAGTATGGATCCTCGCGAGCTCCTGTACGCCCAGCGGATGACGGACATGCTGGGCCGATTCGAGCCGGCGTCGTCGGAGGCGCTGCGGCTCGCGGTGCGGGCGCAGCACATTGGCCGCTGGGCGATCCCTCGAGCCGACTATCCGGAAGGGAGGATCGGATACAAACAGTGGCGAAGTCGGTTGATGCAGTACCACGCCGAGATCGCGGCCAAGATCCTCCGGGACGTTGGCTATGACGATGAGACGATCGCTCGCGTCCGACAACTGATCCGCAAGCAGGGGCTGACGAGAGATGACGAGGTCCAGACGCTGGAGGACGTCGTCTGCCTGGTCTTCCTCGAGCACTACTTCATGGATTTCGCGGCCAAGCACGACGAAGAGAAGATCGTCGACATCGTGCGGAAGACGTGGGCCAAGATGAGCAACCGCGGCCAACGTGCGGCGCTCGAGTTGGATCTCTCTCCCGAAACGAAGCGACTGGTGGCTCGGGCGCTGCGCGAGTAGGATACGGTTTGGTCGGCCCGCACCTCCCCTCCTCATTCATCCTTTCGACCAACACAGGAGCTCCACGATGAGACCGTTTCGGCTCGCACTCCTCGTCGTCTGCGTCGCGGGGGCATTCGGCGCCCAAGCGATTCCGCTGGCCGCACAGGGCGCTCCGCCGGGCTCCGACTACGAGGGCCAGGCGTTTGAATTCGAGCAAATCCGAGACGACGTTTACATCGCCAGGGGCACCGGCGCGCTGACTGTGATGTCCAACGCTGCGATCGTCATCAACGACGAGGACGTCCTGGTCGTGGATTCTCACGTATCGCCGGCCGGCGCCTACGCGCTGCTCCGGGAGCTGCGAGAGATCACGACGAAACCGGTTCGGTATGTGGTCAACTCGCACTATCACTTCGACCACTCCCACGGCAATCAGATCTACGGTCCCGGTGTCGAGATCATCGGCCATGAGTACACGAGGGAAGCGATGGCGACCGGCCTTTCGTTGAGCGGCCGCACCTTTGCCCGGTTCCTCGCCCCGATCCCCGAGCGGGTTGCCTCGATGCGTGCGGAGCTGGATGCGACCTCCGATCCCGCTGCCCGAGAGGAGCTGGCACAACGACTGGAGGTGCAGGAGAATTTCCTCGCCGCCACGAACTCCGTCGAACCGACCCCGCCGAACGTTACCCTCGAGAGACAGCTCACCCTGATTCGGGGCGGAAATGAGATCCGCATCGAGTTCCTGGGTCGAGGACACACGGCCGGCGACGTCGTCGTCTACTTGCCCGAGCAACGAGTCCTCATGACCGGCGATCTCTTCTACAGTGGACTCTCCTACATGGGGAACGCCTACATCCCCGACTGGATCGAAACCCTGGAAAAGCTGAAGGAATTCGACTTCGACGTAGTCCTCCCGGGTCACGGTCCGCCCGTCCGCGATCCCGCCGTGATCGACAACTTTCAGGCGTATCTGCGAGACTTCTGGGAGCAGGTCAATGAGCTTCACGACGCGGATGTCCCGGTCGAGGAGGCGGCTGCCAGGATGGACCTGCGAAGTCATGGAGAGAACTACCCGCAGATCCGGTCGATCGGAGTCGATGTCGATGCGGTCGATCGGGCGTACGAGCTGATCGAAACGGGTAGGTGATCGTGAGCAATTCCCTGCTGCTCTCACTGCTGGCACTCGCGCCGCTCGTCGCCGTCGGCGTACTCCTGGTCGGATTCCGGTGGCCTGCGAAGTGGGCAATGCCGGTCGGGTATGTGATCGTCGTAGCACTCGGGGTGGGAGTGTGGGGGATGAACGCAGTGCAGATCGCGGCCGCCTCGGTCGAGGGCCTGATCATCGCCACGGGGCTGCTCTACATCATCTTTGGCGCGTTGCTGCTGCTGGCGACTCTGACGGCCAGCGGTGCGATCCGCACCATCCGGGTGGCGTTCACACAGATCAGCGCGGATCGGCGAGTTCAGGCGATCATCGTGGGGTGGCTGTTTGGGAGCTTCATCGAGGGAGCATCCGGGTTCGGCACTCCTGCGGCCGTCGCCGCTCCGCTGCTCCTGGCTCTGGGCTTTCCCGCGATGGCCGCGGTTATGGTGGGCCTCATCATCCAGAGCACACCCGTGAGCTTCGGAGCGGTGGGTACCCCCGTTCTGGTCGGCGTCTTCGGCGGCCTGACAGGGAGTCCGGCCGTCGACGAGCATCTGGCCGGTCTGGGCCTGTCGATGCCCGAGTACCTTTCCGCCCTGGGGCTACGGATCGCCCTCCTCCATGCGGTCGCCGGGACCGTCATTCCGCTCTTCCTGGCTTGCATGCTGACTGGCTTCTTCGGGCGGAACCGTAGCTTCGCGGAAGGGCTGGGTGTCTGGAAGTTCGCGCTGTTCGCCGCGTTCGCGATGACGGTGCCTTATGTGACCGTTGCGGCGGTCTTGGGGCCGGAGTTTCCGGCGCTGTTGGGAGGTCTGATCGGGCTCGCCGTAGTGGTGCTCGCCGCGCAACGGGGGTTCCTGCTCCCTGCCAGGAGCTGGGATTTCGCACCCCGCGCGGAGTGGGAGCGGGAGTGGATGGGCAACGTCGATCCCGAGGAGGATCTCGCGGACGACGGTCGCAGGATGGGCATCGGCACGGCGTGGACGCCGTATCTCCTTGTCGCGCTTATCCTCGTCCTCACGCGAGTCCCGCAGCTGCCCGTGCAAGGCTGGCTGTCCGGAATCACCCTGAGTTGGCCGAACATCTTCGGGACGCCCATCACCGGGTCGATCCAACCTCTCTATCTCCCGGGCTTCATCTTCCTGATCGTCGTGACGGCGACGTACGCCATCCATCGGATGAGCCCTCAACAGATCGTCGAGTCGTGGAGGGTCGCCGGAGGTCAGATCGCTGGGGCCGGGATCGCTCTCCTCTTCGCTCTTCCACTCGTGCGGGTATTCATCAATTCGGGGCCCACCTTCAACGACAGTGGGCTGCAGAGCATGCCGCTGGTCCTGGCCGAGACCTCGGCCGACCTCGCCGGCGGGGCGTGGCCATTCTTCGCTCCTTGGATCGGTGCACTCGGCGCGTTCATCGCCGGAAGCAACACGGTGAGCAATCTCACCTTCTCGTTGTTCCAGTTCGCGACCGCTCAGAACATCGGGGCGATTCCCTCGGTGGTGGTGGCCGCCCAGGCGGTGGGCGGCGCGGCGGGCAACATGATCACGGTCCACAACGTCGTCGCCGCGGCCGCGACGGTCGGCCTTCTCGGACAGGAGGGGGCGCTGCTGCGCAAGACCGCGATACCCATGACCTACTACCTGCTCCTCACAGGCTCGCTCGCCTTCATCTGGATCAATGGCGTGGGCCTGAACCTCGGAACGGCGGGGCTGGTCGGGGTGATCGCCGTTCTCGGCGCGACGGTGGTCGTGATCCGCCGCAGAGCGCCCGTCCCGGAGAGGGTGGCTATCCCGATCCCGAAGGGCATCGCTACCAAGGAGGAGGCCGTGAAGGGTGAATAGGAGGGCGGGGAGTTACGCGGCGAACGGCAACACGAAATAACCTCCGTGTGCTCCGCGTGAGGGTTTTTAATGGGAAGGCCGCCGCCGCATAATCCGCGCTTCCGCATCAGTCCCTTGGGCGCCCCGGAGGCCGGGTGATGGCCTGGCTGTTTGGTTGCCGTGCGCGCCCCTGCCAGCGGCGGAGCGTCTCCATGGTTTCTTCCAGCCACCGGAGTCGCTCGGCAGGCGTGAGTCGTAGGCCGACCCGCGCCTGGACTCGACGGTGACCTTCGTAGCCTCGAGGCCAGCTCGTGCGGTCGTCCAATCTACTCGTCCTCCGTAACGTCTTTACCGATCTCTCTCAGCGCCTCGACGTCGGCCAGGTCGATCGGCCGCCCCGCGGCCTGCTTCAGCGCGATCAGGTCGCTGGCGGAGACGACGGTTGCCGTGGTCGTGTCGAGAGTCACGCGCACCGCCCGCGAATAGGCGTCGTCGAAATCGAACGGTTCGGTAATGAACAGATCCAACTCGAGCCCCGGGAAGACATCGCTCCACAGGCTGAAAACCGTGAGCTCCTTCTCGCGCGACCATGCCTCGCGCGCCGCCGGGTCGGCCAATCGTTCCGCAGGCACCGGAGCTCGGGGTCGGTAGCCCAGGTCCTCGAGTGCACGTATAGCACGCAGTATGTTATCGCTAGTCAGCTGAACGACCAGATCGAGATCGGCCGTGGTTCGGAGATGGCCGTGTAGTACCACCGCTATACCGCCGACCACGAGATATCGTACTCCAGCGGTGTTCAGCGCCAGAAGCACCGCTTCGATCGCTCCGGCCATCCAGGTAATCTCCCGTCTCCAAGCCGTTCCGTGCCCGATAGTGGCCGCCGTAACGTCGAAGGCTCGACGTGAGGCATGATACAAACCCACCCGAGCGCCGAAACGTAATCCGCAATCGCATGGCCAGACACCCTCCGCCGCTGCAATCGCACGTCCTCGAAGCACGGCGGGAGCTCCCGGTCGGTCTCGCGATCAGGACTGCTGTTGGGCGCCGCCTGACGGCGGACGTCAACACTCCTCGGCGTACTTGCGGAAGTGTACTCAGTACCTCTGGTCACAGTTTGGGCGACGTATTCCGAGTCCCCAAGAGTCGTCATCCCCGCGAAGGCGGGGATCCAGTGGCTCAGTCGGCTGCCGTGCTCTGGATTCCCGCCCTCGCGGGAATGACGAATGGGGATGACCAGGAATACGTCGTCTTGTTTCCGGCACGGAGTACTAAGGTTCAAGAAGGCGTTCCAGCGCGGCGCCCAGCGAGGCGGGTCCAGCACTGGGGATCGGCTCCGCGAGGTAGCCGGCGCGCAGCATGTCCTGTAGGGCTTGGCGGCGCGCCGGAGGCGATGGCTGCTGGGAAGCGAGATGGGGAAGCAACCAAGCGACATCGAGCGTTCGGCTGGTCAACTGGTCGCGCCAGCCGCGGCCCGCATCGAGGAGATGGTCGCGGGCCTCGAGCAGGAGCCGGAAGCGTTCGGGGAAGCTGGGCTGCGGATAACGGCGAGCGAGGCGCTCGAAAGCGCGCTGGATGGTCGCCGGTTCGACGTTCGAGGCGGCGTCCAGGCCGAGGATGGCAAGGGCTTGGTCACGGGTCGAGGGCATCGAACAGAGAGGGCTGAGCTGTGGAATCGTCCGCCGCGGGACGTCGAGGTTGTCGCGCAGGACGGCGGCGCCCGGTGTTGCGCTTCGGGTCGGGTGGCCGGGCGGCGGGTTCCGGATCTGGTGATCTACCGGCGGATGGACGAAGCTCCTCGAGATGCGCACGGGCGGCGCTCGCGACGGTTGGCGCAAGCGTAAACCAGGGGCTGGGCGTCGCCAAGTAGGTCTTCGCCAGCCGCGCCCCGAGCGGGGACTGCCGCGCGATTTCCAGCAGGTGACTCACCCACTGCTGCGATTGGGTTTCGTCGAGCGACAGGGTTCGCTCGTGAAACGGCGCCATCATCGTGGCGCAGAATACGAGCCCGGGATCCAGGGCAGCCTTCTCCTCGATGTCGCGATAGACGAAGTTGTCGCTCTCGAAGTACGGGAGCAGGCTGCGTAGCTCCTGGCGGTAGGTATCCAGATTGTGCGCGCGCCACAAGGCCTGTTGGGCGAGCTTCAACAGACAGCGCTTGCGATCCTCCCGATCGAGACCTTCGAAGAGCAACGAACGTGCGGACGCGACGGCGCCGGTGCCCTGTGGGAGCTCCTCCCAGATCCTCGCGCAGCGCCCGAACAGTTCCGGGTCGACGTGGCTGCGTGGTGGGTGTCCCTGGAGCGCACGGAGCCGGTGGCGCTCGCGGCGCATCAACGCGGCGGTGGCGTACAGGCACGCGAGCCGGAAATCGTCGGGGTGGCACCGTCGCAGGTCTTCGGTGATAGGCAGCGCCGCATCGTGGCATTGCAGCTCGTCGATCGCTCCAACATAGAAGTCGACCAGTGCCGGCTCGAGAATGCCGGGCAGAGCGCGGCTGTCCGGGGGCACGCCGTGCGCGAGGAGCGTGCGGAGGTCCGCGAGAGCAGTAAGGAACTCGTGATGCTCGGATACGACCGCGGATTCATCCAGGTTGTCGACGGTCCGGGCGCGCGCCCGCATGAGTTTGACCCGCACGATCTCCAGGCGGACCCTCTCTTCGAAATCCAGGGCTCCGGGATCGATGTGTTGCCGCAGGAACGAGAGCCAGCTTTCGGCCGTGGATTGGAAAGGAACCGAACGGAGGCGGTCGACCGAGCCCTCTTGCTCGGCCATCCACAGCAGGGCACGAGGCGGGGGTACGAGCTCTGCCAGGAGCCCGGGATATCCGGCGAGTGCACCATCGAACCCGTCGCATTGGTGTCGATCGAACACCTCGGTGAGGAAGAGTCGGCCGCACTGCCACCAGGCGGTCGATGACCTCCTTCGGGCCTCCCGCTCGAAGAGTTTGGCGCAACTTCGGGCGAGCCTGGTGACAGCACCCCTCCTCAACCGTGCCGGAGCGTGCAGCGAAGCCACCGCATCCGAGAGCAGCTTCTTATAGCTCTTCTTCAGGGCGGCGCCGGCCCCGTGCTCATCCATCTCATCGACTACCGCGGTGAGCGCTTGCGCCGGGTCCTGGTCGGGATCGTCGAGGGACGCTCGCAATGCGTCGAACGCCCGTGCGGCGCGGTAGGCACAGCTCGCAACGTCCGCGGCGGCGAACGCAGACACATCGGCCGACTCGTTGGTCAGCGCGAGGACCCAGAGGTGGTCAAAGGCGTCGAGCGCCGCATTCGCTGCGAAGGCGGCACGAACTGGCGCTAGATCCGCGCAGGTCAGCGACCAGGGCTTATCCTCGTAGAGAAAGCGTTCCAGCTCGACGAGCAGACGTTGCCAGATTCCCCCGGCGTCGTAGGCGGCGCGGAGCAGATCCGAGCGTTCTTCGGGGTCGAAGCGGCCCGCGCCCGCGAGCAGCGACTGGCAGACGACGATGCAGAACATCGTGGCGAGGCGCTGGGGGTCGAACGCTTCCAGACCGCGGTTGGAACGCCCACCCTGGGCCCGCCCCCTCGAACGTTTCCGCTTTGCGGCCTGCCGCTCCTGCTTGCGCTGACGGCGCTTCTGCTGCTCGCGGTCGCTCTTGCGACTCATCGGGCGGGGCGGTCGTCAGACCGACAACGGAAGGCGACAACCATCAGGCATCTGCTTCCGGCAGGGGTCCACTCGATTCGACGCCGTCGAGCCAACCGAACAGCCGGTCTTCCACTTCATCGATTCCTGCGTCGCGTCCCTCGGCGAGAAGCTCGCGGTACGTTGACAGAGCCGCGCGAATCTCGACCTCTTCCGTTGGGGGCCGGGAAGCGAGCCGGCGGTCGACCTGTTCGATGAGGAAGTTCGAAACCTGGGTCGGAGGCGACAGGGTCTCTTCGATGTCGTCCTCGAGCTCGGGCAACTCCGGACCTCGATTCCCCGATCGCGTCAGACCGCGCAGGACGTAGCTGTCGGAGTTGCTGTCCGCCGAGCGGGTGAGGTCCAGCGTGTGGGACTTGTGTACCTTCGTGCCGCCCTGATCGCTCAGCGACACCCGCACCAGACCGCTGCGATCGTACTCGAAACCAACCCAGACCCCGGTGCCGGCCGGCTTGGGGTCGATGAGGACGTGGAACGCGCCCACCAATGTATTCTCGCGTGTGTTGCTCGACTCGCCCTGCAGGACCACCACGTCGACGCCGTCCTGCCCGTCATAGACGGTATAGAACTCCTCGACGAATCGGGCGGGCAGGCGAGCGTTCTTGCGGATCACGGGGACGAATGTCTTCGGGTAGGAGATCGGGTCTTCCTCCTCCTCGGCTTCCTCAGGGTCCAGCGCGCTCAAGAGAACCGGCTGCATGCTTGCCTCGTCTTCCGGCCCGAGGGCAGCGACGCCGAGCGAATGGGGGGCGATGTCGACGACGATCTGAGCGGCGCTCAACGCGTGATCGAGGGCGGACTGGAGTGCCGCCCCGAGCGCGACCGAGAGCTCGACCTCAATGTAGGCGTCCGGTGCGATCCCGAACTCCTGCGCGACGCGCTCATGGACGCGCGGGATGCGCGTCGAACCGCCCACCAGAAGAGCGCGACTGAGCTCGGGCGCCGAGACACGCGCTTCCTCGAGTGCCTGTCGGGCCTTGGCGAGCGTCGACTCGAGGTAGTCGTCGATCATCGCGGCGAACTGCGCTCGGGTCAAGACCTCCCCCAGTTCCAGTCGCTTGCCCTCCGCTTCGATGAACGCCGACACGGGCACCTCGACTTCGTCGGACAGGCGGATCTTCGCCTGTTCGGCCAGATGGCGGAGCTGCGCCATGGCGAGGCGGTCCCGGGCGACATCGACGTTGTGCCGATCACGCAAGTGGTCCACCCAGTGCAGCACGATCCGATGGTCGAAATCATCGCCGCCGAGGTAGGTGTTGCCCGAGGAAGCGAGGACTTCCTTGTAGTCGCCGGCGACCGCGAGGATCGAAACGTCGAAGGTGCCACCACCCAGGTCGTAAACGAGCCAGCGCTCCGTCGAGCCGTCGGGTGGGGCGATCGAGCGGGACGCGCCAGTGTGTCCGTACGCCAGGCCCGCCGCGGTGGGCTCATTGATGATGCGGGTGACCTCGAGGCCCGCGCGCTCACCCGCCGCAACGGTAGCGCGGCGCTGCGACTCGTTGAACCACGCGGGCACGGTAATGACGGCTTCCTCGACCCTCTCGCCCGTCACCGCTTCCGCCTGGGTCTTCAGGTACCCGACGATCCTCGCGGAGACGTCGATCGGGCTGAACTCGGTGTCGCCGAGGAGGACCCTGTACTCGGCGTCTCCCATGCGGCGCTTGATCGAGCGCACGGCCTGATCGGGCGCGAGCACGGCGTGATTCGCGGCACGCCGCCCGACGAGGAGCTCGTGCCCATTCCATGCGAGGACCGACGGTACGGTGAGACCTTCGTCGATGCGGACCACCTCGGCGCCCGACGCCGACGCCCTGGCGATGCAGCTATTGGTGGTACCGAGATCGATTCCCCAAGCGGACTTCTTCATGGAGGACCTTCGCGGGAGGCGGTCGATTGGACGTTGTGCCCGTCCGTCCGGGAAGCGGCGACGACGACACCCGGGCGCAGCAGTGTCCCGTCGGCGCGACGATACCCCTGCTCGAGGACGCGATGGATCCGAGGCTCCGTGACGGGGTCGGTCAGGGGTCCCCCAAGGTACTCGGCAATGCGGATATCGACGCCGTCGAAGCTACAGCCGTCAACGGCCACGGCCCGCCAGCCGGCACGATCGAGAAGCGCTCGGGCCACACCCTCGACCCGCTTCCGGGCAGCGCTCGGCAGGTCGGGCACTTCGAGAACGCGCTCGAGCTCGTCGAGAAGCCCGAGGAGGTCGCTCTCATCGAGTGTCAGCACCGCGTGCCGCGACCGGCTCGAAGCGATGACGAGCTGCTGGACTTCGTCCAGTCGGGTGGACACGGCTTGCAGAATCTCGCCGCTGTGGGCAGAAGCCAGACTCAGGCGGCGCAGGGCGCGTTGGATCTTCTGGAGCTCCTCCGCAGAATCGATCTCGGTTGGGGCCGCATCCCGCTCGGAGTCGGCGGCGGGACGCGGTAAGCGGAGTCGCAACCACCTGAGGGAAGCGAAGTGTGGTAAGCCCGAAGGCATCGGCTACGGTGGATACGTTTGTGAGAAGACGAGAGGGTATGGTATCGCCGGAGCGATCCTGCGCCAAGCCCCCCTGACTGAATAGTGAATAGTGAATAGGTCGCTAAGGGGTCGCCCACCATTCTCCCTTCACCATTTCTCGAGCCACTCAACGGGGAAGAGATGGGGTGGTCCGAGGCCGCGATTGTTGCCGAGGGTGTACAGGTAAGCTGCCATGTGGCGAGCCTGCTCTTCGGAGATCTCCATATCCGGCATGTTCGTCCCGGGCTCGACATCCTCCGGGTCCATGAGCCAGCGGATCAGGTTCTCCGGAGTGTTCCAGAGCGTTCCGGCGATGAACGTGCGCTCGACCCAGTCCGTTAGGGGCGGACCCACGAGGCCTGTCGCTCCCGAGACCCCCGGAATCACATGGCATTCGCCGCAGGTGTAGCTCTGCAATAGCGCTCGTCCTTCCGCAACATCGCCACCCAGCACCTCAGGCGGTCGGCTGCGCTCGCCGTTGAGGCAGCTGGCAACCGTCAGGAGCCACACCAGGAGCGCGATGCGTGCTCCGTACGAGCCGAACGGCGCCCCCTTCATCCGGTGGACATTGAACAGAGCGGCACGAAGACGGGGGCGATGGCTTCCACGAGGATCAGGAAGGAGAAGAGCATCGAGCCCAGCAATCCCATCAGGAGAATGAACTCGCTCCCGCCCGTCCCGCCGGCGATCGATGCGGTGATCGAGGTCTCACCTCCTCTCCGCCATTCTCGGTACGAAGCGAAGCCTGCTGCGATCGAGATCGCTGCGGAGGCGATGGTGCTGACCAGGATCGCCACGCCGGCACCCTCCCATGCCTCCGTGCAGTAGAGCGCCACCAGGAGGTAGACGCTGAGAAAGTGAAAGGTCCATGCCGTCGGAGGACCGAGGAGAGTGAAAAGGAGCATCCCGACCCCGGCGCTGCTTTCGCCAAACAGGGAGCGCCTCGCATCGCCGGGAGAGGGATCGCCTAGCATAGTTGGCATCCGGAAATTCGGATATCAACGGCGTAGTTTCCAAGTCGGAAACGAGGGATTTTTCGCAAG
>WHSP01000061.1 GCA_009380025.1 Gemmatimonas sp. | reverse complement strand
GGCATTGGCACATCGGCCTGCGTCACCCGAAGGATGGGAGCGTCGAGATCATCGAAGGCCTCTTCCTGGATCAACGCGGCGATCGTCGCGGTCACACCACCGAACGGCCAGCCCTCTTCCAGGAGAACGACCCGGTTCGTCTTCGCCACCGAGGCGAGGATCGCGTCGACATCGAGCGGCCGGAGAGACCGCAGATCGACGACCTCGGCGTCTACCTCGTCCTCCTCCAGCTTTGCGGCCGCCTGCAGCGCGACGTGGATCATCTTCCCGTGCGTGATGATCGACACGTCGCTCCCTTCCCGCTTGACGTCTGCGACGCCGAGGGGGATGACATAGTCCTCGTCCTCCGGCACTTCGCCCTTGAGGTTGTAGAGCATCTCCCCTTCGAAAAAGCATACCGGATCGTCGTCGCGGATGGATGCCTTGAGGAGGCCCTTGGCGTCGGCGGGCGTACCGGGCACGACGATCTTGAGGCCCGGGAAATGGGCGTACATCGCCTCGAGTGCCTGTGAATGCTGGGCGGAGAGCTGCAGTGCGGCCCCCGTGGGCCCGCGGAAGGTGACCGGGACCTTGAACTGACCGCCGCTCATCGAGAGCAGCTTCGCCGCCGAGTTGAAGACTTGATCGACGGCCAGCAGGGAGAAGTTGTAGGTCATGAACTCGATCACCGGGCGGAGCCCAACCATTGCCGCACCGACTCCCAGACCCGCGAAGCCGAGCTCCGTGATCGGCGTATCGACCACCCGCATGTCCCCGAACCTGTCGAGCATCCCCTTCGACACCTTGTAGGCGCCGTTGTAAACCCCGACTTCCTCGCCCATCAGGAATACGTCGGGGTCCCGCTCCATTTCCTCGACCAGCGCCTGGTTCAGCGCCTCCCGATACGTTGTTTCGGCCATACCGAAGTCCACCTGTACAAAGCTTGAATTCTCAGCCCGGGGTCTCTCGAATCGAAAATGACCGCGGGCTACTGTGCGAGCCGATTCGATACGGCAATCGATCCAGCGGGGCTACTGTCTCCCATCGAAGTAGAGCCGGCCGTTGATATCCTCGTCGGCGTACACGTCGCGGTAGAGCTCAGCTGGATCCGGCTCGGGCGACTTCTCGGCAAACTCGGAGGCCTCTTCCGCGGTCGCCTTCACCTCCGCGTCGATCTTCTCCAGCTCTTCCTGGGAGAGGGTATCGAGGTCCGCTAGGAGGTTGGCGTAGATACGGATCGGGTCGTTGAGCTTCTCCTCCTCGACCTCTTCTTTGGTTCGGTAGACGCCGTGGACGGGGTCGGACATCGAATGGCCGACGAACCGATACGTACGCGCCTCGATCAACGTCGGGCCCTCGCCGGCCCGCGCTCGGTCCACCGCCTCCTTGGTCACGCGATAGACGTCAAGGATGTCCATCCCGTCGGCGATCGCCGAGGGCATGGCGTACGCGCTCGCCTTCTGGGAGATATCGTAGAGCGACGACGCCCTCTCCCAGGCCGTGCCCATCCCGAAGCGGTTATTCTCCACGATCACCACCAGCGGAAGCTGCCAGAGTGCAGCCATGTTGAGCGATTCGTGGAACGCACCCTGGTTTACCGCAGCCTCCCCGAGGAACACCTGCATGACCTGCTTCTCATCCCGGTAGCGGATCTTCCATGCGACCCCGAGCGCCAACGGGATCTGCCCGCCGACGATGCCGTGCCCTCCCAGGTAGTTGGTCTCCGCCGAGAACATGTGCATCGACCCGCCCTTGCCTTTCGAGCAACCATCGATGCGACCGTACAGCTCGGCCATCGCGGAACGGGGGTCCACGCCCATCTGGAGGGCGTGAACGTGCTCGCGGTAGGCGGTCATCACGTAGTCGTCCTCTTCCAGGGCGTGGAGGGCCCCAATCGCAACCGCCTCCTGACCGATGTAGAGGTGACAGAACCCGCCGATCTTGCCCAGGGCGTACGACTCGGCCGTCTTCTCTTCGAACCTTCGGCCGAGTAGCATGTCGTACATCATCTTGCGGAGCTTCTCCTTGGGAAGCCCCATCGTCCGTTCTTCCTTGCTCAGCTTCGGCTTTGCTTCCTGCTCCCAGTCCGGGTCCTGCGCAGGTGCGGCGGGGGAGGGATGATCGCGCGGCGCGCCTCCGTTCGCCGCCTCCTGCGCCCGTTCATCCTTCGCCTGGGCGCGTTTATCCGTCGTCTGGGTTTCAGACATCTTGTTCTCTCTTTCGTCTTCGATCACAGGGAGCCGAGCTGGACGAGCCGCGAGGGGTGGCTATCGAGCAAACTTGCCCGTATGTCGGCCTCGACCGGGTCGATGCGGACCTCGCCTTCCAGGTCGGCCTCGAGGATCTCCGTGAGGCGACCTGGACCGCCCGCTTCCACCTCTCGGGCCTGCTCTTTCGCATGATAGGACGAACGGACGAGAGGCCCGGACTCCACGTGCTTGAAGCCGAGCTCACCCTCGCCGATCTCCTTCCAGCGCGCGAACTCCTCCGGGGTCACCCACCGGTCCAGCGGAATGTGGTGTTCCGATGGCCGGAGATACTGCCCGAGTGTCAGGATGTCGACGGCTGCCTCGCGGAGGTCGACCATGGACTGCCGGATCTCGTCCTCGGTCTCCCCCATGCCGAGGATGATCGCGCTCTTCGTGAGCATCTGTGGATCGATCCGCTTCACCGCACCCAGGACGGAGATGCTCCGCCAGTAGCGGGCGCCGGGGCGGACAGCTCGAATGAGCCGCTCGACCGTGTCGATATTGTGCGCGAGAATCTCCGGGTTGGCCTCTACTACCGTCCGAAGCGCGTTTTCGTTGCCCTTCAGGTCGGGGATGAGGACCTCAACTGAGCAGCCGGGGACCCGCTGATGGACCTGGCGGATGGTCTCGGCATAAATGGCGGCTCCGCCATCCGCCAGTTCGTCGCGATTGACTGAGGTGATGACCGCGTGCTCGAGGCCCATAGCGGCCACCGTGCCCGCCACGCGCCGCGGCTCGTCTTGGTCCAGCTCGGTGGGCATCCCGTGGGCGACCGCGCAGTATTTGCACGCGCGCGTGCAAACATCACCCAGGATCATGAACGTGGCTGTGCCGCTCTCCCAGCACTCACCGATGTTCGGGCAGTGTGCCTCTTCGCAGACCGTGTGGAGGCCCTGGTCCCGCATCATCCGCTGAAGCCGAAGGTAGTTCGGCCCGCCCGGCGAGCGGACCTTCAGCCATTCCGGCTTACGTGCTCGGAGAGGCACGACGTCCTGCCCCTGCCGAAGGTGCAAGTTCGGCTTGCCCTTGCTCTTGACGACCCCGTTGTCCTTTCCCTCCGGGGCGTACCCGTACCTTATGTCTGGCGGCGTCGACTGCCCGCTCATCACCAACTCCAGGAGACGTGATTGAACCAACTATCGGCCATTGGCTACCGGCAATCGGCATGGTCTGAACAGCCGATAGCTGAGAGCCTTTGGTGTCCTCGCTCGTCTCGAGCTGGCGACGGGACGACCTGAGACCGATGACGATTTCGACCGGACGCCGATAAGGAGCGCTCGCGAGTTTCTCGAACTGCGTCGAAGAGACTCTCACGGGCCGCAAGAAGGGTTCCTCATGCGTTCCGGAAAAGTGAGAAGGTAGGCGCGAGGAGAGGGGAAGGCAACCAGCGGAAGACGCCCGCGCTACCCGTCGATCCAGCGCGGGTAGGTCCCCAGTAGCTGGAGTTTGACCGCCCGCGTGGCGACTTCGCTCAGGGCGGCGGTGGCGCTGGGGGCGGCTGCGTCTTCATCGAACTCCATAAAGAATCGATAGGTCCAGGGCTCTCCGGCCGGCCGAGATTCGAGCTTCGAAAGGTTGATCGATCGCTCGGCGAACGGAGACAGTATTCGAAGCAGGGTGCCGGGCTCGTTCGCGGTTTCGATGAGCAGTGCGGACTTCATAGGGCCTGCTGGAGGGGTCCCTCGAGTTCTCGGCGGCAGCGCGTCGGCCGAAGCTGCGACGACCAGGAAGCGCGTCTGGTTGTCGGGCCGATCTTCAACGTTCTCCGCGAGGACCTCCAAGCCGTACCGTGCGGCAGCGCGCCGCCCGGCGATGGCCGCTTGTGTCGGCCGCGACTGATCCGCGATATCCTTCGCCGCTCCGGCCGTATCGTAGGCGACGACGGCGTCGACGTGGGGGAGCGAGCGCAGGAACCGAGTGCACTGCATGAGCGCGACCGGATGTGAGAGGATCCGCTCGAGGCGGTCGACGGCCGCTCCCGGTAGGCCGAGCACGCAGTGATGGATCGGCGTGATTACTTCGCCCAGAATCGTGAGGTCCCCGCTTCCGAGAACGTCGTAGCTGCCGACGACGCTGCCCGCGAGGGTGTTCTCGATGGGGAGGAGTCCGTAGTCGACCTCACCGTCGACCACGGACCGGCCGACCTCCGCGAAGTCGCGTTGCGGGATCGCCTCGACGCCTTCTCCGAAGTACCGATGAACCGCCTCTTCGGAGAAGGCACCTAGCTCGCCCTGGAAGGCGACCCGCGGCGACTCCTCGAACTGCCCGTCCGCCATATCGCCCTGCCCCCTCAGGCAGCCGCCTCGGCCGGCGACGGCTCCGACAAAGTGCGACCGGCCGCTTCGGCGAAGGGCCGCAGGTCGTGCATGAGACGCTCGAAACTCTCGATCGTGAGCGACTGATCACCATCGGAGAGAGCCTGCTCGGGCTCCGGGTGCACCTCGACGATCAACCCGTCCGCGCCCGCGGCGATGGACGCAAAGGAAAGGGGCGCGACGAGCTCCGCACGGCCGCCTGCATGGCTCGGATCCACGATCACTGGCAGGTGCGTCTCGCGCTTGAGAACCGGGATCGCGCCCACGTCGAGGGTGTTCCGGGTCGCCGTTTCGTACGTGCGGATCCCTCGCTCGCAGAGCACTACGTCACGGTTGCCCTGTGCCATGATGTACTCGGCGGCCATCAGCAGCTCCTTCAACGTTGCCGAGAGCCCCCGCTTGAGCAGGACCGGACGCTGGATCCGGCCCACCTCGGAGAGAAGAGAGAAATTCTGCATGTTGCGAGCGCCGATCTGGAGCATGTCGGCGAACTCACCCACCAGCTCGACCTGTCGGGTATCCATCACTTCCGTAACGATCGGTAGGCCGGTTTCGGCGCGCACCTCGGCGAGCATCTCGAGGGCCGCGCGTCCCAGACCCTGGAATGCGTACGGGGAGCTGCGGGGCTTGAACGCGCCGCCGCGGAGCATGCCCGCCCCGGCGGCACGTACCGCATGGCCGGTGCTCCGGAGCATCTCGCGCCCCTCGACGGAACAGGGACCCGCGATGATCGCGAGTTCCTCTCCCCCGACGATCGACATCGCTCCATCACCGACGCGCACCCGGCTTCCTTCTCCGACGAATTCCCTGGCGGCAAGCTTGTACGGCTTCATGACAGGCGTTACCGATTCGACGCCGGGTAGCCGAAGGAGCGCGGCCTCCCGCAGCAGATCGTCATCTCCGATACAGCCGATGATCGTCTGCCGCTCGCCCCGCGTGACGCTCGTGCGGAGCCCCAACCCCTCGACGTGTTCGCGGATGTGGTCCAGCTCCGCGGGTGTGATGTTCGGACGAGTGATGATGATCATGTCCTTTCGGTCGGAATGGGTGCGAAAAAAGGCGGCCCGTGTCGTTCACGGGCCGCCTTGCCGGTCATCTGGAGCCATCCGCACTACATGCGCGCGTGCCTCCGACCGCGGCCCGTTTTCGGGGTCGCCCAATAAAATCGAAAGTAGGCAAACGCGGCAGAGTAGCTCATGGGCGAATCATAATCGCCCACCGGGTGAAAGCGCAAGACTCGACTTCATCCCCGGCTGCCCCTGCCGCTGCCTGGCGCCGAACCTGCCACGCGACTGGTCAGAGTCACAGGTTGTTGGTCATCGCGCCTTCCGAGGCTGACCCGACGAGCCTCGCGTACTTCGCCATGACCCCGGTCGGGTAGCGTGACGGGGGCGGAACCCAAGCGCGAAGCCGTGCCTCGAGCTCGTCGGGCTCCACTTCGAGATCCAACCGTCGGTTGCGCACATCGAACACGATCATGTCGCCGTCGCGGACGGCGGCAATCGGTCCACCGACGGCTGCCTCGGGGGAAACGTGGCCCGCCATCAGCCCGTGAGTCGCGCCCGAGAAGCGGCCGTCCGTGAGGAGCGCTACGTGGTCCTTGAGCCCGAAGCCTGCCAGCGCGGACGTGACCCCGAGCATTTCCCGCATTCCAGGCCCACCCTTCGGGCCCTCATAACGGATGACGATCACGTCCCCTTCACGGATCTCGCCCGCCTGGACCGCCTCGAAGGCATCTTCCTCCCGTTCGAAGACGCGAGCCGGCCCCCGGTGATGGACGCGCTCGTGGCCGGCGACCTTGATCACACATCCTTCCGGCGCCAGTGATCCCTTCAGGATCACGAGTGCACCGGTAGCTTTGATCGGGTTGTTGAACGGGCGAACGACCGGCTGACCCGGCGACTCCTTCGCATCGGCGGCCTCCTCGCCGAGAGTTCGGCCGGACACTGTTGGCAGGTCAGGTGGGACGAGGCCGCCCTCCAGCAAGCGCTGTAGGATCAGACGGACGCCACGGCCTGATGCAGGTCGGCCGCGACGTACCGTCCACCCGGCTTCATGTCCGCGAGGAGGGGGATCTCCGCGCAGACGGCGTCGAAGTCGTCGATGGAGAAGTCGACTCCCGCCTCCCTGGCGACCGCGAGGAGGTGAAGTACGGCGTTGGTGGATCCCCCGGAGGCAGCGACAAGGGCGGTGGCGGCGCGGAGCGAATCTACCGTGATGATGTCACGCGGTCGGACATCACGCTCGATGAGGTCCATCACCAGCTGCCCGGACATCCGCGCGACTTCCGCTTTCTCTCCCTGAAGGGCCGGAACAGTGCCGCTTCCCATCGGTGAGATTCCCATCGCCTCGAACGCGGTGGCCATCGTATTCGCCGTGAACTGGCCGCCACAGGCGCCCGCGCCCGGACAGGCGGCGCACTCCAGCTCGTAGAGCTCTTCGTCGGAGATCCGCCCAGCGGCGTTTGCTCCGACTCCCTCGAACACGTCCTGGATGGTGACGTCGTTGCCCTTGAAGCGACCCGGCATGATCGAGCCGCCGTACAGCATGAGACCCGGCCGGTCGAGACGTGCCAGGGCCATCACCGTGGCGGGGATCGTCTTGTCACACCCCGAGAGCGCGACGATCCCGTCGAACATATAACCCCGCGCCATCAGCTCGATGGAGTCGGCGACGACCTCGCGGCTGATGAGCGACGTCTTCATCCCCTCGGTCCCCATCGTGATGCCGTCGGAGACGACCACCGTGTTGAACTCGAGGGGGGTTCCGCCGGCCATCCGCACGCCCTCCTTGACCCACCCCGCGAGCTGCCGCAGATGTGAGTTGCAGGGGGTCGTCTCGGCCCAGGTGTTGGCGATGCCGATCAGGGGCTTCTCGAAGTCCTCGTCCGACAGCCCCACGGCCCGCAACATTGCCCGAGCGGGAGCACGATCTCGTCCCTGAAGAAGGGTGCGGCTCGGAAGTTCGACCTCTTGCAGAGTAGCCGTCATGCGACCGCCACCTCCTTCTGCACCTTCTTCACGGGGCTCCTCCAGCCGTAGGTGTCCGGTAGACGTCCCCGCGCAATGCCGAGAAGCTGCTTCTGGAGGGCGAGTGTCATCTCGCCGGCAGCGCCGCCACCGATCGTGATCCTGTCGATCGACCGCACCGGTGTGACTTCCGCTGCCGTCCCCGTGAAGAAGACCTCGTCGGCCATATACAGGAGCTCGCGCGGAACCGATTGCTCGACGGCGTCGATACCCATGTCGCGGGCGATGGTCATAATACAGTCGCGAGTGATCCCCTCGAGAAGGGTCCCATCCATCGGCGGCGTGATCAGCTTGCTGCCACGCACGAGGAAAATGTTCTGTCCGCTCCCTTCGCTCACGAGCCCCGACGGCCCGACGGCGATTCCCTCCTCGTAGCCGTTCGCGAGCGCCTCCATTTTGATGAGCTGCGAGCTGAGATAGTTCCCGCCTGCCTTGGCAAGGACCGGGTGAGTATTCGGCGCGGGGCGGTGCCAGCTCGAGACACAGACGTCCACGCCTCTCTCCAGGGCGCCGTCGCCGAGGTAGGTCCCCCACGGCCAGCAGATGATGTAGGACTCGATCTGGCTGGCGGCTGGGTTGAGGCCGGCCGCTCCGACCCCGCGGATCAACAGCGGTCGGATATAGCACTCCTCGAGCTCGTTCTTCAGGATCAACTCCCTGCACGCCTCCGAGAACGCCGCGGCATTGTACTCGGGGTCCATCCGATAGACGTGCGCCGAGTCGGTGAGTCTCCGGATGTGCTCCTTCAGCCGGAAGATCGCGGGCCCCTCCGGGGTGTTGTAGCACCGAATCCCCTCGAAGACCGAGGACCCGTAGTGCACCACGTGGCTCATGATGTGGATCGTCGCCGCCGACCAGGGGATGAACTCGCCGTCGCGCCAGATCCACTCCGTTTTGGCAAACTGTGCTGACATGTTGATTCCTCCTATGATCTCCTTCGACGACTATGAATGGGGAATTGTGAATGGTGAACGTTCAGGAAGAGGACAATTCACCCTTCACGATTCACCGTTCCTCAAGCTCCGCCCGATCCGGGTACCACCTCTTTCGGATTCACGAACGGCATCATTCGCCGCAACTCGACCCCCACTCGCTCGATCGGATGCTCGACGTCCTGCGCACGGCGCTTCTGGAAGTTGGGGAGCCCCTCTCGGTTCTCTTCGATCCACTCCCGAGCGAACGATCCGTCCTGGATTCGGGCGAGGAGCTGCTTCATGGCCCTGCGGCTCTCGGCGTTTACGACCTTGTCACCTGCGACGTAGTCCCCGTACTCCGCGGTCTCGGAAACAGAGTATCGCATGTAGTTGAGGCCGCCCTGATAGATCAGGTCGACGATCAGCTTGAGCTCGTGGAGACACTCGAAATATGCCACCTCGGGTTGATAGCCCGCCTCGATCAGCGTCTCGAATCCGGCCTTGATGAGCTCGGCTGTGCCGCCGCAGAGGACGGCCTGCTCGCCGAAGAGGTCGGTTTCGGTCTCTTCTGTGAAGGTGGTTTCCAGCACGCCGGCCCGGGTGCAGCCGATCCCCTTCGCATAGGCCAGAGTATCGGCGAGGGCATGGCCGGAGGCGTCCTGATGAACGGCCACGAGGCCGGGAACGCCGCCGCCGTGCTCGAAGACCTCTCGAACTCTGTGACCGGGCGCCTTTGGAGCGACAAGGGTGACGTCGACGTCCTCGGGCGGAACGATCTGCTCGTACCGGATATTGAAACCGTGCGCGAACATCAGCGTCTTCCCGGCGGACAGGTGTGGAGCGATGTATTCGGCGTACACCTCCGCCTGCTTCGTATCCGGGATCAGGATCATGATGACGTCCGCCGCCTGGGCCGCTTCATCGACGTCCATGACGGTCAGGCCGGCCGACTCTGCCTTCGCTCGGCTACGAGATCCGGAATGGAGGCCGACGACGACGTCGCACCCGCTGTCCTTGAGGTTGAGGGCGTGCGCGTGCCCCTGGCTGCCGTAGCCGATGATCGCGATACGTCGGTCTGTCAGGCGGCTGAGGTCGGCGTCGTTGTCGTAGTAGAGGTCGGCCATGTTGCCTAGAATCGAGGTTAGTTATGGGTTCGGACTACGGGTTGCCAGGTGCCAGTTACCGGTTGCCAGTTCAGGGGCGTCCGGACTGGTAACTGGCAACCGGCAACCGGTAACCACCGGGCCGGCACCGTCCGGCCCACGTTATCCTGCTAGCGCCAACGCCGGAGCGTCTTCCGGCGCTTCCAACGCTGCCTGATGCGCCTGGGACCCGCGGATCATGGAGATACGTCCCGTTCGCATCATCTCCTTGATGCCGAAGGGGCGAATGACGTCCAGGAAGCGATCGACCTGCGCGGGTTCGCCGGTCACCTCGACGATCATGGTGTTGGGACCGACGTCGACGGTCTTCGCGTGGAAGACCGTACACATCGCGACCAGCTCCGCTCGAGCGGCCTTGGGCGCGTGCACCTTGATCAGCGCAATCTCCCGTTCGACCACCGGGTCGTTCGTCACGTCGCTGACCTTGAGCACCTCGATCAGCCGGTAAAGCTGCTTCGTCACCTGCTCGATGTCGCCGCCATCGACGACAATCGTCATCCGGCTGACGCCCGGCGTCTCGGTCGTGCCGACCGTCAGGCTATCGATATTGTATGCGCGACGACGGAACAAGCTCACGACCCGGTGGAGGACACCGGGATGGTCCTGCATCAGGGCGACGATCGTCCTCTTCATGGTAATTCCTCGACAAACTCGATGATCGAAAGGTGGATCCCGACGTTCTGGCGCAGGCCGCTTCCTGTTACAATACTGCTACCTATTCCGAGATGCTGAAGCGTCGTCATCCCCGCGAACGTGGGGATCCAGTCGCGCCGCCGGCTTCGAAACCGGTGGATTCCCGCTTTCGCGGGAATGACGGTTGGCGGACGGCTCGAATCAGCTCGCGCTCACCGGTTCCGGGGCTTCCGTGAGCATGTCGGCGATGCTCTGGCCCTGGGGAACGATCGGGAAGACGTTGGCCTCGCGCTCGACGCGGAAGTCTATGACGACGGAGTCGTCGTAGTCCCACGCACGCTTGATCGCCTCGTCGACCTGCTCGACGGTCTCGACGACGATTCCCGGTAGCCCGTAGGCCTTCGCGAGCAGGGCGAAGTCGGGGCCCGTGAGCGGAGTTCCGCTATAGCGTCGGTTCTCGAAGAGCTCCTGCCACTGACGAACCATCCCGAGGTAGCCGTTGTTGATGATGGCCACCTTGATGTTGTGAAGCCCCTCCTGCTTGATCGTGGCGAGCTCCTGGTTCGTCATCTGGAAACCGCCGTCACCGCAGATCACCCAGATCGTCTCGTTCGGGCAGGCGACGGCGGCGCCGAGCGCGGCCGGCACGGAAAAGCCCATCGTGCCGGCGCCGCCGCTGGTGATGTGGGTCCGCGGGCTCATCCAGTCGATGAGCTGCGCTGCCCACATCTGATGCTGCCCGACGTCTGTCACCACCTTACATGCGCCACGACTCTGCAGGGCCATGTTGAGCCCATCATACACGTCATGCGGCATCAGTGCGGCGGTGTCGGGCCGCCGCAGATAACGCTGCCGGGGCTGATGCTTCTCCTGCATCGACCGGATGTGGGCGAGCCAGTCCCCGGCCGTTCGTTCGGGCATCTCCTCGACCATCGTCTGCAGAACGATTTGGGCGTCCCCGACGATCGGCACCTTCGTCTTGATGTTCTTCCCGATCTCGGACGGATCGATGTCGATGTGGATGACCTGGGCGTTCGGCGCGAACGTCGAGGTCTTTCCCGTTACCCGGTCATCGAACCGCCCGCCGACATTCAACAGGACGTCGCACTCCTGGATGGCGCGGTTGACGTGTACCCAGCCGTGCATGCCAGGCATCCCGATGCTGAGCGGGTGATCCTCGGGGAACACGCCTTTCCCGTGCAGCGTCGTGATCACGGGGATCCCCGTCCGTTCGGCCAGTGCGCGCAGCTCCTGATGCCCACCCGACCAGATGACGCCGTTGCCCGCCATGATCAGCGGCTTCTCCGCATTCTGGAGGAGCTGGATCGCTTCCCGGATCTGGCGGCGGTTGCCCGTGTAGGTCGGCCGGTAGCCCGGCAGGTTGACCTTCACGTCCCAGTCGGGGACGACGCGCGCCTGCTGTGCGTCCTTCGTGACGTCGATGAGCACCGGTCCGGGACGCCCCGTGGTCGCGATGTGGAACGCTTCCTTGAAGACCTGCGGCAGGTCACTCAGGTCGTTCACGAGGTAGTTGTGCTTCGTGATCGGAACGGTGATGCCCGTGATATCGGTCTCCTGGAACGCGTCTTTCCCCAGCGCCAGAGAACTGACTTGCCCGGTGATCGCGACGATCGGTGTGCTATCCATCCACGCGTCGGCGATCGGGGTGACCAGGTTCGTCGCTCCCGGACCGCTCGTCGCGACGCAGACGCCGGCGCGTCCGCTGGCGCGGGCGTAGCCTTCGGCGGCGTGCCCTGCACCCTGTTCGTGACGGCAGAGAATGTGTCGCAGCTCGGGGTACTCCGGAAGGGCGTGATAGAACGGCATGATCGCCCCCCCAGGGATCCCGAAGACGACATCGACGCCCTCCCGCAGGAGGGCCTCGCAGATGATCTGTGCTCCGGTACGTTCTTCAGACATTGAATCCCTCCTCGCACGGAGGCGGGTGGGGGTGATTCGATTTCGTGTCCGGTTGCCCCGCTGGCGCCGGTCAGGCGTGGGCGGAGGGTGTCGGCGTCGCTCGGCTCATGGGCCTGCCCTCGGTTACCGCCGCGGCGACGGCTTCACCGACCGTCGCCGTGCCTTCCCATGGCTCGCCTGGCCCGGCAACGTCGCGGGTTCGGACTCCTGAATCCAGCACATCCGAGACGGCTGCCTCGACCGCCGCGGCCTCCACTTCGAGGCCGAGCGAGTGCCGGAGCAACAGGGCGGCGCTGAGGATCGTCGCGAGCGGGTTCGCAACGCCCTGACCCTCGATGTCGGGCGCCGAACCGTGAATCGGTTCGTACAGCCCGGGACGCGTCTTCCGCCCTTTGACCGGCGAACCGAGCGAGGCCGAAGGAAGAAGGCCCATGGAACCGGCGAGCATCGACGCTTCGTCCGTGAGGATGTCGCCGAACATGTTCTCTGTGACGATGACATCGAAGTCCGCGGGTCGTCGGAGCAGGTGCATCGCGCACGCATCGACGAGGATCGTCTCGAGCTGGACGTCGGGGAACTCGTCACGCATGATCCGATCGGTGACTCGACGCCAGAGTCGGGACGTTTCGAGGACGTTGGCCTTGTCCACGGACGTGAGCTTCCCGCGGCGGCCACGCGCGAGGCTCGCGGCGGCCCGGACGACCCGCTCGATTTCGACGACGCTGTAGGTGCAGACGTCGGTCGCCTGCTCGACTCCTTCGATCGTCTCCCGGCGCTTTTCGCCGAAGTAGATCCCGCCCGTCAGCTCCCGAACGACGAGCAGGTCCACTCCCTCCAAGAGGTCCGCACGGAGCGGGGATGCGCTGATCAGGCGCGGGTGCAGGACGACGGGGCGGAGGTTCGCGAAGAGGCCGAGGGCCTTGCGGATGCCGAGAAGCCCCTGTTCCGGCCGCACCATTGCCTCCGGGTCGTCCCACTTCGGCCCGCCGACTGCCCCGAGGAGAACGGCATCGGTGGCCTGCGCGGCCTCCAGCGTCTCGTCCGGGAACGGCGAGCCGGTTGCGTCGATGGCGCAGCCGCCGAGGAGCGCATCTTCGAATTCGAACTCGTGACCCCACCGCTCGGCGACTGCTCGAAGGACTCGAACGCCCTCCGCCGCCACCTCCGGGCCGATGCCGTCACCGGGAAGAACGAGGATCGAAGCTTTCATCGGTAGTCGGTCGCCCATCCTCAGGCCACCTTGCTCGTCTGTACCCGCGGCGGGTGGGTTTCTTCGTACTCGCGGATTGCGTCCTCCTCACCGAGCAGGAAGGCGAACTGGTCCACGCCGTTCAACAGGCAATGCTTGGCGAACGGATCGATCGGAAATTCGACCGTCCCGCCGTCCGGAAGACTGAGCGCCTGCTCCGCGAGGTCGATGGTTACTTCCGCATCGAGATCGTTCTTGAGCCGGGCCTGAAGGGCCTGATGCACATCTGGCGAAACCGTTATCGGGAGCAAGCCGTTCTTCAGGGAGTTGTTCCGGAAGATGTCGGCGAAGAAGGTGCTGATCACCGCGCGGAATCCGTAGCCGACCAGCGCCCAGGGCGCATGTTCGCGGGAGGAGCCACAACCGAAGTTGTCTCCGGCGAAGAGCACCTGAGCGCCCATCGACTCGGGCCGGTTGAGAACGAAATCCGCCTTCGGCGACCCGTCGGCGTTGTACCGCCAGTCGGAGAACAGGGCATCCCCCAGGCCGGTCTTGTCCGTAACCTTGAGAAACCGGGCCGGGATGATCTGGTCCGTATCGACGTTTTCGGCGGGCAGCAGGACGACCCGCGATGTGAATGATTCTATGGGTTCCATGTCGGCCTGACCTCCTCGGTGAGCTCCCTGGCATCGGAAACGCAGCCCTTGACGGCGCTGGCGACGGCCGTCAGCGGGGAAGCGAGGAACGTGCGGCCGCCCTTCCCCTGCCTTCCCTCGAAGTTCCGATTGCTCGTGCTGACGGCGTACTCTCCTGGTGCCAGCTGATCGCCGTTCATGGCGATGCACATCGAGCAGCCCGCCTCCCGCCATTCGGCGCCGGCGGCCTCGAAGATCTCCCGCAGGCCTTCCGCCTCCGCCTGCTTCTTCACCAGCTGCGACCCCGGCACGACCATCATCCGAACTCCCGGCGCGACCTTCCTCCCCCGGATCGCCTGCGCGGCGCTACGGAGATCGGAGATCCGAGAGTTGGTACAGCTGCCGATGAAGACCACGTCGATCGGGTTGCCGAGCAGCGGCTTTCCGGCCGCCAGGCCCATGTAGCCCAGCGCCCGTTCGAGCCCGGTCCGCTGGTTCTCGTCGGCAACGTCTGCCGGGTTGGGCACAGTCCCGTCGATCGGCATCCCCATGCCGGGGTTGGTACCGTAGGTGATCATCGGCCGGAGCTCGTCGGCGTTCAGGGTCACGGCCGCATCGTAGGTCGCGCCTTCGTCGGTCTTTAGCTCGCGCCAATCGGCTACTGCACGGTCCCACTCTTTGCCGGCCGGTGCGCCCGGCCGCCCCCGGATGTACTCGAACGTTGTCTCGTCCGGAGCGATCAATCCCGCCCGAGCGCCCCCCTCGATCGACATGTTGCAGATCGTCATGCGCTCTTCCATCGAGAGCGAGCGGATGGCCGACCCGGTGTACTCGATCACGTATCCGGTGCCGCCGCCGATGCCGATCTGTGCGATGATCGCGAGGATGATATCCTTCGCCGTCACGCCGGGGTGGAGCTCACCATCGACCCGAATCTCCATCGTCTTGGGCCGATTCTGGATGAGGCACTGAGTAGCCAGGACGTGGCCCACCTCGGAGGTGCCGATCCCGAAGGCGAGAGCGCCGAAGGCCCCATGCGTGGAGGTGTGCGAGTCGCCGCAAACGATCGTCATCCCCGGTTGTGTGAGGCCGCGCTCAGGCCCGATGACGTGCACAATGCCCTGTTTTTCGCTGCCCAGCTCGAAGAGTGGAATGCCGAACTCCGCACAGTTCTGCACGAGCTGCTGGAGCTGAGCCGCCGCCTGGGCGTCGGACACGGGAATCCGTCCGTCGGGCCCGCGCGGAGTCGTCGGCGTCGAATGGTCCATCGTGGCGATCGTCTGATCAGGGCTGCGCACCGTCAGACCCCGCGTCCGCAACTCCGTAAACGCCTGTGGAGACGTAACTTCGTGAACCAGGTGGAGGTCGATGTAGAGGATCGCCGGCGTTTCGGAGGTCTCCGGACGGATCACGTGCCTGTCCCAGATCTTCTGAAAGAGTGTGCGCGAGCTGGACATCTCAGGTTGCGACGGAGGTTAGGGTTCGTTCAGCGGCCGCTTGCCGGCGTCGCTTGGCCGAGTGCGTCTCGCGATCCCGCAGGAGAGGGAGCTCGAGGGAGTCCCACAGGGCCTGCCAGCTGGCCTCGATGACGTTCTCCGAGCAGCCGACGGTGCTCCAGCGCTCTTCGCCGCGAGCCGACTCCAGCAGCACCCTGGGCTTGGCAGCGGAGCCCCGGTGTGTATCGATGATGCGGACCTTATAGTCGACGACGTGCACGTCAGCAAGCTTGGGGTAGTAGACGTGCAGCGCCTTCCGAATTGCTCGGTCGAGGGCGTTCACGGGACCTTCGCCATCCGCGGCGGTCTGCATGACCTGATCGCCGACGCGTAAACGGACCATCGCCTGGGAGCGAGGGGATCCGACGCCGTCCTTGCTGACGAGCGTCGTGTAGTCGAGCAGCTCGAAGGGTGGCTCGTAGTCGGGCGAGGACCGCCGCACGAGCATCTCGAACGAGCCATCGGCCGCTTCGAACTGGAAGCCGATATTCTCGAGCTCCTTGATGTGCTGGAGCACGGTGCGTTCGCGGCCGTCGAGCTCGATCCCGAGTGCCTCGGCCCGCATGCGGACGTTCTTCCGCCCCGCGAGCTCGCTCACCACCACCCGGGTCTCGTTACCCACCACGGATGGGTCCACGTGCTCGTAGCTGCTCTTGAGCTTGTGGACCGCCGCGACGTGGATTCCGCCTTTGTGGGCGAACGCGCTGCGGCCGACGTACGGGGCGTGCGCGTCCGGGCTCAGGTTGGCGATCTCCGCGACGAGATGGGAGACCTCGCCGAGCCGGCGTAATTGATCATCGGAAACGCAGTCGTACCCCAGCTTGACTTGAAGGTTGGCAATGAGGGGCACCAGGTCCAGGTTGCCGCAGCGCTCGCCGTAGCCGTTGATCGTTCCCTGCACCTGGTTGGCACCGGCCCGCACGGCAGCCATGGCGTTCGCGACGGCGAGGCCCGCATCGTTGTGCGTGTGGATTCCGAGAGGGGTCTCGAGACCGAAGCCACGCATATGATCGCGCACGTTCGTGACGATCTCGGCCACGTCCTCCGGCAGCGAGCCTCCATTGGTGTCGCAGAGCACGAGGCAATCGGCGCCCGCCTCCGCGGCGGCCCGGAACGTCGCCAGCGCGTGTTCGGCATCGAGCCGATAGCCGTCGAAGAAGTGCTCCCCGTCATAGACGACTTCCTTGCCGAGCCGCTTCAGGTAGGCGACGCTCTCCGCGATCATGCGGAGGTTCTGCTCCGGTGTCGTCTCCAAGACGCGCTCGACGTGTAGCACCGAGCTCTTCCCGACGAGGGTGACGACCGGAGTGACCGCATCGACCAGGGCCTGGATGTTCGGATCGTCTTCACACCGGTTGTTGGCGTGTCGCGTGCTGCCGAACGCGGCGATCCGAGCGTTGTGGAGCCTCAGCTTCTTCGCCTGCCGGAAGAATTCGGCATCTTTGGGGTTCGATCCCGGCCATCCGCCCTCGATGTAGTCGATCCCCAGGAGATCGAGCTCGCGCGCGATGCGGAGCTTGTCGTCCACGGAAAGGGACAGCCCCTCCCTCTGCGTACCATCGCGGAGGGTGGTGTCGTAGAGACGAACGCGGCCGGTCTGTGGCTGGTTCACACGCCCCAGAGGTAGTTGGACTGCTCCATCGCCTTCGTCTCCAGCGTCGAGGCGTGAGCCGCCTTGTTGATCGCGTGGAGGTAGGCTCGAACGGCCCCGTCAACGACGTCGGGTGATGCGCCTCGCCCCGTGAACGTTCGACCCTGGACGAGAATACGAAGGTTCACCTCTCCGACGGCGTCTCCTCCCGGCGTGTTCGCCTGAATGGCAAGGTCATCCAGCTGAGTCTTGAAGGGGATGAGCGCGTCGACGGCGGCAAACGCGGCCGCGAGGGGACCATCCCCAATGCCGACGGACAGCTCGCCCTCGACACCCTCGTCGAGCAGGCGAACCTGTGCTTCCCCGGGGCGTTTCCCGCAGACCACGTCCAGTGTGTGCAGCTTGAAGCGCTGCGGAACGTCTTCCATCGTGCCGTGGTGGAGGATCGAGATCAGATCCTCGTCGAGGATCGCCTTTTTCTGATCCGCGAGGAGCTTGAAGAGCTTGTAGGAGCGCTCGAGGTCTTCGGTGGTGAGCTCGTAGCCAAGGTCCCGGTAACGGCGGTTGAGCGCGTTGCGACCGGAATGCTTCCCGAGGACGAGCTGCGATTCGGGAACACCGACGAGCTCCGGCGTCATGATCTCGTAGGTTGTACGTTCCTTCAGCACTCCGTCCTGATGGATGCCGGCCTCGTGCGCGAAGGCGTTCTTTCCGACGATCGCCTTGTTCGGCTGCGGATGGATCCCCGTCAGGTACGACAGGAGCTGGCTGGAGCGGTGCAGCTCTCGCGTGTTGATGCCCGTCACGTGCGGGTACGCATCGTTGCGGACGACCAGCGCCATCACCACCTCTTCGAGCGCCGTATTGCCCGCTCTCTCCCCGATGCCGTTAACGGTGCACTCGACCTGCCTGGCACCCGTCTCGATCGCGGCCAACGAGTTGGCGACGGCAAGCCCGAGGTCGTTGTGACAGTGGACGCTGAGGACGACGTTCTCCACCCCCTTCGCCTGCGCCACCAGCGTTCCGATCACTTCCCGAATCTGCGCCGGATGGGCGTACCCTACCGTGTCCGGGATGTTGACCACGCTCGCACCCGCCTCAATCACAGCCTCAACGATCCGGGTGAGGAACGGGAGGTCCGTCCTGAGGGCGTCCTCCGGGCTGAACTCGACCTCATCGACGAGGGTCTTCGCGTAGGTGACGGCTTCGACAGCCTGATCGAGGCATTGTTGCTCCGAGATCTTCAGCTTGTGCTGGAGATGGATCGACGAGGTCGCCAGGAAGGTGTGTAGCCGCGCTCGATCCGCATTCTCGAGTGCTTCGGCGGCTCGATCGATGTCGAGCCTGGTGGCACGGGCGAGTCCCGCAATCACCGGGCGCCGCACCTCTTTGGCGATCATTTGAACGGCGTTGAAGTCGTCCGTCGAGCTGATGGGGAACCCAGCCTCGATGATGTCGACGCCGAGCGCTTCCAGCTGGTGCGCCATACGGAGCTTCTCCGACAGCGTCATGGTCGCGCCGGGCGACTGCTCGCCGTCACGCAGCGTCGTATCGAAAATCTCGATCCGCGCCATCAGCTATCTCCTTGCGAAGGGGAGAACGAAAAACGGGCCCTCTCTCTCAGTGAGAAGGCCCGTTTGTCTGCTCTGTCGTGCTTTAGCTACTCTGCACTCGCAGCGCGTACGCGCCTTCTTTCGTGGGGCCGATAATAATGAGCCCTACGAGGAGAAGAGTGAGTACGAGGCTGAGGGACAGAGAAACCATTGGTTGCCTGGTGTGTGAGCGGAATCTTGGGTCGAACGGTAATCGAGGTGCGAAGATGTGTCAAGGAGGAAGCTATTTCAGCTACCGACTTTCGGCTATCAGAGGGGCGGTGCCGGGAGGGACGATCGCTCGGCGAATAGCTATTGGCTTCCTCCCCAGATCCTCTGTCCCACAACCTTCATCGCCTTCAATACCGACCCTCTGGGTAGGGCACGAACCGCCCAGCTTGCTGCCAGGTTCTCGAAGCCGGGCACGACACAGCTCTTGCCTGCCTCGAAGGCTCGCAGGCCGGCGTCCACTACCTGTTCGGGGGTTCGGGAGCCGAAGCCACCTTCAGCACGGCCGGTGCCAGCCACCTCCTGGAACTCCGTCGGCGTCCTTCCGGGGCAAAGAGCGAGCACACGAATGCCATGGTCCCGGTTCTCCGCCCAGAGGCTTTCGGAGAGGGAGAGGACGAAGGCCTTGCCCGCCGCATAGCTCGCGAGCAGCGGTACGGGCTGAAAGGCGGCGACGGATGAGACGTTGATGATCCCGCCGTGGCCCCGGGGCTTCATGTCCTGGAGCGCGAGATGAGCGAGCTCCATAAGGGCGGTGCAGTTGACCAGGAGCATCGCGCGATGGCGGTCCAGGTCCACCTCCTCGAATCGGCCCTGCGCGCCGAACCCGGCATTGTTCACCAGCAGATCGACCGTTCTTCCGTCGCTCGACGCCTGGTGCCAAACCCGCTCGGCCGCACCCGACTCCGTCAGGTCGGCGGGGATCACTTCGACGGCGACGCCGTGGCTCCGTCGGATCGTCTCCGCCAGCCGCTCCAGGCGGTCCCCCCGCCGGGCCGTCAGGACGAGATCGCTGCCTCGTTCGGCCAGCCGCCGAGCGAAAACATCGCCCAACCCGGCCGACGCACCAGTGACGAGCGCGTACCCTCGCCCGTACCTCCATCCGCTGGCCATACCGCCTATGTTATCGAAGCGTGGTTATCGGACGGTTGTGTCCGAGAGTCGCGGGGCGCATGCACGGGAGGGCGAGAGTCCCCCACCAGGAACGCCATCGTCGATCGCTCCAACACCTCAACCCCAACCGGCATTGCTGCTTCGCAAAGGTCGAAGTGAGGCGAATGGTGCGGATGGATCGCTCCGATCTCGGGGTTGGCGGCGCCAACGAAGAAGTAGCAACCGGGAACGCGTCGGCTGAACTCGGAGAAGTCCTCGGCTGCCATGGTGCGCACGTCCGGGTCGGTCCGTACCCGATCCTTGCCGACGACTTCGGTCGCCGCCTGTCCGACGATCTGCACCATGTCCGGATCGTTGTCGGTGGGCGGATAGTAGAGGTCCCGCAACTCTACGTGGGCTTCCGCTCCGAGGGATTCCGCGACGCCGCGGGCGACCTCTCCCACGCGGCGGTGAACCAGCTCGGCGACCTTCGTGTCGAAGGCTCGGATCGTTCCATTCAGGATCGCGGATTCGGCGATCACGTTGGGCGCGGTTCCGGCATGGAACGAGCCGACGGTGACAACGGCTCCCTCGAGGGGTGATACGTTGCGGGATACGATGCTCTGGAGCGCGACGACGATCTGGCTTGCGGCGTAGATCGCGTCGATCGTCTGCTGGGGCATGGCGCCGTGCCCGCCGCGTCCCGTGACCGTGATCCGGAACTCCTGCGAGCCAGCCATCATGGGTCCCTCTACGACGCCGACCTCGCCGCTGGGAAGGCCGAGCCAGATATGCAGTCCGAGGGCGGCATCGACGCCGTCGAGAACACCCTCGTCCGCCATCCGCTTGGCACCTCCCAGCCCCTCTTCGGCCGGCTGGAATACGTAGCGGATCTGACCCGGCAGATCCGACTGCCTCCTGGCGAGCCGTTCCGCGACGGCCAGACCGATCGCAACGTGTGCATCGTGCCCGCACGCGTGCATTCGGCCCGAGTTGAGCGACGGGAAGCCGTGGTTGGTCTGCTCCTGGATCGGGAGGGCGTCCATATCCGCGCGTAGGAGGAGAGTCGGCCCGGGCTGGCCGCCTCGCAGCGTGCCGACCACGCCAGTTATCGCGACCCCGGTCTGCACCTCGTAGCCCGCCGCACGGAGACGGTCCGCGACGATACCGGCGGTCCGGTGTTCCTCGAAGCCGATCTCCGGGTGACGGTGGAGATCGCGACGGGTGGCGATCAGGAGGTCGAGCTCGGGGGTGGACACGGTCACCATCCCAATACATAGGCGAAGACGAGCGGCGCCACGATCGACGCGTCGGACTCGATCATGTACATCGGCGTGTCGACCCCGAGCTTGCCCCAGGTGATCTTCTCGTTGGGGACAGCTCCGGAATACGAGCCATAACTGGTGGTCGAATCCGAGATCTGACAGAAGTAACCCCAGACGGGAATGTCGTCGCGGCGGAGGTCCTGCTGCAGCATCGGAACGACGCAGATCGGGAAGTCACCCGCGATGCCGCCGCCGACCTGGAAGAACCCGATCGAGCTCGCGCTGCTCCCTTCGAGGTAGAAATCCGCGAGCGCAGTCATGTATTCGATGCCGGTCTTCACCGTGTGGACGTTCGTCAGATCGCCCGAGATGACGTGAGCCGCATACATGTTACCGAGCGTCGAATCTTCCCAGCCGGGGACGAAGATCGGTAAGTCCTTCTCAGCGGCAGCGACCATCCAGGAATTCGCCGGATCGATCTGATAGGATCCCTCCAATACGCCGGAGCGGAGAATCCTGTACATGAACTCGTGGGGAAAGAAACGTTCGCCCGCTCGTTCGGCGTGCGTCCATTCTTCCATCACTGCCGCTTCGATGCGCCGCATCGCCTCGTGTTCGGGGATACACGTATCCGTGACTCGGTTCATCTGTCGCTCGAGCAACGCCGCCTCGTCCCGGGCGGAGAGAGCCCGCCAGTCGGGGATGCGTTCGTAGCATTCGTGCGCGACGAGGTTGAAGATGTCCTCCTCCAGGTTCGCACCGGTGCACGAGATTGCGTGAACCTTGTCGCGACGGATCATTTCGGCGAGCGAGATTCCCAACTCCGCAGTGCTCATCGCCCCGGCGAGCGTCAGGAGCATCTTTCCACCCCCCTCGAGGTGAGCGTTCCATCCTTCGGCCGCCTCCACCAGGGTCGCCGCGTTGAAGTGCCTGAAGTGGGTCCGAATGAATTCGGAAACGCTGCCGTTGTTCATTCTCGACTCTGGTGCGTCGCCTGCCGGTGAGGGGATCGACCCATGCTTCGAATCAGCGAGCCTTCTGCAAGGGCGATACGGCTGGGTAAAGAGCGATCGGGGGATCTGTCCGCCTATTCCGCGCTGTACTGCGAGGGGCGCTCCGACCGCCGCACGCTGGGCTTGCGCCGGGCGTCCAAGATAACCTGGACGGCCTCCTCTGGGGAGTCGGTGACGAAGAGGAGATCGACGTCATGAGGAGTGATCTTACCTTCCGCGAGCATCACGCCCCGAATCCAGTCGAGGAGCCCGGACCAATACTCCGATCCGAAGAGGATGACAGGGAAGTTCCGGATCTTGCCGGTCTGGATGAGCGTCAGCGCCTCGAAGAGCTCGTCCATCGTCCCGAACCCACCGGGGAAGATGATGAACGCCTCGGAGTACTTGACGAACATCGTCTTCCGGACGAAAAAGTAGCGGAAGTTGATGGCGATCTCGACCCATGAGTTCGTTCCTTGTTCGAACGGCAGCTCGATGTTGCAACCGATCGAGATGCCACCGGCTTCGCTGGCACCCCGGTTCGCGGCTTCCATCAGGCCCGGTCCGCCGCCGGTGATTACCGCAAAGCCCGCCCGGGCCAGGAGGGCCGCCGTCTCTGCCGCTGTCTCGTACTGTGGATCGTCCGGTAGGACCCGGGCAGACCCGAAAAGCGCGACGGCCGGACCTACGTTGGCCAGCGTATCGAAGCCCTCGACGAACTCGCCCATGATACGGAAGACCCGCCATGGATCCGACTGCGTGAAATCGGGCGCTGGTTTCGCGGAGCCGAGCAGCTGCTCGTCCTCCGTCGGCGCGCCGGTTCGAGACGCGGCGTTGAGCTCCGAACTATCTTGCGGCTTCGGCCTGGCCATTCTGAATGTCGGCGATGGATACAGGGTGCGCGCGATGTCGACGGATACCCGTCGAAACACAGAATATCATAGAGCCAAGATATTGACCCCACTCGGACGCCGCACAAAGTCGGCCGGCTCCGGAACCGTCTGAAAACCACCAGGAGCATTTGCCCTTGCGTATCCCGATGGCCTTGATCGCCGATGAGGCGAACCTGTCACAGGACGGAAAGCTGAACGTCCTCGGTGCCTTCGACAGGATCGTCACCGCTCAGTTCCCGACCGTCCATCCCAAGATGGTCTTCGTCTTCCGGATCGAGGCCGGCTTCAGCGATTCCCTTCGGAAGGTGCCCGTGAGGGTGCGCCTCATGGACGAGGACGGCAGTGTCCTCTTCGAAGCGGGCGGTGAGATCGGCGCACCCGAAGTCCGGCCCGGCGACCTGGCAACGGCCTATCAACTCTTCGGTCTGGCGGGAATCCGTTTTCCGACGCCGGGCCAGTACAAGTTCGTTGTCAACCTGGGCGAACTGCCGCCACACGAGACGCCGCTGGTGGTCGCTCGCAGCTCCTGGGGTGCCGATGGAGCACAGGGGAACTGAAGGGCGCGGATGCGAAATTCCGAGTACCCTGAAAAGGAGCTGTCGCTGCCCGGCTCTGTCTTGACGACGGGTCCATAACTTGCGTAATGACAAGTAAATAGAGTATTCGCCCGCTTGCCGCGGCTCCCGGGAACAAGCAGGGGAGGGAACTCATGAAGCGCTCCGAAAAGAACCGCGCCGGCCGTTCTAGAGGCCACCGTCTTCTCAGCCGTCGCCGCACCCACCAGCCAGAGAATCCGAGCCGTACCGATCGCCGGGAGACCTCTGATTCCGATCTGACACGGCCTCCCGAGCGCGGCTTCGTGATTGGACCGGTGGACGGTGGATCCTCCGATATCAGCCTCGATTAGAAGGCCGTTGATAGATCGCGCATCTCTGCGTGGGAACTGATGCTTCCTTCGGGCGCGCACTTCCTCGCCGCTCCCTGCGGCGTACAAAAGTACGCCTCACTCGCGGCTCGT
>WHSP01000060.1 GCA_009380025.1 Gemmatimonas sp. | reverse complement strand
CGGAACGGAGCCGAAGGGAGCTCACCAGCGGGAAGTTCCAGAATCCCTCCTCGGAGATCACCCACGTGCCGCTGACCTTGGGATAGATTGCGGCATCGAATTCCGAACCGAAGGCGGAGTTGTCGTCGGCCCGCACCGCAGCGGTCAGGAACAGACGATTGTTCCAACTCAGCTGCTGCTGGAGGTAGACCCCCATCGACTTGTTCTGCACGATGTCCTGGCCGAGGCTCACTCGCGTCGCCCCCTCGATCGACCGAAGCGCCGGGGACGCCAGCACGCTTCCGTAGCCGTTGAGCCGGTTCAGCTTGCTGCTGTAGTACTGCGCTCCGATGGACGTGGTGAAGCTCAATCGGTCAGCCACAGCATACTCTGCGTTTGCCGAGTAGTCGAGCGTGACCTCGTTGGTTATCGGTCGACTCAGCTGAACGTCACCGAGTCCAATCCCACCGAACGCGCTGGCCGTCCCGAGCTGATGCCGAGGTACTAGCACCTGGTTCTCGTCGGAAGAACGATCGAGCCCCGCCACGAGCCGCTGCATCAGCCAGCTTCCCAGCCGGTGAGTAAGGATCGTGCTGGCGGTGAACCGCCTGTACTCCCGCGTAGCCTCGACGGTTGCCAATTCCTCCGGCGTGAAGCGCATGAAGCCTCGACGGTCCGTATCCTTGAGCTCGGGCTGGGCCCACATCATCGCGTCCCAGATGCCCCCTGGCTCCGTCAGCTGCTGGGCAAAGCTGGTGAGCCCCGTAATGAAGCCCGTTGAGAGATCGAGGTTTAGTGCGTCACTGAATGCCACGCCGATGTTGCCACGAAGGTTGACTCGCTCGTTGAAGTTGTAGTCGACGATCCCTTCGTTGTCCTGCCAGCCGCCCGAAAGAAAGTAACGGACGTCTTCGGTCCCACCGCGCACATCCAGACTGTAGGACTGGGCTCGCCCGTATTGGAGCGGATCGTTCCCCAGGACCTCCTTCTCGTACTCGTAGATATTCGGGTATCCGTCGAAGCCCTCGATCAGATCACCAGTCGGCGAAATACCCCACTGGGTTCCCAGCTTACCCGAGGGGTCGCTCAGGTAGTTGGCACCCTGGCTGACGCTCACGCTGAATTGCGGTGCACCCTGAACGCCCTTCTTGGTGATGATCTGGATGACGCCGGCGGAAGCCTCGGTCCCATAGAGGGTCGCCGCCGCCGGGCCCTTGATGATCTCGATGCTCTCGATCTCTTCGGGGCTGAAGTCCTCGAGGACGCTCACTTGTCCGCCGCTGGCGTTGTTCGCGCCACCGCCGAGGTAGGGCCCCGCATCGGTCGCGTTGTTGACGCGCACACCATCCACGTAGATGAGCGGCTGCTGGTTCAGCTCGAGGCTCGAAACGCCCCGGATCCGAATCGGAGAGCCGGTCCCCACATTGCCTGGCGAAAGCGCGAAATCCAGCCCGGGAGTGACTCCGGTGAGGAGATCCTGGATCGAGTTGATCTGCGCTGTTTCGGTAAGGTCGCTGACCTGCACCGTGCCGACCGAGTTGCCGATCGCTCGCCGCTGAAGCCCGCCCGGCGTACCCGTGACGATCACCTCATCCAGCTGGAGCGGCTCTTCCACAAGCGTGAAATCCACGTCGACGACGCCGTTCGTACCGACGACGACCCGCCGTGAAGCGGTCCGATATCCGATCAGCTCGGCGCTCAGGGTGTTTTGGCCGGGAGTGACATTCGCAATAACGAACTCGCCGTCCTGCTGAGAGAGCGCCCCCGGACCCGAATCCGCAACGTAGATCTGCGCAGCGGCGATCGGTCGACCCAGCCGAGCGTCGGTCACCGATCCCCGGATCGAGCCTGTCGCCTGCGGTTGAGCCGGACCGGAGTCCCGGGCGGCGGGCGCGATCGCGTGACCCGCACCGAAGTTCGGCAGCGACGAAGGCATGCCGGCGACGGCCGGCTGATCGCCATGGGCGGAAGGGTACACGATCACTTGCTGACCAAAGGCTTCGAAGCTGAATGTGGTTTCCTCGAGCAGGCGCTGCAGCGCCTGACCGACGCTCGAGTCCGTGCAGCTACAGTTGACGACGATGTCCGGTAGAAGGGTGGGGCTGAAGAGGACGGGGATCCGCGAGGAGAGGTGCAGCAACGCAAGCGCCCGTTGGAGGGAGACATCCCCAGTATCCAGGTTGGCGGGCGCATCGAGAATCGAGGCGGCACTCGGACCTGGTTGGGGGATTTCGTCCGTCATTGAGGTCTGCCTCTGCGAAGCCGCTACCGGGGAAGCGACCAGCAAGAGCAGGCCGGCCGCAAGCGAGGGCAGCCACACCTTCATCTCCCGACGCTCGCGTTGGTGATTCATGCCTCATCGTGGCTTCGAACAGCGCCAGGATCACGCTGTCCCCAGAAGGGCGACGGTTCAGCTCGCGGGCGCAGATCCCAGCCCGCGGGTCACGGCGCGAGATCCATTTGGTAGGCGCCGGCCTCGAGCGTGCAATCCGCCGCGACGACGCGACAGATGCCGCCCATTATGGCCGCCGGATCCTGGTCCGCGAACCAACCGGTGACGGTGCGCTCGCTGAGCTCTACGTCGACGATCTGTATCTCGATCCCGAAGCGCCCCTCGAGCTCGTCGGCGACCTCGCGGAGCGGGGTTGATTCGAAGGCCAGGAAGGACCCCAGCCAATCGATCACCTGATACACATCATCGACCCGCTCGACCCGAGGCACCTCGCCTTCCCGGATCGTCGCAACCTCGTTGGCTCGGACATCGACCCGACTGCCGAGGGCGCCGATGCGCACCTCACCTTCCGCCACGGCGATCTGGATGTCGCGTTCGCGGCTGAGGACGTCGAATCGAGTTCCGAGCACCTCCACGACATCACCACTCGTAAGGCGCACGCGGAAGGGACGGATCTCGTCTCGCGCGACCGCGAAGTAGGCTCTGCCGACGAGTGAAACCTCGCGTGTGTCGTCGAGCTCCAGGATCGTTAGCCGACTCGACGGCGCGAGCCGCACGACCGTCTCGTCCTGCAGCGTGACCGTCCCGACTTCGTCCACCCCCGTCACGAACGAATCCGCGCCGAACGAGCGAGCCTCATCCGGCCGGGCGATCCACGAGCCGAGGCCAACTCCAACTGCCAGAGTTGCCACACCCGCAGCGGCCCAGACAGGGCCTGACCGAAATGGCCACCCTGAACGACGGGGCGTCCCGGCAGTCGGCGTGCCCGCCTTGCCCGCCGCTGAGATCGCTGCACCGGATGGATCCCGCTGCCGGGCACCTTCAATGATCGTCCGGGAAGCAGGGGGAAGATTGGGAAGGGAATCCGGGCCGATTTCTCCCGAGGCTTCCCATAGCCGCGCGAGATTCCCATACACTTCCTCGTTCTCTTCCGAGCCCGCCCTCCATTCGGCGACCCGCCGAAGCTCCTCAATCGAAGCCTCACCGACCAAAGACGAGATGATGGCCTCGCGGTCGCTATCGTTCATCCACACTTGACGATTCTCGACTCCGCCCGCACCCGGGCGATCACTGGACGTCCCACTCACCTACCCTCGAATGGAAACGTTCCAGAAGCCATCTGTTACTAATGCGCCGATGTGGCATCACGGCTTCAGGAACCGGCGCAGCCTTGCTTGGAGATCCATCGTGGCAAGGTAGAGGTGGTTCGCGACCGTACGACGGCTCACTTCCATCACCTCGGCGGCCTCGCTCAAGCTCAGACCTAGGGTACGCACCAAGAGGAAGGCCTCCCTGCGGCGTTCCGGTAGCGCCGACAGCTCCTTCTCGAAGGCGTCCTTGAGCTCTCGGTGCACGACGGCATCGATCGGTGTCACCGTCCGGACCATCCGCCCAAGCAGCTCCGGCTCGACCCGTCCCCTCACCTGTCTGTGCCTGATTCGGCTGATCACCAGGTTCCGCGTAATGCGATACAGGAACGCTTTGACGGAGTCCTTGGATTGCCACCGCTTCCGATGCTCCCACAGCCGAACGAATACCTCCTGCGCGACGTCTTCGGCCTCGTCGGAACTGGCCAGTCGCCCCGAGGCGAACCAAACCAGCGAATTCCAGTGACGGTCGATGAGCCGACCGAGCGCCGTCTCGTCGTCCGCCATGATCGCGTCCATGAGCTGACGGTCGGATGGGCCCCTTGCATCCGTCGTTCGAAGCTCGAATGGGTTCGGTGCTTGCATCGCCGTTCGAGCCGGTGGGTCGGAAGGGAAAGCGTGGCTGCAACCGACGGCACTCGGAATCGGTGCTATGGCGCGTCCGAAGGAATGGGTAGGTCGTCGACTCCCAGGGGACATGGACGCCCCGCGGGCACAACATGCGTCGACGCCGACGGCGAAACTACTCTGCGACCGTTCCCCGCGAAAGCCGAACCCACTGGCCATTCCCCTGGACGCACTGCCGATCCTGATGGAAGCGCGGCCAGGACGAGCATCGTGCAGGTGATCGGGTCGGGATCAGGAAGTGAATAGCGCGCCAGACGTCAAACCGTATTATACTTTGTTTTACGCGCGGCCGGGCCGCCCTTCGATGAGACGTTGAAACTGTCGTCGTGGGGACCCCGTACTACGAGATTGGATCCTTCCCTACCGTTCGCTCGAGCAAGGAGCCGTCCGATGCGTCAAGACTGTAAGGTTTCGAAGCCCCCCTTGTCGGCAATTCCCTTTCTCGCTGCCTTCCTGACCCTCGCACTCGCGCCCTCCGCGATGGAAGCGCAGAGCATCACTGCGGATGGTGAGAGGCTCTATCTCTACGCGGCGGCCGACTTCGGCATCGATGCCGAGTCGGTCACCTTCGCGAAAGACATCGCCCCGATTCTACAGCGGAGCTGCCTGAACTGTCACCGTCCGGGCGGCGCCGCACCGATGTCTTTCGCTGAGTACGAGGAGGTCAGGCCGTGGGCCAAGGCCATCAAGCTCCGTACGGCGATCCGCGATCGGATGGGCGCGATGCCGCCGTGGTACGTCGAAAAGGACATCGGAATCCAGCATTACAAGCAGGACCCTTCTTTGAGCGACGAGGAGCTCGCGAAAATCCAGGCCTGGGCAGACAACGGCGCGCCGCTGGGCGATCCGGCCGACTTGCCTCCCTCACCGGACTTCAGCGACGCGGACACGTGGCGGATCGACCCGGACTTCGTGGTCAACTCGGAGACGATCACCGTCGGCGACAACGATCCTGACTGGTGGGGCGAGATCCAGAGCATCCCCCTGCCCCTCGAGGAGGATCGCTACGTGAAGGCGGTCGAGGTGAGGGAAGTGAACGATGTCCCCTCCTCGGATGCGGGTGGTCGGGCTACGGTTGGGGGTCGGTACATCGTCCACCACATGATCTGGCGGACCCAGGTGCCGGGGACGCGCGAGATCACCTCGTGGCCGGTCCACGAAGTGGGCCGAAACCCCGACCTCTTCGACGACAACGCCGGTCGCCTGCTCAAGGCCGGCTCCGAGATCGCTTCGGAGTCCATCCACCTGCACTCGAACGGCCGGAAAACGACCGGACATCTGGAGATCGGGTTCGAGCTGTTCCCTGAGGGATACGAGCCCAAGTACCAGGGAGGAATCACCGCCCTCGCGAACGGAACGGACATCGATATCCGGGGCGATCAGGCGGGCCAGGAGATCCGCGCATTCACCGTCGTTCGCGAGCCGACGAAAATCATCAGCTTCGAGCCGCACCTGCACGCGCCGGGCGAGCGCATGTGCCTCGAAGCGACGTGGGGCTTCAAAACAGAAACGCTCGCCTGCGTCGGATACGACCACAACTGGGTCCGCACCTACGTCTTCGATAACGACTACCAGCCCCTCATCCCCCCCGGCGCGATCCTGCAGATCACCGGGTACATGAACAACTCGGAGACGAATCCGAACGTGCCCGACTCGCGGAACTGGCAGGGCGCGGGCAACCGGTCCGTCGGGAACATGTTCATCGACCTGGGTGAGCGTGTGACGATGTCCGAAGAGCAGTTCGTGGAAGAGGTGAAGGAGAGGGTCCAGACGTTCGGGCTCACGAAAAACGATTACTTCATCGGCTGTCCCTTGTGTCTCGCGCTCGTCCCCACGCCTGGACCGAAGCCCAGCACGATGACGGACTCCGGAACGGACACACCCGCCCCGACCCAGGCGCGCGCCGAGAACACCGCCACCCCTGACAACGAGTGAAGGGGAGCGAACGAGCATGTGGAGACAACGGATGAATCGCAGCATTGAAAGCCAACGGATGCAACGAAGCGCCAGGCACAGCGAGCGATCGCTTGGTAGGAAGGTTGTGCCGGTCACCCGGCTCGCGAGTGCCCTCGTCGTCGGAGCCATCCTGGTGCTACCGACTGAAGTCATCGCTCAGGGATTGACCTTCAACAAAGGCCAGAGCATCTCGCCCGCCTTCGAGGGTTGGGAGGAGAACGAGGACGGCTCCTTCAACATTGTCTTCGGCTACATGAACCGGAACTGGGAGGGCGAGGTTGATCTCTCGCCCGGACCGGATAACGGCTTCTCTCCCGGACCGGCGGACCGAGGTCAGCCGACGCACTTTCTGCCGCGCAGGAACCGCTTCGTGTTCAGAGTCCAGGTGCCTGCGGACTTCGGCGATCAGGAACTGGTCTGGACGCTCCGGTCCGATGGCGAGACCCTGAAAGCATACGGCTCGCTGCGACCGGACTACTTCATCGACAACGTCGTCATGATGTCGGAGACAGGAACCCTCGGAGCTGGAACCAGCGACCCCGAGCTCCGGGCCCATGCCCCTCCGTCCCTGACACTCGAAACCCCCACCGAGATCGAGGCCCAGGTGGGGGAACGAGTTCAGCTGGTCGCCCACGTGACGGATGATGGATTACCCAGGGCAGACCCGGGAAGGTTGCCCCTGACGGATGAGGGCGAGCTCGACTTCGACCTGGCCGTGAACCGCTTCATCCCAGTCCGGATCACGGTCGACAAGACCGTCGGCCTCCACATGGCCTGGTTCGTCTACCGGGGACCGGAGGAGGTCAACGCACAGGAGGCCATCAGCCTCGATCCTCCCCAGGTACACGTGTGGGAGGATACACGGCCGTACTCGAACTCGCCTTGGGCACCCTTCTGGATCCCACCCGAGCCGCCGGAGGACGGGCGGTGGATTACAGAGGTGATCTTCCAGGAGCCGGGCACCTATGTCCTTCGAGGGCGGGCAGACGACGGGGGCCTGTTCACCGACACCGACGTCACTGTCCGGGTACAGCCCTAGAAAGTCCGGGGTTACAAGCATGAGGCACAGCGCCGGGCATGGGTCCGGCGCTGTTTTTCTTTTGGTTGACTGAAAGGGGGCTTCCGGTCCCTCCGGCTTTGCGAGCCGTCATTTCGCTCCCGTACCCCTCGTCCTGTTCTGTAAGCCCCTGGGAGCGCGGGCTTCTAGCTCTAGCCTGCTTTTCGTGCGGCGCCACTCCAGCTCGGCGGGTGCGGTCGAGACGCCCGCGTTCCCAGGGATCACTCCAGCACGAAGTCCATCTGGATGGCCTCCACTCCGTCACCGATCTCGTTGACGTCCACATCCGTTGCGTGCTGGACGCTGGATTGGAGACCGCTCCCGTCCGGTGGCACCGCCTCGACCGTCAGGCAGGCGTCGAACTCGTCGCGATCGAAGGTGAGGTTGACCGAGTACTGCCCGACCTCGTTCGTCGCGCCTTCGAAAGGGGAAGCGATGGCGGCATCCGAACAGCTGTCGACCTGAAACTCGAACACGGTAACGCGGACGGTCGAGGCAAAGATCGGCGCGCCGCCTGAGTCGACGATCGACCCGTTCACGACGAGGGCCGACCGGTAGTCCGGGTTTCCGCCGCCTCCTCCGCCTCCCGGGTTGGTCGGGCTACCGTCACATCCAACGAGAACGGCGATCAAAGCGCCGAAACGGACGAGACCGGAGCCTGCTTGTCGAGCCATGGCTAAGCTGCATCCGGGGAACCACGTCTCGACCGGGATGAACGTGGGCGATGTCCCCCAGTCGTCATTCCCTCTTCCGCGGGAATGACGACTGCAGATGTTCAGGAGTACGGTCGTCATGCTTCTGACATCGTGCACTCGGGTTGTCGCCAGTAGTTAGACCGATGTTCCCAGACCGAGCTCGGGCCTCTGATTCTCCCACTGACCCATGCAGCCCGATCCTCGGTCGTCCTCCGTGACGTTGGGATTGAGTCGGTATTCGTTGAGCGGATAGACGAGACGAACGCCACCGAGCATCTGATGGTTGAATCGATCGAAGCCCTCGAGTCTCGGGAACCACAGCTTGTCCGTGTTCAGGATCTTGGTCGACCAGAACCGGCCCTCGAGCCAGAGTGCCCGGCGGCGCTCTTCGACAATGAGGTTCCGGACTTCTTCACCCGTCGGCCCGTACGTGACGAGCGGCAACCCGTTCGCGCCGCGGACCGCATTGACGTGCGCGACCGCCTGGTCGGGTTCGGCCTCGGCGCGGATCAACCGCATCTCCTTCCAGTTCACCATCGGGATGTCGTCGCCGAGACCGGTCCACTTCATCGGCACAAAGCCGATTACGCCTCCCTGTGCCTCCTGGTCGGAGGCCAACGGAATGCGGGAATCGGCAACGGCACCTGCTGCGGCCGTCGTAATCGGATACCCGCTGGCGTCCACGGCGCGACCGTCCGGCAGAATAGCCAGATCGATGTAGCCCGTGAATGGGATCACAGCTGGCCACGCCTGACCCGTCACCGGGTTCGGATCTCCCTGCCAGTAGTCGACTGCGTCGTTCACCAGGCCGTACTTCACCGCCGTATGCGTGTTGTACGCCTTATTCCGGCGGATCACCGCTTCCTCACGGGTCGAATACGCGACGTACCCATCCGGCACCATGGCAGCGTCGGCGGCGGCACCCGCCAGGTCTCCATTGGCCCAGTGGATCCTGGCCCGGACCCCGTACGCCATCGTCCGAACGCTCTCCGTCGACCCGTTTTCGCCCGCGAAGTCCCCGACCATATCAAGGTGCCCGAGAGCAGTCGTCACCCACTCGTCGGCCAGACCGAGCGCCTCGCCCGGGTTCATGATCGGTCCACCGTCCAGCATGATGTCGCAGAAGTGCTCGCCGAAGACGTCCAGCGAAATCCCGACGTAGAGCGCCGTGAGCGCGAGGAGTCGCTCCTTGTTCTGTTGCGGACCCAGTTCTTCAGGCGTCCAGGCGGTGATCCGGTCGTACGCTTGGTATCCAAAGGCGCGGGCGATCTGGAAGCTGTCGAGGAAGTTGTACGAGCTGTCCATCGCATCGCAGTTGCCCTCGCCGGCCTCGGAGGAATAGTCCGCGTAGCCGGCACCCACTGCGGCAGCGGTCGCCTGGAAACCATCCTCGTAGCCGGAGGCCTCGACCGTGAACGCGCTATATGCGCATTCCACCTCACCGATGACGGACAGGACCTGGGTCGTGGCCCCGACCGGATTCTCGAGCGCTTCGTCGGTTACCGCGTCCGGCAATGAAACGTCGAGCAGGGTGTCACACCCCGCCAACCCGACGAACAGGGCTGCCACCCCTAAGACGTAACCCCGTTGGGTGACTTGCCTCCGACGCACTGCGCCCACTCTCTCAATATTCTGGCTAGTCATTGATTCTGCTCCTTGTGGTCGAACGGTCCTGGCCGAACGCCAGCCCCGGTTGGAGCCATGCCGGTTAGCCTTGCCGCTCCAACCCAAGACGGGTTTCGCTGACCGTCGGGTCTGCGTTGGGTTGATCAGAACGTGACTCGAATCGAAGCGCTTACATTCGCAATGCCAGGAACGGCATAGGTGTTCGTAAGTGTCCCTCCTGTCGCGCCACCCGCCTGGTCTGCGCTCGACTGCGACCGGCTCTCGGGATCGGCGATCACACCGCCGCCGAGATCGGTCTTCGTGCCGTTCCAGATCATCCACCAGTTCCTGGCGGAGACCGAGATCGAAGCGCGGTCCGGACCGAGGCGCTCGATCAGGCTCGCCGGCAAGTTGTAGCGCAGGCCGATTTCACGTGCCTTCCAGAACCTGGCCTCGACGCGGCCGTTGTAGCGCTCGTCGTCGAACGCCGCGTTCGACGCGGCCTCGAACATCGGATCGCATTGACAAACGGACAGGTAGGTGTTGAAGTTCCGGTGCGCATACTCGGTGGATGTCCGCGAACCATGCGCCGTACTGACCTTCCGCGAGCAGGAAGAGCTGCAGGTCGTTGAAAAGGGTGAGTGTCGGAGCCAGGGTGAAGCTCCAGGGCGGAACCGAAGGACCATAGAGCAGCTGTTGCTCGGCAACCGTGTTGCAGAGGACTGCGTCCCCACCCTGCAGGTTGCCATTTGGACCGCCACCCCCGTCGCACATTGCCGTATCTGGATTGTAGCCGGTACCGTCAGGAAGCGCCTCCGCCGATAGCAGCACCGCTCCAACGACCGCCGGATACGGGTGCCCCACGTGGAAGTTGGCGCTCTCGAGGCTGCCACCCAACTCCTCGATCATATTCTCGATGTGACTCGCCGAACCGCTGAGATCGAACGCAAAGTTCGGCCGATCGATGATTCGGCTGTCGAGGGCGAGCTCCCATCCCCAGTTGTGAAGCTTGCCCAGGTTCCGACCCAACTGCCCCGGGAAGCCGAAACTCGGCGCGAGCGGGTCGTCCGTGATGGCACCGGTCGTGATCGTCTGGATCGGGACCGAGAGAAGCCTCGACCCGTGGGCCATGCTCAACCGGGCGAGCCGACCCCATCCGGCCAGAAACCGGATCTAGCGTCCCCTGGAAAAGCTTGCGTGGTCTGAACTCCTGGGACCCGCGAATGAATACAAATGAAGGGGCACCCTGTACTCAGCGTACAGGGCGCCCCTTCCCTTCCTGTGGACCTTGGTTGATTTACTCGTTTCCTGCTACCGCAGGGTTGAGTGACCCGTCAATGATCGGGCTCTCCGCCTCCTTCCAACTCGATCCTGTCGATCTGAAGCTTATCGCCGACCCAGGTTCCGGTGAAATCGACAGGCTGTCCTGCATAGCGCTCCAGGACTTCGACGAAGTCCGCCGCATTCGTGAATTCGACGGCAACTCCCTCCCGCGGAATCAGGGCATAGTCCGTCGGGGATTCAATTCGGCTGCGCACCCACTCCCCGGGGTCCGCTTCGTCATCCGGTGGCGCCAAGCTCGTTCGGTGTCCGATCACACCCGTCCGAGTGCTGTAGAAGGGCTCCGGGTCATCCCCAGCGAACACGAGTGTCTCCTGCTTGGACGCGGTCACGTGCTGAGTACCGGCAGGACTGGTCACGGTCCCGACGGCCTCGTCACCGTCGACGCTAAGTGAGTACTCGTAGACACCGTAGGTGAAGGATATCTCACCACCGTCATAACGAATGTCCGGAACCTCGACGAACGTATTGCGGATGGTCGTAATTTCCGCGGCTAACTGACCATTCGACTCGGTCACCCGGAGGAGTGAAGCCCGCACTCCTTTGGTCGGGCGGTCAGCCAGCAGCTCCGCTTTGAGATTCCAGATCCCAGCAACCTCGGCATCAGACGGCGGCCGCTCGCGAGAGACCTCCGCTTCCGGATCCGGTGATGCCCGCTCACGAGACACTTGCGCTCCGGGATCTTGCGAGACCGGCTCACGAGACTCGTCCGTTTGGGGATCCGGTGACGCCTGCTCGCGAGGTTCCTCGAGGTCAGGCGAGGCGACGGTCGAGGAAACGTGCGGGGAGACGAATGGCTCATCGAGCCTCACCCGATAGTCGAACCAACCCTCCATCATCTCGTCGCGGGACTCCTGTCCCCAAATCACCTCGACGCTCGGGTCGGGATTCCTGGGATTTGCCTCCGAGTTATCGAAGTGACTGATAACCTCGAGCTTGGCGCCGGCCGGCACCGGAACGGGGTCCTCAAACTCGTAGGAAATCTGCCAGCTCATGTCATACTTCGGCACGAAGGCGATCGTGTCCATGGCACCGTCCGGATAAACCACGCGATACAGCATGTCCTTGCCCCGCCAGTGCATGTGGGGCTTCACCAGGGTGATCTCCGCATCCGTCTCGAAGACGTGCTCGGCTCGGCTCTCATAGTTCGGGTCGTGGGGCGGGATCTTGAGCCCTGCATCAGCCGCAACGGTCGAAAAGATCGTGTAATCGATCGTGTCGCGAGCCAACCAGACGCCCACCCGGTGACGGTCAGTTTCCGGCACGCCCGTCGTGTTGTAGTGCATGCCAAAGACGAGCTTTGAGCCGACAGGAATCAGCTTGGCGGATCCTTCGGGGAATCGGTCCCATTGCTTGCCAGGTGTATAAGCGGCGAGTCGACCGGTGGGATCGCGCGTCCCGTCCGGACGGATCACGTTGACACCGCTATGGTGCACGACGCGCGAATTGCCGCGGACTTCAACGGCCTGTACCCAGACGTCCTCTGCTCTGCCCGCCCCGCGGCAAAGCCCTTCGGCGACCTTGCTCGGGCCCCCATCGGGCGAGAAACTGGGACGCTAGCGGGGTCAGGACGGTAAGGTGGTCATGATGCGGCCTTGGTTCGGACGGGTCCCGTTCCCGGTCCCGGCTAGTCGTACAGAGGGTTGAAACTACTGAACGGTCCAGTCCTGACGGCCCAGCCCGGTGATCCAGCCGCTCACGCGGTCGCCCGGGGAGAGAAAGCCGAAATGGCGGTGGTGATACTGCAGGTGACGTCGATAGCTCTCTGATGGCCACCGCAGATGGCGAAAGCTCCTCCGAACCAGGGTGAGCCTTTCGGTTGCATCAGGAGACCGGACGGCGGTTCCGCCGGGGGTACCCGTGAGCAGGAGGCTGCCTGCGGGGATCAGCCAGCGACCGTCACGATGGACGCTGATCGGCCAGCGGCGACCATCCATTCCCGGCATCGTGAGGAGGCGGTTGCGCGCGAGGAGTGCGAGGAGCTCGTGGAGGCCGAGCGTCAGGTCCTCGAGGCGGGCGTTCTGCCGCAGGGTATGGCAATCGTGGACGTCCCCCGACTCCCGGGTGAAGGGCTCCGTTTCCTCGACGGTGAGCACCATCCGTCGCAACGATGGCGCGTCCCGCGTGAAGTGCTTGCCCGGCACGAGCCAGGGACCGGCGGGGAGATACGTGGGCCGCCCCTTGGCACGAGCGTATCCGGTTCGTCGGTCGCGCAGGATCGGCCCGCGGGCCGATACGTCGTTGACCACCAGGTAGCCGAAGTGCGCGACGGGATCGATTCGGTCCAGCCGATCGAGGTCGATATCCACGAGTGCGACACATCCGAGCTCGAGCTCGTAATCGAGCAACTCGAGGCCGGAACCGGACGCTCCCCCAGTCACCGGAGCATACGCACCGGTCGGGGCAGCGGGCTTGGGAAAGACGATCGCCCTCGGGATGGCCGTCTCCTCCCGATGGCTGCGGTAGGTGAGGCCGAAACCGACGACCAATCGGGCCCCGCCTCGCAGCTGCACGTCGTCGATATCGACCGGAGAAAGGAGCCGATTGGACAGCTCGGCTCGCTCCAACACCACGCGGTCCGGACCATCAATGGCGGCGTCTTCGGCCAGCAGTTCCTGTTCGGCGAGATCAAAGCCCCCGGCGGCGACAAAGTCCAGCAGTCCAGGGGCGACCCCACGCCTCGCGGTAAGATCGAGAAGGGTGCGCGGAATGCCCTCGTTCGAACGGAGGACCAGTCCGATGTGGGGCGACCCGTCAGTGGCCAGGAACCGAACGATGCGGGGGACCTCGACCGCTTCGTCTCCCGGGAAGAGGTCGTCGGGACCGATCGGTTGCCGGGGATCGACCACCGCCAGCCCGCCGGTCAGCCTTCGACGGAGTCGTTGAAGGCGAGTCGGAGGCGTGTTCACGCGGCGCGGTAATCCCCAACGACCCGGTCGAAGTGGTCGGCGAACGCCGCGTCGTCGGTGAGTCGCATGATCTTGAACTGGCCGTCGGGGGCCCCCTCCCGGAGCGCTTCTCGCTGATAGGCGTCGAACTGCCCGGGCTCGAGGACCCGGAGTACGGGCGGGCCAAGCCGACCGGAGCCCCGCTTCGCTGCGTATTCGACGTTGTGCCGGGTGAGCGACTGCTCGAGCTCGTTCACGATACGAGTGGCCTCACTCCGATCGGGAGGCGTCTCGAATTCGATCAGGAACAGATAAGAAGGCTCGGTCGGCTGGCCGACGGCGGCCACGAACGAGTACTCACCGCGGCCGGTGCCGAGCGTCTCCTCGACCGCCTCGAGAACCTGGGTCTCCGTCAACTTCTCTCCCGTGAAGCTGACGATCCCTTTGCCCTTCTGGACGAAGCGAACCGACGGAGTTTGCCGATGGAAGCCGGTCACTTCCAGGATATCGTGCATCGCGTAGCGGAAGAGGCCGCCGGAAGTGGAGACGTAGACGTAGTACTGTCCGCCCTCTTCGACCTGGTCGACGGTTAGCAGCTCGGCTGGCGGAGGCTCGGGATCCTGGTCGGCAGGCAGGAACTCATAGATGTTGGTCGCCACCGCGAGGGGTCCTCTGCCCCCCTCGTCACCCAGGGGAACAGAGCCACGGCATTCGCTCGAAAGCCACCCGAGGTCGCGAATCGGGAGGCCGTCCGGGAAGCAGGGTCCGAGTTGATCGAGGTACGGGCCAACCGTCCCGCCTTTCCAGCAGGCGAGCACTTCGAGCTCGGGCCAGACGTGGCGGGGGACCAAACGTCCATCGCCCCCCGACGCGGCCCCTTCGAGGAACGCCGCCCGTTCGGGGTCGGGCACGATCGTGCTCTCCAGCAGGTCGCGGATCTCCGACGGAATGTTCACGTCGGGGTCGAGCGTCCCATCCCGAACGTCCCTCACCAGCCGTTCCGTATAGTCCCCCATGCACCGGGCGAGGAGCAGGATCGTGCTCGGGTTCGGGGTGCCAATAGCCGTGATCGAATGTACGATCGCCAGCCGCAGCAGCGCATAGTATCGGGCCTCGTAGTCGCGGATTTCGCAGACCTCGTACGGGACCGGGTAGAGCCCCTTCATCAGCTTCGGCATATTTCGGTAGGCGTGTCCCGCCTCTGCGCCGCACGGGGTGCCATCGGGGGCGTACTCCTCGACCTCGGGGCTAGCGATCTGGAGGACCCCGCCATTCAGGATGCCCGGGTGGTCCCGGAATAGCCCCGAGAGCCAGACGCGCATCAGTCGCGCCTTCGCGCGACGGCTGGTCTCGGTGACCGGGATGTACTTTCTTGCGCCCGTGGTGCCGCTGGTGAGGGCGTAGAAGATCGGCGGTTCTCGCGTTAGCTGATGGGGCTCGCCGTGGCGGGCGGCGTCGATCAGCGGCTCGATGTCCTCGTAGTCGATGACGGGAACTTGCTTCTGGAAATCAGGGAAGGAGTCGATCCTGTCGAATCGATGGCGGCGGCCGAACTCGGTGTCTACGTTCTCGTGGAGCAATCGCCGCAGAAGCTGCTCCTGCTCCTGCAAGGGGTGCTCACACCGGGCATCGAAGCGGGCTAGGCTTCGCGGCCCGATCAGGTCGAACAGAAGCTTCGCCTGAATCGTCATCGCGTCCCCTGCACCATCGTGGGATTGGCTGTGCCGATCGCGAACCGTCGTCGCGCATAACGACGAACGACTCGCATATCAACCTCGGTGCCAAACCCGTTCCCGCGCGGCCGAGACGGTGGGCGACCTCCGCGACCGAACTTCAGGGTGGGACGAACCGGATCGACGCGCAGGAGGCGTTCGCCGAAACAGCCTTCGATGAAGCTCACGCCCTGCCACACGGCGCGGATCAGGGTCATCTGTGCGGCGGAAAGCAGGGACGTTTCGCCTACCTGGCAGCCGATCTGGAGAGTAAGCCCGGCCTGGAGGGAGCGCCGGCACCGCTCGAGCGAGGCGACGAGACCCCCGCACTTGGCGATTCGGACGTTGACGGCAGTGCAGGCCCGCCTGGTGATCAGCGACTGCAATGAGGCCGCATCATCGAAGCTCTCGTCAGCCATGACCGGGAGCCCGGTATCGGTGACAAGCCGAGCCAACCCGTCGAGGTCGTCGGCCGGCAGCGGCTGCTCGAAACTTTCGATCCCGTAGGGCGCCATCCGCGTCATGCACCCGGACGCCTCTTCGAGGCTCCACGCCATATTGCTATCGACCCGAAGCGTCGCCTCCTTGCCAAGGATCCGGCGAGCCAGGCGCACGCCATCGAGGGAGTCCTCCTCCACCTTCAGCTTCACATCGCGGATTCCGTAGACCCGTGCTTTCACCAGAGTGGTGAGCATTCCTCGACCGGTGTTGCCCGAGAGAACGAGGCCGTAGGCGAGCCCGTCAGGCCATTCGGTGGCGCGGCCGGCAAGTTCCCGGTCGACTTCCGTGCCGAAGGCTCGGCCGAAGCAGTCGAGCAACGCCAGATCGACCAGGCACCAGGCGGACGTCTGCGGCGTGTTCGCTTCGATCCACTCCCTCGGCGCCTTTCCATCGCAGTGAACGAGAAAGTCGTGCACTTCGCTGAACAAGTGGAACTCGAGTTCCAGGAGACGCGGGAGGATCTGCCCGGCAAGCATATCGAACGCTTCCTGCCGCTCTTCGCCCGTGACGTAGGGGCGCGGCAAGGTCTCGCCAAAACCGCAGTGGCCGCTGTCGGTGACGCAGCGAACGAAGAGGCTCTCCGAATGCTCTCGCTTCGCCGCGGCGTGATGGAACGGATTCCGGAAGGGTAAGTCCAGCTCGAACAACTCGACGGCGACGATCCGGGGCATTACTCCGCCTCCCGGGATCGGAACCATTCGCTGAGGTCCTCGAAAAAGGCAGCCCGCTGTCGGCTGAATTCCAGGATGTGGCGAGCACCGGCGTACTCGTGGGACTCCGTCGGTGCGGGCACCGTCTTCAGCAACCTCCGGTTGCGCGGGTTGTCACAGATCGGATCACCTCCCGCCATCGCGATGAACAGCGGAACGTCAAGCCTTCGAGCGGCCTCTGGAAGCTGCTTGCGGGCTCGACGCACTTCGTTGAGGAAGCGCGCTGATACCTCTTGCAGAACGAGGGGGTCTTTGCGCACGAACTCCACGAATTCGCCCCGCTCGCTGAACTGTTCGGGAAAGAGCGGGACCGGGACCCGGGTGGGACGACCGGTAAGCAGACTCCACAGCACTCTTGCTTTGTCGTGGCCCGGGAGGTCGGTGTGGGTGTAAAGCGCAGGCGTCGCGAGGACGAGACTGGCAACCCGATCGGGCCCGTGCTCGGATGCGTAGAGCAACGCGGGTATCGAGCCGAAACAATGGCCCAGGATGTGGACGGAGTCGTGGTCTGTACCCGCTAGCGCACCATCGGCGACCGCATCGATCTCGGCGAGAAGACCTGTCAGACCCGGCCCGGCGTCGCAGTTGCCCTCATTGACCCCCGAGCCGCAGCGATCAAACGCGTGGGCCGGTAGACCGAGACTCGACACGTGCCTCGCCGATTGCACGAACCAGCCGGAGTGGCTCTGTAGGCCATGCAACAATACGACGGGGCGCCCCGGGAGATCCATCCCGAACCGCCGGACGGGGATCCGGTAGCCCGCTGGTGCATCGACCCAGACCGGGGATGGGGCGTCTCGAAGCGCCGGCGGTAGATCTGACATCACGTCCCTCATCGATACTCACTCGAAGCCGCCGGACACTAACCTTGCAAGTGGCTGGCCCGTATCGATGATGTTGGTTCTGCGGAGGATCTGGCGGGGCTACGGGTTTCACGCGGAGAGCGAAGGGTAGGTCCGTCTGGGCTCGATTTGCGCTACTAAGGCCCCTGTTCACGATGGGCAATCACGTGGAGCCCATCGATCCGGCGGAAGTGCTCCGGGTTGGCCGTCACGACAGCGAGTCCATGCGTCAAGCTCGAGACACCGATCCACAGATCATTCGTGCCGATCAACCTGCCACTGCGCCGTAGACGCCGGAGAATGCCCGCGTAGGTCAGAGCCGTTGCCTCATCGATCGCCACCAGCGTGTGCTGCTCGCGGACCGCCCGTACGATGGCATCCTCGGTGTCGGCGAACCCCTCCGCGAACTCACCCAGAGCAACTGTCGACAGGAACAACTCCGCATCCGCATGACGCCGCAGAAACCGGTGTGCTGGACCATCACGCTCGCTCTTCAGCCGCTCTCGTTGGAGATCAATGAGGAACGACGTATCCAGACTCAGCCGGAGCGCCATGTGTCTTCGGGGATCTCATCCCCCCGCTGCGCCTCATCCAGCCGCTCCAGCATCTTGGCATCTGGCAGGGGCACTCCCTCCAGGGCCTCCAGCAATGCGGCCGCTGTCCGCGGCTCCTGACGCCAGTGCGCTCGCTTGATCACCCGGGAGAACGATTCATCCGTTGAGAGGCGCGCTTGACGAAGTCGCTCGTACGCTTCGAGGTCGATCGAGATCGTTTTAGTCGCCATAGATACATGTATACATGCGTGGATGCATGAAGTCAAGCTAGCACTTGTTCCGGTAGTGGGTACAGTTTGAATCTCGCGATTCCTTCCCGTCGAGAAGGGCAACGACTTCCTCCATGCACTCGCTGGAATGCTGGCATCCCTCCCCAATGGCAAGGGGTGGACGTCAGATCAGAAGGCCAAGTTTCTAACGGCCCTTGATTACGTTTTGGATCTGGCGATTCCGATCCGTGCGGGCGAAGATGAGGGAGGGGGCGAAGATTGAACCGGGCGCTTCGGGCGTTTGCTCGTATCCATACCTCCAATTTACACTTACACTTGCCCCGCATCAACTCCTCGCGCGAGGGTGGGCGATTTCAAACGGTACCACTACCCTTGTTCCACGGCAGGAATCCAGTCGGGCTCATGCCGCTCGCGCGGACAATTGGGGATAAGTGTCGTTCGCTAAACAAGCCGACCGACCGGAAGCCGGCCATGGGAGTGGGAAACGGCAGAAGGCCAGAATCTCATCCCTGGGCCCGGGAAGAGGACATGAACGGCGGGACATAGGAGCCAGCCCAGGGCGATGTAGGCGAATCATCCCTGGGGCAACAAACCGGTATCGTCCCTGACGTCAGGGACGCCGCGTCACCATCGCCTCGATGGCTTCGAGCGCCTCGCTGGCCTTGGTGAGGCGGGCGACGTCCGCCTCCAGGTCACGGTTCCGGGTCTCCAGCCTGGCGCGGTCGGCCGCCTCGGCCTTCAAGCGGCTCTGCAGGTCAGCCAGCTCGAGATCGCGAACATCCAGAAGCTCCCGAAGTTCGGCGAGATCTCGAGCCGCAGTCGCGCGCCCGGCTTCCCGCTGCGCCAGCTCGGCCTCGATTTCCATCAGCAGCGCCGCCTGCTCGTCGTCCAGCGTGCGGTGCTCGGTCAGTTCGCCAATGAGTTGATCTCTCTCGGCCGCCAGCGCCTCGGCCTCCGCGACCGCGTCGTCCGCGATTCGCTGCCGTTCCTCGGCCCGGGCGTCCGCGGAAACGCGGGCCTTCCGCTCCCTCTCCAGCTCGGCCCCGACGCGGGTCAGTGCGGCACGCGCTTCGTCGAGCGAAGCGTTGAGCTGCGTCCGTTCGTGTACGGCTTCGTCCAACCGGACGCGCAGATCCTCGACCATCTCCCGCACGACGGCGGCGGTCTTGCCGGGTTCCGCCGCGGCGGTCGAGTGGCGCGCCGCAGCGGCCAGGCGGTCGCGGAGGGCGGCAATGCGCTCGTGACCCGCGGCGAGACGCGAGGGGTCCGTGGCGAGACGCGAGGGGTCCGCAGGTGGCGCCGCCGGCTCGACTTTCGGTTCCGGGACAGCCGGTTCGATCTCCACCGCCGGGCGGGCACTCACCGGTCGAGAGATGGCCTCCGTCGCGGCACCGCGACTCGCTTCGAGGGGAAGCTCGATGGTCATCTCGCCCGCAACGGTGGGTCCGATCTCGACCGCGGGCTCGGTGGCCGCCGACTCCTCCGCCCCTTCTACATCCGGCGCCTCGGGCTCGGAAACCAACTCGGTGAGCACCCGCCCGATCTGGGTCCGGGGCATGCGCGCCGGAACACTCGCGTTGAAGCCGTTCCTCATGCGATCCTCTCCTTCGCGCCCTCAGCCGGGGCACCGACTACTTCTGAGATCAATGCGTCCACATCCCGCGCCCCCCGACTGCCGGGGGCAAAGGCACAGATGGGAACGCCGTCGCTGGACGCCTGAGCGAACAGCGTCGACTGACGAACGATGCTCCCGAGGAGGAACTGCGGGTAGTGGGTCTCCAGGGCGCGCCTCGCCTCACGGGCGATACGCGTCGTCGGGCTATACTGGTTCAGGACGATATGGATGCGCTCCAGGGAATGCCCGAGGTCCGCCTCGAGCTCCGCGATCGTTTCGAAGAGCAGTTTGAGCCCGTGGAACGAAAGAAAGTCCGGGAGCACGGGCACCAGGAGGTCATCTGCTGCGATCAAGGCATTCAGGTTCAGCAAACCCAGAGAGGGTGGCGCGTCCAGGACGATGAATTCGTAATCTTCGGATGCCGCTGCGAGCGCCCGCTGCAGTTTGTATTCCCGTCCGGCCATCGGCATCAAAGCCATGTCGATCGTGCTCATCCCAAGGTTGGCCGGTACGAGGTCGAACTCGCTGAGCGGTGTGTCGATGACCGCCTGATCCAGCGGCACCCGTTTGATGAGGACGTCGTAGAGTGTGTGCTCGCACTGCTCGCCTTCGTAGCCCAGGTGCCGGGTAGCGTGCCCCTGCGAATCGAGATCCACCAGGAGGACCCGGTGACCCATCTCGGCCAGCCGATAGGCGTACGCGACGGAAAGGCTCGTCTTCCCGGTGCCGCCCTTGAAGTTCAAGAACAATTGGCGGCGTAGACGACGCCGCAACGGCCGTCGTCCAAGGGTCGCCCGATACGCCGAGAGGTGTCGCGGGCTGTACGCATCCGGTGCACCGTCAGGGCTCGTCAGCTCGGGTAGCGCATCGGCTTCGGCGAGGCGCCGCTCCGTTAGCCCGAGGATCCTGGCGAACTGGTCTCTCCCGTATAGGATCTCCACGGACAGTCCCTGGGAAACGGGTTCGAAGGGAAGGTTCAGGCGCTGACCCGGGCACTACTCCCGGAGGGGCTCGGATCGACAGGCGCATGGTCTTCGCTTCCATCACCGTTGCTCGCTTCCGGCGGCGTGTGGCGAAGGACCTCACGGACGACGCGATGGACCTGCGGATCCGGATCCCCGCGCAGAGGTCCGAGCAGGGACCGCACCGCCAACCCACGCGCCGTAGCCGCGGCGAGGACGACCCGACGGCGAACTCGTGGATCGGCGTCACCGAGACCGGCACGCAGGTGAGCCTCCAGCGCACCAGGATCTTTCTCCAACAGCCGGCTCAGCGCTTCGTAAGCAACCGCACGAACAGCGGGTTCCTCCGACTTCGTCGAGGGGACTACGATGTCGACGAGCTGTCGTCTATTGGTCGCGCCCAGGCGACGGAGCAGCTCGGAGCGAACCGCCGAAGCGTCGGCGCTCGCGAGCGCATCGACGAGCGGGTCGGCGCCACCCTTTCCAGATCCCGCAGACCGGTAGGCGAAGGCGCCCCCTCCGTTGGACTCGAGAGCGGGCGCCGCGGCCTGAAGCACCTCGTCGGGCTCGACCTGCGACCGATGTGCGACCGGATCGTCAGCACCGACCTGAGCGACGAGCGCCGCGTAGCGCTCGATCTCCAGCCGACGCGACGATTCGCCACTCGGATCGGACGCGTCGAGAGGGGCATCATCGGCTGGCTGCTCCTCAGGATCGACGCCCAGGAGGATCAGGTGCTCGCGAAGCGCTGCTTCCCGACCTTCGCCCGCCGAGCTCTGTCGCTCGAGATCCATGATCTCACGGCGTAGCTCCGATAGGTACTCGGACAGATCGGCAGCCTCCGGGCCGTCCTCCCGAACGAGCTTCTGCCACTCGGCGACGCGAGAGAGCAGGATCTCACGGCTGGAGAGGAGCTCCTCGACCCTTGCTCGCAGTCGCGCCAGCACCCGTTCCTTGACGACTGCACGGTGACGCTCGGCGAGCAGCTGACGCCTGAGCTCGTTGGCGTCTTCGCCATCGCCAGAGGAACCCGTTTCGAACAGGTGCCCTTCGAGCTCGGTGCGGAGTGCCTCGGAACGATCGAAGCGTCGGTGGAGGGCAGCGATCTCGGTGCGGCTTTCCGCGAGCTCTTCCTGGAGCACACAGAGGCGCCGCGCGTGGTCGGCCTCCCGGGCGAGAGATTCCGCAAGCCGTGTCCGCGCGTGGTCGGCGTCGCCGCGGGCGCTGTCGAGTTTTGACCGTAGCTGCTCCAATCGACACTCGAGGAGGACTACCCGCTCCCGGTCGGCGGTCGAGGCTACCGTCGACTCCGTTTTGGCATTCGTTCCCTCCACTGGACGCCCCGCTCCCTCGCGCCTGTCCTCCATGATCGAATCGACCCGCGGCGATCAAAGAATAGGATACACCGTCGGGCGCCTCGCCCGCGGCTAAAAGAAGCTAGGTGCCGCAGTTCAGGCGTGCAAGGGAAACGGGTTGGGGCTGCCAGCTATCAGCCAACAGCTATCGGCGAACCGGCCATCGCAGGGAAGCCGTAACCGCTCGGCATCGAAAAGTTCGGGTGGTTCCAATGACGGGAAGTCCTGGTCGTCGGGCTGGGTCTCAGTCCAGCGACTTCCCGATTCCACTCGGACTGTGCGGCCCGTTCAGGCCGCTCCCATGCAGAGGTACTTCATTTCGAGATACTCTTCCATTCCGTGGCGCGAGCCCTCCCTGCCCAGGCCGGACTCCTTCACCCCACCGAACGGCGCGATCGGGTTCGAGATCGCTCCCTCGTTGATCCCGATGATCCCGACTTCCAACGCATCAGCCACCCTCCACACCCGGTGCACATCGCGGCTGTAGAAGTAGGCGGCCAAACCGTACGGGGTGTCGTTCGCGATGTGGACGGCCTCTTCTTCGGTGTCGAAGCGCATCACCGCCGCGAGCGGGCCGAAGGTCTCCTCCCGACACAACACCATGTCTGAGGAAACGTTAGTGAGGAGGAGGGGCTCGACGAAGTTTCCGCGATCGCCCGTCGGCTCCAGACCGGCCACGAGGGTCGCACCCTTCGCCACTGCGTCTTTGTAGTGACGGCGCACCTTGTCGACGGCCGCGCGATTGATCAGGGCAGACTGGGTCACGCCTTCTTCGAAGCCATCACCCAGCTCGAGGCCCTGCATTGCCGTGGCCAGCTTCTCGACGAAGGCGTCGTGGATACGGTCCTGGACGAGAAAGCGGTTGGCGCAGACGCACGTCTGCCCCGTGTTGCGGAACTTGGACGCCATGGCGCCCTCGACGGCCTTATCCAGGTCGGCGTCGTCAAAGACGATGAACGCCGCGTTACCGCCGAGCTCGAGCGACAGCTTCTGGACGTGCTCCGCGCACTGCTCCATCAGCTTCCGTCCGACCGCCGTAGACCCCGTAAAGCTGAGCTTCCGAACGGTCGGACTCTGCGTAAGGGCCTCGCCGATCTCAGAGGGGATTCCGGTCACCACGTTGAAGACGCCCGCGTGGATCTCGGCTTCCTCGCTGAGGCGTGCGAGAGCGAGTGCACTGAACGGCGTCGCCTCGGCAGGTTTGACGATCATCGAGCAACCTGCGGCGAGTGCAGCGCCCGCTTTCCGCGTGATCATCGCGGCGGGAAAGTTCCAGGGCGTGATTGCGGCGGTCACCCCGACTGGGTTCTTCGTTACGACGACGTGCTGTCCGGGCTTCGCGCCGGGTAACGTCTCCCCGTACGCGCGCTTCGCCTCCTCACCGAACCATCGAACGAACTCCGCCGCATAGCGGACCTCTCCGCGCGCCTCGGCCAGCGGCTTTCCCTGCTCCGCGGTCATGATTGTCGCCAGATCCTCCGTGTTCGCAACGATCAGATCGAACCACCGCTGCAGTCGATCCGAGCGTTCGGCCGCCGTCATCCGCCTCCACGTTTCGAAGCCCTCCGCCGCTGCGGCGATGGCCTGCTCGGTCTCGACCCGCCCAAACTCCGGCACCTCCCCGATGACCTCCCCGTTTGCGGGATTGTCGACCTCGAAGGTCTTGCCTCCATCGGCGTCCAACCATTCGCCGCCGACAAAGCATTGGCTGCGGAGCAGATCCGTTCGCCGCAATCGTGATAATGTGCTCAAGGCGTCAACAGTCATGATTTGACAGGGCTTCGAAAGTGTCGGAACAAGTAGCTACGCGCTCGCCGCAAATTCGACCACGTATCCCGAGGCGCACAAGGGTCTGGCACCTGCGCGCGGCCGGCAGCAGTGTCATTCGGCCCTCTTTTGTCATTCCCGCCCTCTATTGTCATTCCCTATAGTAGGTCTGGCGGAGTTTTCCACGGGCGGCGGCGGAGAGCCC
>WHSP01000005.1 GCA_009380025.1 Gemmatimonas sp. | reverse complement strand
CATCGGAACCGGCAAGACCAACCCCCGCGAACCCGGCGGGGAGCACCTCTATCACTACTATATCTGCAGCCGGGGTCCGACCCCGTTCCCGGACGGCCCCCGAGGCCGCTGTTCCAACGACCGCCTCCGAGCCGCCGGTGTCAACGAGGCGGTCTGGACCTCGGTCCGTGATCTGCTCATCGACTCCGACACCCTCGCCGCGGAACTGTCGGCCTGGACGCAGCGGACCACCACGACATCTCCCGATCAGGCCACGCGAATCCAGAAGGCTGAAGCCAGACTCGAGGAGCTGACGCGACAACGGGATCGGCTCACCGATGCCTATCAAATGGGAGCCCTCGCGCTCGACGTCTTCAGCACCCGCGTGAAGGCTGTCGAAGAGAACCGGGTAGCGGCCGGGGTCGCCCTCGCGGAACTCGAGGCCAGCCACATGGAACTCGAGCTCGCGGCGAGCCAAGCCCAAGGGGCTCAGGAATTCCTGTCAATGCTGACGGACAAGCTCCTCGAGGCCGATTTCAACACCCAGCAGACGATCCTCCGCCTGCTCGTGGAACGGGTGGTCGTCAAGGGACAGAACCTGGAAATCCACCTCGCTCTCCCAGTGTCAAGTAATTCCACTTTGACATCCAAACCTCCATCGCTTCGGCTCCGCGCTGAACCCTCCTTTCCACTTCCACCTCGTCATCCTCGGGTTGTCTCTTCTCGGAAGACGCCAGCGGCGCGGTCCAGTTCCATCCCGCGAGCGACCTCGGCTCCAGTGACATCCAACGCCTTCAACAGACGCTGCGCAGTCGAAAGAGCAAAACGCCGTGAGAACCGGGACCCAAACAGCCGGGGGCGTTCGTTCGGGGCTCTCGACCGACGTTCGGAATGTACATCGCTTGAACATCATGACTCCCGTGTTCGGTATAGCGGACCCGGCTTGATCAACGGAAGACCGGTCTTCGCTGCGGCCGGGCCCGGTCAGGAAGCGGGTTCGAAGATCACCTGCTCGAGAGCCGCTGGATCGGTTTGCAGCTCGTGCTCACCTTCGGGATACCCGTTCTGCCGAAGGAAGAACGCGAGGATGTCCGTATACTCCTCGGCGGAGAGGCCACCAGGATTGTTCTGCGGCATCAGGGTGGAGATCACATGGTAGAGCTCCCCGACCGAACGATCGGTCCAGATGCGCTGAAAAACGGGCCCCGAAAATTCGGCCGGTGAGTGGCAGGACGAGCACGCCTGCTGGAAGGTGTCCTGGCCGCGGGCCGCCTGAGTTGCCGTAAAGACTCCCGACATCACCGATTGGGTCCCCCCCTCCACGACGTCGGCGGTCCGCGGACCGCCAGCCGGGTCCGTCCCCGCCTGCGGCGATGCGGTTGCGCAACCCGCGATGAGCATGCTCAAGCCGATCGTCGCGGCGCCGATCGAACTGCGACGCTTCCGTTGAGCGCCGGTGACCCGGAACTCCTTCATGCGCCTCCCCTGGTTCGGATATGTCACGATCTCCATCCTGGAAAGGTCCTTCCTTCATCTAACCGCCAGGCCATACCGCACCTTCGGCAGGGCCTGGGCGTGTAACGGAGCGTCGCACCGCCCCCGCCGGCTACGGCAGAGTGAGCGCGACCAGAGAGCCGGGGAAGTCCGCGTGAATACTACCTATCTGCACCACGATATACTGCTTCCCCTCGTGCATGTAGGTCATCATGCCGTACTGCGCCGGAGCCGGAAGTTCGACGCTGGCCAGGATCTCTCCCGTCTCCTTGTCACGGGCATGAAGCATCGGCGTCACCTCGTGATCGATCTGCTGTGCCCCTTCGCTATACGCCTTCGTCTGGACGAGCAGGTCGCCCGCGACCATCTGAATTGAAAAGCCACGTGACCCCGTCTCGGGATCCTGACCTCCGAGAAGCGGATGGTTCAAGAGCTCTTCCGGTGTTTCACCAACGGGCACGCTCCAGCGTTTTCGGCCCGTGTTCAGGTTCACGCTGGAAAGGTGATTGTTGATCGGCTTGTAAACGGTCAAGCCGTCGATCGTCGGCAGACGCGGTGCGCCCGCGACCGGCGCCCAGGCCGCTACGGTTCTTCCTGTCGTTGGCGTTTCGTTCGGCGTCGCGCCGCCCTCCGTGACGCTGGCATAGCTCGGGTCATCGACGTCCTCACCGTTCGTCGGCCCGAGGTACCCGGCTGCGCTGCAGGTGCGCCGGTGGGACGCATACAGCATCCCCGTAGACGGATCCGCCGTCGGCGGGTGAGACACGACGTTCCCCGCACCCTGGCAGCCGACCTGGTTGATGAACTCCGTCTGGTCGTGATCGTATGGAAGAGGCGGCACATAGAGACCTGCGAGGCGGAAACCGCTCAGGACGTCAAGCGCCTGCTCTTTCAATTCCGGCGTGTAGTCGATCACGAACTCGTCCGTGATCCCGCTCAGGATGATCGGGTCCAACGGCTCCGGTAGAGTCGGATACGGCTGCGTCGGCGACGTGTAATTGCCCGGCACCTCCGTCTGAATGACCTGGCGCTCCTCCACAGGCCAGATCGGCTCGCCGGTCTCACGATTGAACGCAAAGACGAGACCCTGCTTCGTATTCTGAATTGCCGCGGGCACCCGCTGCCCATCGACCGTGAGATCCATCAGCATCGGCGGAACCGGTAGATCGTAGTTCCATTGATCGCTGCGGTGGATCTGGTAGTGCCACCTCCGCTCACCCGTTGTGACGTCGAGAGCGAGTACGCTGCCACCAAAGAGGTTATCCCCCGGCCGATGGCCGACATACGACTGGATGGTCGAGGCGTTCGTAACGAGATAGACGAGGTTGAGGTCTGGATCGGCCGACGCCCCGGCCCACTGCCCGACGTTGCCCGACCAGTACCAGGCGTCGTTCTCCCACGTTTCATGGCCGAACTCGCCGGGCCGGGGAATCACGTGGAACTTCCACAGGAACTCTCCGGTCGCGGCATCGAATCCCATGATGTCTCCGGGGACGTTCTCGATGCGCGTCTGGCCGTAGGCGGGCTGATGGGAGGTGAGGACCACGACCACACCATTGACCACGATCGGCGGCGCCGAGCTGGTGATCATCCCGAGCTCTCGCGGGATTCCGTAGTCGGCATCGTAGCTGCCAGCGTCGGCCAGATAGTCCTGCCACGGCCCCCAATCCTCGAGCAGGTCCGGCAGCAGATCCACCACGCCGGTTTGCGAAAAGCCGTCCAACGGCACCGGCTGCCCCCAGTTTTCGAGCGGCCGACCGGTCTCTGCGTCGAGCGCCCAGAGGAAGAAGCCAGGAGTCGTCAAGTAGATGACTTCGCGTCCGTCGACTTCAGCGTACGCAACCCCCTTCCCGTAGGCTTGCCTGGGAGAGCGGAGGAACCGGATCGTCTCGGGCTCCCGAAAGGTCCAGAGGGTTTCACCAGTGGGTGGGTCAATCGCTACGGCCTGGCGGCGCGTACCCCCGGCCACGGTGTACAGCCTGCCGTCGACGTAGAGCGGAGTCGCTCGGAAGAAATAATAGGGGGTGCTGTTGAAGTTATCGCTTCGCCAGGTCCAGGCGACCTCCAGATCCCCGAAGTTGTCGGCATTGATCTGGTTCAACGGAGAAGAACGGGTGGAACCGGCATCACCACCGACGTAACGCCACTCTCCATTCTCGGTCCCCGTCAGACGCTGGGCGAGAGCGCTCTCCGGCACACCTATCGCTCCCGCGGCGGCGATGCTGAGGAAGAGCATCGATGATCGGCACATGAAGTGCCAGAACTCGGTCTTCGCCATCTTCGTTGGTGTTTCCATTTCAGGATATAGTCGCGAGTCGAAGGAAGTGTACATCGGTTTCCTGTCCGGGATCAGATCTCGAGTGTTGACGCCCCGAGGGGCTCTTGAAGGGCGTGAGCCTCCTTCATCAGTGGCGGCAAGGAAGGCGAATAGCCGGTACGCAGCTATTCGCGTCCTTCCTTTCGCCGATGCCGGTGGGTTGCGGCCGGCGCTGCTCAAATCTGAGAAGACGCACTAACTGGCTTAGATGTTGGGGCGCTCCTCCGGAGCGCACAGGGTGCCCCGCTGACTCACCTGAAGGTGCTCATTAAGCTCGAACTCGGAGGTCGGCATTACCATCCGAATACCATCTTGATAGGCAACCGAATAAGGGGTAACGCCGTATCCCCGGGGGAACCAGAGCCGCTCTCGGATCTTCGTGGACCAAAATCGACCCTCGAGGAAAAGGGAGCGGCGTCGCTCTTCGGTTATCATCTGGCGAATGCCGTCGGCATCATCCGCCGAAAGGTACGTGACCGTGGGCAAGCCATGATGTTCACGAATTTCGTTGACGAGATTGATCGCCGTCTCTCCACCTTCGACTTCCGCGCGAATCAACCATGCCTCCTCCCAATTCGCGATTGGCATATCGGACCCGAGATCAGTGTACTTGTTCTGGACCCATTTTGGAAAGTTGTTGAAGACACCCACCAACTCTACTGGAACGCGCGTGTCCTCGACGGCATTAGCGGCGTCATCCACCGTCACGCTAATCCCTTGCTCTGTCACAGCACACCCGTCCGGCAGAAGCCCGAGATCCTGATACCCGGTATAGGGAATCGGATTAGGCCAGTCGCCCGGTCCATCCCACCAGGTAATCTGAGGATTCACCATCCTTCCTTGTTCAGCGCTTCGTAAACCCTGTTCCAGCGCGTCCGTTCGCCGCCGCTGTCGCGTGTCGCGTAAGCCTTGAAGCCGAGATTTACAGTCGCTGCATCCGAAGCGGCGCCTTCGAGATTCCCACGCGCGAACCTCACACGCGAGCGTAGCAGGTAAGCCATATCCTGTGCACTGGAGGCCACACCGTCGCTGATCGCTGCGCGAGTACTTCCTCGTCCTCAAGAACGAGAAGCACTTCGCCCCCTCCTCACTCGGCATCGCCTTCTACGGCATCCGGTTCTTCTATCGCCAGACACTCCCGCGCGACTGGGAGACGCTGAACCATCTGCGCATCCCGCCCCGCAAGACGCTGCCCGACGTGCTCAGTACGGGCGAGGTCCGGCGCCTGATCGAGGCCGTCCGCACCCCCCACAACCGCACCTACTTCTGGACCCGTCTACTCTCTGGGATTACGGCTCACCGAAGGCCTCCACCTGCAAGTCGGCGATATCGACGGTGCCCGCAAGTTGGTTCACGTCCACCGCGGCAAGGGCGCCAAGGACCGCTACGTCCCGTTGCCGCAGCGCACCCTCGTTCGGCTGCGCGAGTATTGGGCCTGCCACCGTCACCCCCACTGGCTCTTCCCGGCCGTCGGCCGCAGCCACCAGCAGGCCCACACCGCTCTTCATCCCATGAAGGCGGGGCAATGGCGATTGCCGCAGGAGCGACCGATTTGGTGACGGGCCCCACAGGAGGAGCAGTCGTAGACGAGGGTGCCCAGCTCTGCGACTGGTGGCCGAGGTATTCCTGGATCAGTCGCAGGTGTCCCTTTCTTTTTCTAGGGGTTTTGGGTGGGGGAGACGAGGCAGAGGCCGAGCCCCCGCGGGAGCGTCGTGGAGCGTGCGTCAGAGCTCGGAATGAGCGCGCATGCGATGGCAGTTGCCGCGGATGTTGCCGATGTGGTAGTGGTGAACTCTCGATTACTTCGGTGGTCGCCACGCTGATACCGCTGATCCGCTCAGTGGACCGGCATATCGAGGCGGTGGCGGCCGAGATCCCGGCCGCCCAGCTGCTTCGCACGGTCCCCGGCATCGGTGCCTACCGCTCGTCGCTGATCGTGGCGGAAACGTGGCCCATCCAGGGCTTCGCGAAGCCCGCCCACCCGGTCGCCTTAGGTGCCCCCTTGACTACGCCCGCTCTATAGGTGCGTCCTCTGTGCCTCGGCGGTAGATTTTGTAGTTATCTCCGGAAGCCGCCCGAAGTTGCGTAGATCTATCGTGCCCCATCGCCGTCCCCTTTGCGCCGGACAATCGTCCGCCCGTCGGATCGGTCTGCCCGAAGGGATGGGTTCGCCGCTAGCCGCTCGATATCATCGGCTTCGAGGTCGGTAAGGCGCTGCATCTTGCCATTCAGGCGTCCGAGGAGAATCCGGGAAGCCCGCAGGTCGTGATTGCTCTCGATCAGCATCATGGCGATATCACCTGCCCCCCAGAGGAACGCGGCAAAGACGATGAGTCGCGTCGCCTCCACGACTAGAGTGGGGATCGCCTCGGTGCCGAGTTGAACGAAGCCGACCACGGCCTCGCCGATCAGCAGCAGGATCAGAAAAACGCTCAGGACCCTGAAGAGCCTGGCGATGTAACGTAGTCCCTCGTGAGGCTCGAGATCTTCCTCCCGGACGGTGCTGAAGCTCGGCGGGCCGTTGCGGCGTTCCTCGCCACGACGCTCCGTTTGCGGAGGTGCCTCGGCAGTTGGGGTTGAACCCATTCGATTCGATGTGTCAGCCATGGTAGCTCCTTCGATATTTGCGTTCCGTCGGCGTCACCAGCGAGCGCGGTTGCCGCGGGCGTCGATGTGGACCATTCCGCAGTGTGAGCCAGGCACGGGTCTGTACCTGCCGATCCCGCCTATCAGGTGCGGGTAGTCCTTTTCGACCTGCTCCGCCGCCTGGGCGACGACCTCGACATCGTCGCGATCTGCCCGGCCATCCCCGGTCAGATCATCCATGCACCCGTCACCGTCGTTGTCGATCGCGATGTCGGCGGCGTCTCCATACATGTGGCGTGAAAGCGCCCCTCGGCCCTGGGGATTTCCCCCGCCTTCGTTGTAGACCGGGGTTCGGAAGCCGCTGACGACGAAGACGTTCTCCACCGGGTGGCCGCGGCGCTCGAGCTCTTGGAGGGTCAGTTCGAGCTTGTCCAGGAGGCGGGGTGACAACGCCGCATACTTCGGCCACACACCTTCCTGCCCCTTGGTCAGGAAGTCCTTGAGCTGGAAGTGCGTCGAGACATACGTCTCCATGTTCTCGGGTGTCACTTCGACGAATCCAGTCGGCGGTGCGTATGCCCCTTCCCCAGCAGGCCAGTTGCCTATCTCGTAGCGACCGATTCGACCTGATGTGATCTCGGTTGCTGACGTCAGCGTAACCACGTTCAGCTGCGGCACCTGCCGGACGACACTTCCCATTCGAAGCAACATGTTCCAAACGCCGGCGCGATCCGGTAGGCGGCCACCCACGCTCTCAGGATCCGACGCGGTATCACCCGGCGCCCCGAACTCCACTGCAAGGTCGTCGGGCGCGTCTGCGGGCAAAGTGACCGTATCGCCAGGCTCCTGAAAGAGGACCTGGACCTCGCCGCTCTCACCCCGGACCTCCTCCCAGTCGATCAGCTGCTGAAGGAGCGCGTCCATTGCGAAAGTCGCCTCGGCGGGCGCGGCAGCACTGAAGGGAGAGCCTCCGCCTGCGATCTGTTGCCCGACCGTCGGCGAGTCCCCGCGGTAGATCGCATCCGCGGCGGCGTAACCCCAGCCTATCGTCAAGAGAAAGAGAAGCACGGCCAGGAACACATCGAGAACTCGGCGCTGCGTCCCAGTCAGCCCGGTCTTCTCCCAGAAGGACTTCGGCTCCCGCCGAACGGGGTAAAGTTGGTCGTCGAGATTGTAAGGCATGGTAGGTAGCAGGACTTCAATGTTCGTGCCCGAAAATCCCCAAGTGAGAGGAAGATAACTTATTATATGACAATAGTTTCCAAGATTCTAGAAAGGTTGAGAACTACGTGGCACATTTCTCGATCCTGACCGACTGGCGGGGAGGGAAATAGTACACCGCGGCTGAACTACGATGACGCATTCGAGGTTCTCCCCGATGGTCATTCCCGCGAACGCGGGAATCCAGAAGGCTCGGAGGCGACGGGACGACTGGATCCCCGCGTTCGCGGGGGGATGACGACGTATTGACTCGAAAACGTCGTCGCAATTGTGACACGGACCACAGCTGGGAGGGGAGTTCAAAACGGCCACGCGAAATCACGACGACACGAAATCCTTCGCGTCTTCGCGACTTCGCGTTAGACTACCCGTCGGTTTGAGGACCGCGCACCCGCCGTCTCAAACGAGAAGGTCGGGGGCGTCTCGGCGCATGGAGGCGGGTGGTCCGAGGACCTCGCGAAGGATCAAAGCCCTTCGCAGATCGTCCGGGTGATCGAGAAATCGCGCGATCGGAGGGCGGCTCCGCCGGCGAATACTGGGAGCGACGCTTGCCGCGCGCCGCTTCGGCGGAACAACCGGAGCTTTGACGGCGTCGCTCTGGCGTGCGATTCGAACTGCAACCTTCCGCGGCTCGACCTGCTCCGGCGCCGGCGGCTCATACCGGGTGGGCGGGGGAAGGGGAGCCCATTCGATCCGGTCATCAGGCGGCGGGCCGACCATCGTCGGAGCAGGCTCCTTCTCGACCTCACGCTCGCTTGGCCACGGCATCCATTCCTCCGACCAACCCCCCGAAGCTGTTTCCGATTCCTGCTGCGGTACCGGGCCCCTACCCGCTTGCGCGCCCTGCTCCAACGACGATTCCAGGTCGTGCTCGGGGACCCGTTGATCGGGCAGGGGCTGGCGCTGCTTGCGCCGCGCCTGCTCCCGCACCTGCTGGACGAGCGGAAGGACGAAAAAGAGGAGAATCAGGACGACAGTGAACCAGTCCACAGTCACTCCTTTCGCTGCCCGTCGCCATTCTCCGGCTTTGCAATGGCCTCGCGCATCTCGGTATCGCTCTGTAGGTTACGGTACCGGGCGTAGTCCATGATACCGAGGTTTCCGCTGCGGAATGCTTCCGCCATCGCCAGCGGAACCTCGGCCTCGGCCTCGACCACCCTCGCCCGCATCTCCTCCACCTTCGCCCGATTCTCCTGCTCCACGGCGACTGCCATCGCGCGCCTCTCCTCGGCCTTTGCCTGCGCGATCTGCTTGTCGGCCTCCGCCTGATCCGTCTGGAGCTCGGCCCCGATGTTCTTGCCGACGTCGACGTCCGCGATGTCGATCGACAGGATCTCGTAGGCCGTTCCCGCGTCTAGACCCTTGTTCAGCACCGCCTTCGAGATGATGTCGGGATTCTCGAGAACGGACTTGTGGCTCGGACTCGAGCCGATCGTCGAAACGATGCCCTCACCGACGCGGGCGAGAATCGTCTCCACCCCCGCACCTCCGACGAGTCGGTTGATATTGGCGCGCACCGTAACCCGGGCAATCGCGATCAGCTGGATGCCGTCCTTCGCCATGGCGGCGACCCGTGGAGTGTTGATCACCTTCGGGTTCACCGACGTCTCGACCGCCTCCTTGACGTCGCGACCGGCCAGATCGATCGCGGCGGCTTGCTGGAAGCCGAGCTCGATGTTCGCCTTGTCCGCGGAGATGAGCGCGGTCACGACCCTATTGACGTCGCCACCGGCCAGGTAGTGCCCCTCGAGCAGGTTCACGCTCAGGTGCAACCCGGCCTTCGTCGCGGCGATCAGAGGCAGTACGATCGCCCGTGGGTCCACGCGCCGAAAGCGCATCCCGAACAGGTTGACGAAAGAAAGCCGCACACCCGAGGCGAACGCCGTGACCCAGAGGCCGATCGGAATGAAGCGGGCGACCACGATCAGCAGGAGCGCCGCGAGGACGACTACGATCAGGGTGCTGCCGAAGACGATGTCTTCCATTTGTGATCTGGAGGTAAGAGGTACTGCAGCCACGCGCGGCGAGCCGCGAAGGTTGATACCAAGGGGCGTGACTAGTAAACCGTGTCAGAGCGATGTCAACGTATTCGTGGTTCTCTCCCCATCGTCATTCCCGCGGAAGCGGGAATCCAACCGACTGGATCCCCGCCCCCGGCTTATAGCCTGCCGGGACAAGCTTCGCCGGGATGACAACCGTCGTCGACTTTGGAACGGGTGGCCGCAATCGTGACGAGAGGTGCTGTTCGAGCCGACGACCTCCCGGGGAAAGCGTCGGGCCCACTCAGCCGATCGGTTCGACGACGTGCCGATATCCTTCCGCGCGTACGACCCGGATCGGGGTGCCGGCGGCAACCCACGGACCGTCGGAGACCACGTCGATCCGCTCGACACCGATTTTTGCCGCCCCCGCCGGACGAAGGTCGGTGACTGTCACGCCTTCCAGGCCCACGAGCTCTTCGCGCGGCGGGGCTGCCGCGTAGCCGAGCTCGCGCGTCATTCTCCCCTGGTGCAAAAGGTTGCGCGCACGGCGATCTTCGGGAAGGTGCCGGATCAGCTGCCACCCGGCGAACCCGACGATGAATACGGACGCGCCGAGGACGTTCATGGCGATGAGGAGATCGCCCGTCGTCGGCACGCGGCCGACGAGGCTGAGGAAGATACTGACTACTATGGAGATGGCGCCCAGGACTCCGGCAACGCCAAATCCCGGTACGACGAAGGCTTCGACGAGCAACAGGACGAGGCCGAGGCCGAGCAGAATCCCAACCTCCAGACCCGCGAGACCGATGATGAAGTGGCTCCCGAAGAAGAAGGCGAGGGACGAAAGCCCGGCCAGCCCGGCGAGGCCGAATGCAGGCGTCTTGATCTCGATCAAGAGACCCAGGAACCCGAGGGACAGCAGGAAGGGTGCAACGATCGGGTTGGTGAGGAAGCGCACGGCGCGTTCAGCCCAGTTGGGGCTCGTCTCGACCAGTTGCGTGCCGTCGGCACCGATCGCCGCGACCAGCGTCTCCCAGTTCTCGGTTTCGGCCGCATATCCGAGCTGAACCGCTTCCTCGGTACTCAACGTCAGCAGTTGACCCGCCTCGACGACGCCCGAAATCTCGACGGCCTCATCGACCATCGCTTCCGCGACCCGCGGATCGAGGTCCCGTTCCTGGGCGAGGGATCGGAACGCGGAGCGCATCGCGCTGACTACCTTCTCGCTGGCTCGCGCGCCGTCACCCGTCACTGGGGTTGCGGCACCGACCGTCGAGCCGGGCCGCATGTAGATCCCGTCCGTCGCGAGGGCGATGAGCGCGCCAGCCGACAGCGCGCGCCGGTTCACGTAGGCATAGACGGGCAGAGTCGCATCCCCGATGGCGTCGACGATCTGCTCTGCGGCGTCGACCCGTCCACCGGGGGTGTCGATGTCGAGCACTGCCGCCTCCGCTCCGGCGGCCTCAGCCGCCCGCAGCGAGCGTTCGATGAACGGTGCCAGGCCCATTTCGACGACGCCTGTCAACGGAATACGATAGACGAAACCGTCGCTCGTATCGGGCGTCGGCGGGGCGCTCGCTCCCGACTGCCCGATCGCAGCGTCCGAGGAAGCGAGCAAACCAAGGAGGAGGATGACGCCCGAAGCGGCTGGCCGCCTCACGCGCAAATCTGGCAATCCGTTCATACTTCCTCTCCGATCAAGGCGCCGGCATAAGCCCGATCGCCGGCGTGGATCCGACGGCTTGCAGTTCCGCCTACCGGGGTCAGCCGACGCGGAGGAGTGCCTCGAGCTCCTCGGGGGAAAGCTCGGCACCCGCACGAGATCCCATCCGACGACCACCGCGGACTGGCTTCCGAGGTGCCCTCGGAACACCGCCGTCTGGCGTCGCGAGACCGAACCCGTACCCCTCCAGCTCGACCTTCGGCAACTCACGGCCGATGTGAAGCTCAATCGACCGCAGCTCTCCGATCTCGGCCGGTGACATGAACGTAATCGCTTCCCCCTTTTGTCCAGCCCGCGCCGTTCGACCAACACGGTGGACGTAGCTGTCCGGATCCTGGGGCACGTCGAAGTTCACGACGTGGGATATCCCCTCGATATCGAGCCCACGCTGGGCGACGTCCGTCGCAACGAGTACCCGAACCTTCCGGTCCCGGAATGCGTCCAGTGCTCGCACACGATCCTTCATCGCCCGGTCCCCGTGCATTACCGCCGATTGGACTCCAGCCTTTTGCAGCTGACCGATCAGCTTGTCCGCTCCGAACTTGGTGCGGGTGAACACGATCACCGATTCCATCCCGTCCCGCTCCAGCAGTTGCAACAGCAGCTTGGCCTTCCACCGCCCATCCACCGGATAGACGAACTGCTCGACTCCGTCCGCCGTTGTTGCCTGCGGCGTCGCCTCGACCGTGACCGGCTCTCGCAGACTGTCATACGCGAGCGACTTGACGTCGTTGGGAAGCGTTGCCGAAAAGAAGAGCGTCTGGCGTTTCTTCGGACAGTGCTTGAGGATTTGATTGATCTGCGGCCGAAAGCCCATGTCGAGCATGCGATCGGCTTCGTCCAGGATCAGCACATTGAGCTCTGAGAGATCGACGTTGCCCCTCTCGAGGTGATCGATCAGTCGGCCCGGTGTGGCGACGAGGACATCGTACCCCGCGCGCAGACCGCGCACGTCTCGGTACACCGAGGTGCCTCCGTAGACGACCCCGACCCAAAGGTCGAGATACTTGGCGTGTTCACTTGCGGCCTCCGAAACCTGGATCGCGAGCTCTCTCGTCGGACAGAGCACCAGAGCGCGTAGCCCGTCGCCCTTATCGTCGTGTAGCCGCTGCAGCGTGGGCAGCATGAACGCCGCCGTCTTTCCCGTTCCCGTCTGCGCCCGTCCCAATACGTCCTTCCCGGCGAGGGCTTCCGGGATTGCCATTGCCTGAATGGGGGTGGGCTCGCAGAACTCCAGTTCTTCCAATACTCGCAACAGCTCTGGTGCGAGCGACAGCTCGTCGAACTTCATCTCGTCCTTTCGCGTGTCATCGTGGCCCGGGCTCTCACTTCCGGGTCCGCTGCAAAATGTGGCGGCACTTCGCTCGGCCGCAGGTCAGCCGGCGCTTTCCGCCAGCCGATTCGAGTACACCGGTCCGATGGTTTTGTTACCCGGAACCGTCGGCCATCCCGGTGCCTATCGGCGAAGGCCCCCGCAGCCGACACGGTCCCGGCCGTCTCCACCAGGTCGCGACGACCGTCGATCGACAGACCTCACAGCCGGAGGACCGCGTGCGTCGCCCTCCCGGGTAGCCCGGCGATCGGCTGCATCGCGTCGCGGGGAGGACGCTCCCGCACCGCTCGATTCACCCGCGTTTCGTGTGCTTGCGTGGGGTTCGGCCGTTCGTTATTGTGGCCGCCGCTAGTCATCGACAATGAGCCGGATGGGGCTCCTACCCACAGGCGAACGTGCGCTCGGTTGCACGCTTTCTCGCCGCTCGCGCACCTGCCGACCTAACCGGCGGTTTCCGCGGCGAAGGAGGGCACCGAGCGCACTCCGTCTTTGATGTCACGGTAGGTTTCGAACCTCGCCCCCGTACCTGGACTGCATGACCGACCGATAGCGCGTCGTGCTGCTGGCCTCGCCAGTTCCGGGCGGCGCTCCACGAATGGAGAGTTGGTCGTGAAGACGAGGTTGACGTTGACCCAGATCCTGGCGCTGGCCGTTGCGATCTACGCCATGTGGCTCGTCCTCTCGGGTCACTACACGGGCTTGCTGTTGGCCCTGGGCGTGGTGTCCACCGTCGGAGTCGTTCTGGTCACGATCCGAATGGACCTTTTGGATCATGAGGGCGTTCCCCTCCTCCATCTCACCGCTCGGGTCTGGACGTACATTCCGTGGCTGATCGTGGAGGTCGTGAAGTCGAATCTGGCGGCGACCCGAGTGATCCTCGATCCGAAGTTACCCATCTCCCCGACAATCGTGCGCTTTCGGGGCAAGCCCCACACCGACCTCGGGCGGTTCATCTTCGCAAACTCGATCACCTTGACCCCCGGCACCATCACCGTCGCCGTTACGGGTGCTGATTTCCACGTCCACGCCCTGTTCTGGGAGGCGATCGACGGGATCGAGGAGGGTGAGATGAACCGGCGGGTTCGCGCGCTCGAGAAAGGTTTGCCGAACGAATGATGTTCGTCGTGAGTGCTGTTGCCATCCTGTTGACTATGGGTATGGCGATCGCCCGGGGGCTTCGCGGACCGACCGTTTATGATCGAGCGCTGGCCGTGAACATGTTCGGGACCGCCACGGTGCTGCTGATCGCCGTGCTGGGTTTCTTGACCGGTCGGCCGGACTTTCTCGACCTTGCCCTCGTCTACGCTCTCCTCAGTTTCATCGGCACCATCGCCATCCTCAAGTTCGTCAGCTACGGCGACCTCGCCAGCACCCGGGAGCCCGATCCCGAGGAGGACTGGACGTGGTGATCGACATTCTGAGCTGGGTGTTCCTCGCGTCTGGCGCGTTCTTCATGCTGGTGGCGGGCGTCGGCGTGTTGCGGATGCCGGATGTCTTCACGCGGCTCCATGCTGCCGGAATCAAGGACACTCTCGGTGCCGCGCTTACGATCATCGGACTGATGCTCCAGGCCGGCCTCACCCTCGTCGCGGTGAAGCTCGCTCTGATCTGGATCTTTCTGTGGTTCACTTCGCCCGTGGCCAGCCATTCGGTTGCCCGGGCGGCCTTGCTCGGCGGGGTTCGTCCGATCCTGCAGCAGACTGATGGCGACGGTCTCGAATCGGCCACGGAGAGCGCCCGCCTGGGTGACGACCAGGAAGGAAGTAGCCGGTGACTGAATTCGTCGACGTTGCCCTCCTGGCTCTGCTCGCGGTCACCGGATTGGCGTTGCTCAAACTCCGCAATCTATTCGCGGTCGTCATCCTCTCCGGGATCTACAGCCTCCTCTCCGCCGGACTTTTCGTGACGATGGACGCCCCAGACGTGGCATTCACCGAGTCCGCCGTCGGCCTCGGCGTCTCGACGGTCTTGATGCTTGGTGCCCTCGCCCTCGTCGGCCACGAGGAGAAGAAGCCGACACGCCCGCGGGTGTTGCCCCTGGCCGTCGTGATTTTGACGGGGGCGATCCTGCTCTACGGGATGGCGGACGTGCCGCCCTTCGGAGATCCGAACAACCCGATCCACCAGCACGTCACGCCCCGCTATCTGGAGGAGATGCCGGAGGAGATCGAGGTGCCGAACGTCGTCAGTGCCGTCCTCGCCAGCTACCGGAGCTACGACACGATGGGGGAGACGACGGTCATCTTCGCCGCAGGTGTGGGTGTTCTTCTCCTGCTCGCAGGGCGGCGGCGCCGGGGACAGGACGAGGAGGAGCCCGGCGAGTGACGTACAACATCATCCTCCGGATCGCGACGAAGGTGCTCTGCCCGTTCATCCTCATCTTCGCCCTCTACGTCCAGTTCCACGGCGACTACGGACCCGGAGGTGGCTTCCAGGCGGGGGTGATCCTCGCGGCTGCCTTCGTTCTGTACGCCCTCGTCTACGGCCTCGAGAACTGCCGGCGGGTGCTTCCGCCTCAGGTCGTCTACGCCTGCATGGCGCTGGGGGTGCTGATCTACGCCGGCACTGGCGTCGTCAGTGTCCTCCTCGGCGCAGACTTCCTCGACTACAACGTTCTCGCTCACGGCGACCCGATCCACGGCCAGCACCGGGGCATCTTCTGGGTCGAGCTCGGCGTCATTACGACCGTGTTCGGCACCATGGTTTCGATCTTCTATGCCATCGCGGGCCGGAAAGGGCTGAACTGATGGAGTTCCTCGTCGGCCACTACAACTACTGGGTCGTCGTCTTCCTGATGATGCTTGGCTTCTACGTCGTCATCTCGAGGACCCACATGGTGAAGGTTCTGGTCGGCCTGAGCGTCTTCCAGACGTCGGTCTTCATCTTCTACATCTCTCTGGGGAAGATTCGTGGCGGCACCGCGCCGATCCTCATCGACGGGCCGGCGGTCTACAGCAACCCCCTCACCTCCGTTCTCATCCTGACGGCGATCGTGGTAAGCATCGCCACGACGGCGCTCGGCCTCGCCCTCGTCGTACGCATCAATGAAGCGTACGGTACTGTCGACGAGGAGGAGATCGACGCCATCGAACGCGCCGACGAGGCGGCAGTGCTGGAAGCTCGCTGACCATGACCGCACACCTTCCAGTCCTTCAGGTGGTCATCCCCCTGATGGCTGCCGCCGTCTGTGCGGCGCTCCGTCCGGCGCGAGTCGCCTGGGCGTTCGCCGTGCTGGTTTCGTGGACGGTCTTCGTAATCGCCGTCCTCCTGCTCCGGGAAGTGCTGGCTGGTGGCACCATCAGCTATGAGATCGGGGGCTGGGCGGCACCGTGGGGGATCGAATACCGAATCGACGTGGTGAACGCCTTCGTGCTGTTGATCGTATCGACAGTGGGAGCCGTCGTCCTTCCGTATGCAGGGGACAGCGTGGAGCGCGAGATCAGGCGCGACCAGATTCCCCTCTTCTATACTGCATTCCTTCTGTGCCTGACGGGGCTGCTGGGGATCACGATCACCGGCGACGTCTTCAACGTGTTCGTCTTCCTGGAGATTTCGTCGCTCTCTACCTACACCCTCGTGGCGATGGGCAGGGAGCGAGGCGCCTTGACGGCCGCGTTCCGGTACCTCGTGATGGGGAGCGTCGGCGCGACGTTCATCGTCATCGGGATCGGGTTGCTCTACTCCGTAACGGGCACCCTCAACATGGTCGATCTGGGCCTCCGACTTTCGGAGCTCACCGCCACCCGAACCGTACCCGTTGCGTTCGCTTTCCTCACCGTGGGGATCAGCCTCAAGCTGGCGCTCTTCCCCCTCCACCTTTGGCTTCCGAATGCGTACGCCTACGCCCCATCGGCTGCCACCGCCTTCATCGCGGCGACAGCCACGAAGGTGGCTGTCTACATGCTGCTCCGCTTCTTCTTCACCGTCTTCGGAGCCACCTTCTCGTTCGATACGATGCAGCTCGGCTTCGTGCTGCTTCCATTGGCCCTGGTAGCGATCTTCAGCATGTCGCTGGTGGCGATCTTCCAGGTGAACGTGAAGCGCATGCTCGCCTACTCGAGCCTCGCCCAGATCGGCTATATCACGCTAGGCATCAGCATCGGCACGGTGACGGGTCTGACCGCCGGAATCCTGCACCTGTTCAACCACGCCATGATGAAGGCGGCGCTTTTCATGGCTCTCGGGTGCGTGATCTACAGGGTGGGGTCGATCCGCATCGAAGCGTTCCACGGGCTCGGCAAGCGAATGCCCCTGACGATGGCCGCGTTCGTCGTCGCCGGCCTGAGCCTCGTGGGGGTGCCCTTGACCGTCGGATTCATCAGCAAGTGGTACCTGATCCTGGCAGTGCTCGAGCAGGGCTGGTGGCCAGTCGCCGCGCTGGTCCTCTTCACGTCGTTGATGGCGCTTGTCTACATCTGGAGGGTGGTCGAGGCCGCTTATTTTCATCCCTCGCCGACGGATGAGGTCGCGGCGGCCGTACGCGAAGCGCCTCTCTCCCTGCTGATCCCGACGTGGATCCTGGTCGTCGTCAATGTCTACTTCGGTGTCGATGCGACGTTGACTGTCGAAGTAGCTGGACGGGCGGCGGAGGCTCTTCTGGGAGTCCCGCGATGAGTCCGGTGACCGCGGTCGTCTTGGCCATCGTGGTTCCACTCGTCGGCGCCGTTGCCATCGGCCTGATGGGTGAGGAACGCGCCAACCTGCGCGAGACGGCGACGTTGGTTTCGGCCGCGATCGTCTTCGGCCTCGTCCTGACGCTGACCCCGCAGATCGCCGGAGGCGCCCGGCCCGAGCTCGTGCTCGGCGAGCCGCTTCCGGGCCTCCCGATCGCTTTCGAGGTCGAGCCGCTCGGTCTCATCTTCTCGCTCGTTGCCAGCTCCCTGTGGATCGTGACCTCGATCTACTCGATCGGGTACATGCGAGGGCACCATGAGGAGAACCAGACCCGCTTCTATATCTTCTTCGCGATCGCCATCTCGGCGGTGATGGGGGTCGCCTTCGCGGGCAACCTCTTCACCCTTTTCGTCTTTTACGAGGTGCTGACGCTGTCGACGTTCCCGCTGGTCACGCACCACGGAACGGAGGCCGCGAAGCGGGGCGGCCGCGTGTACTTGGGTCTGCTTCTCGCCACGTCCATCTTCCTCTTCCTCCCGGCCGTCATCTGGACGTGGTACGTCGCCGGCACGCTAGACTTCGTGCCGGGTGGAATTCTCGACGGAGTGTTGAGCCCGGCGGCCGCGACGATATTGCTGGGACTCTTCGTCTTCGGGATCGGCAAGGCCGCCGTCATGCCCGTCCATCGCTGGTTGCCCGCCGCGATGGTCGCGCCCACTCCGGTGAGTGCGCTGTTGCATGCCGTCGCCGTCGTGAAGGCCGGCGTCTTCGCGATTCTGAAGATCAGCGTGTACATCTTCGGCACTACTTTTCTCCAGGACGTGGGAGCCTCTCAGATCTTCGCCTATGTTGCCGGCGCGACGATCCTCCTCGCCTCCCTGGTCGCCTTCACCAAGGACAATCTGAAGGCTCGGCTGGCGTATTCCACGATTGGTCAGCTGTCGTACATCGTGCTTGGTGCCATGCTCGCGAACTCCTACGGAATCGTCGGAGGGGCGATGCACATCGTGATGCACGCCTTCGGCAAGATCACGCTCTTCTTCGGCGCGGGGGCGATTCTCGTCGCCGCACACCGGACGCAGGTCAGCCAGCTCGACGGGATCGGACGGATGATGCCGGTAACGATGGCGGCCTTTCTGATCGGTGCCCTCAGCATAACCGGGCTGCCACCCACCGGCGGAACCTGGAGCAAGTGGTATCTCGCCCTCGGCACCCTCGAGGCGGGGGAGCCAATCCTACTCGCGGTATTAATGCTGAGCTCATTGCTCAATATCGGGTATCTGCTGGTCATTCCCGCGCGAGCCTTCTTCGCACCCGCGGATCCGGAGCTCCTGGCCCACCCTGTCCGCGAAGCGCCGATGCCGATCCTGATCGCGATGGTCATTACGGCCTCCGTCTCGATCGGCCTGTTCTTCTTTCCCGATCCTTTGTTCGACCTGGTTCGAATGGTGGTGGAATCATGAGCGATCTTCCCCCGGACGCGCCGGGCGGCGGGCACGGCACCGCCCCACCCGGTGAGAAGGTCCATCTATTCGACCGTCCTGAAAACGTGCGCAGCCTCTTCTGGGCACTGTACGCCATCTGCGCCGTTCTTTTCCTCGCGGACTTCTTCGTCGAGCGTCACGTCGTCCATCCCTGGGAGAGCCTGCCGGACTTCTACCCGATCTACGGATTCGTGGGAATCGTCGTGCTCGTTCTCCTCGCCAAGCAGCTTCGTCGGCTCGTGATGAAGGATAGGGGATACTACGATGCTGGTTGATCTGCCCCCCTTCGTCCCGTTCTTCGTGGCCGCCCTGCTCGTACCCTTCCTTCGCGGGTGGGCGAGGGCGGCCGTGATGCTGGCCGTCCCCGTCCTCGGCGGCCTCAACCTCGTGGGTGTCGGGGAAGGCGTGCACCTTCAGGTCGATTTCCTGGGGTACGTGTTGACGCCGTACCGCGTCGACCGTCTATCGCTTCTCTTCGGCTATTTATTCCATATCGCCGCTTTCCTGGGCATCCTCTTCGCCCTTCATCTCAAGCGCGAAGACCGCGCCTCGCTTCAGCACGCGGCGGCCTTGCTCTACGCCGGAGGGGGTCTCGGCGTGGTGTTCGCCGGCGACCTGATCACCCTCTTCGTGTTCTGGGAGATCCTCGCCCTCGCTTCCGTCTTCCTCATCTGGGCGCAACCAGGGGAACGTGCGGTCCGCTCCGGCCTACGCTACCTGGCTTTCAACATCCTGTCGGGTCTGTTCCTCCTGAGCGGCACGCTGATCTACTCCTCCCAGACGGGAAGCATCGAATTCAATCTCATCGGCCTCGATGGCGTCGGATCCTGGTTGATCTTCCTGGCCTTCGGTATCAAGGCCGGCTTCCCGCTGCTGCACACCTGGATCACGGACGCCTATCCCGAAGCGACAGCAACGGGGGCCGTCTTCCTGAGCGCGTTTACCACCAAGGCGGCCGTCTACGCCCTCGCGCGCGGCTTCCCCGGCACTGAGGTACTGATCTACATCGGCGTCGTTATGACCTGCTTCCCGATATTCTACGCGGTCATCGAGAATAACCTGCGCCGAGTGCTCGCCTACAGCATGATCAACCAGGTGGGCTTCATGGTCGTGGGAATTGGCCTGGGTACCGAACTCGCCCTGAACGGTGCCGTCTCCCACGCGTTCAACGACGTCATCTTCAAGGGCCTGCTCTTCATGTCTATGGGCGCCGTACTCCACATGACCGGCAGGATTCACGGATCGGACCTCGGTGGCCTGTACAAGTCGATGCCCTTGACGACGATCTTCTGCATCGTCGGCGCCGCCTCCATCTCCGCATTCCCCCTCTTCAGTGGCTTCGTCAGCAAGTCGATGGTGATGACGGCCGCCATCGAGGAAGGGCATACCTGGATCTGGCTGGCCCTGCTCTTCGCTTCGGCGGGCGTCCTCGAGCACGCCGGGATCAAGATCCCCTTCTTTGCCTTCTTCGCTCACGACTCCGGGATCAGGACCAGCGAGCCTCCCAGGAACATGCTCTTCGCTATGGGGATCGCTGCCGCTCTCTGCATTGCTATCGGTTCGTTCCCCACTCTGCTCTACGACCTCCTCCCGTGGCCGGTCGCCTATGAACCGTATGACCTGACCCACGTCCTCACCCAGCTGCAACTGCTCTTCTTCGCCATTCTCGGCGTCGTCTGGTTGATGCGATCCGGGATCTATCCTCCCGAACTACCGTCGGTCAACCTCGACTCCGACTGGCTTTACCGCCGCGCTGCGCCCAGCGTCGTACACACCGTCGGTTCAGCTGTCCACCGAGCCGACGCCGCCCTGCGCCAATCGGTGGTTGGTGGGCTGAACGACCTGATTCATCAGGCAGTCCGCGTTCATGGGCCGCTCGCGCGAAGCTGGCCGGTGGGGAGTATGGTCCTCTGGGTCGCCATCATGCTCGTCGCCTACCTGCTACTGGCCCTTCTGTAGGAGTTGTAGGGGCCGATCGAATCCCCCACACGTCCTCCTGTACCCGTCCCTATAGGGACACAAAATACTTGCCCCGCTTCACCTCGACCCTTACCATCCCTTGAGTGAACGCCTTCCCGGGCGCGCACTTTCCGATTGACGGCGGTTCTTCGCCGCGGCGCACTGCGCACCGGATCCCGTGCATGGCTCCCGTCACCATCCTGCTGATCGACAGCGATGCGGACAGCATCGCGATCTACACACTGATCCTGCAGCATCACGGGTTCTCGGTGATCGAGGCGAATGATGCGGAGGATGGCTTTCGGCAGGCTGTCGAGAAGAAGCCCGATGTGGTGGTTGCAGCGCTCTACGGTCCGCCGGTCGGTGACACGAGCCTGCTCGACCGCCTGCTAACGGATGAGCGCTTGGCGGAGACCCGCTTGATCATTCTGGATTCCGCTCCGACACAGCTTGGCGAACCAGCGGAGACGATTGCTGCGGTAAGACGGCTGACGAAGCCATGTGAGCCTAGCCGGCTGCTTCACGAAGTCCAACGTGTGCTCGACGAGCCGCAGCCACTTCCTCGATAATCGCGAGACGGTCGACGCCGAATAAGACGGGTCGCAGACGCTCTGTCGAGTGTCTGCGATCCGTTTGTCGAGGGTGCGGTTCCGGAATCCTCCCGTCGGGGATCACACGAAGATCGTTCCTCGCATCACGGTGACCGCTTGACCGGCGAGAAGCACGCGATCACCGCGATCGACGGCGACACGGACAGTGCCGCCACGATCGGAGACTTGATAGCCGACAAGGGTGTCGCGCCCGAGACGATCCGACCAGAACGGCCCAAGGGTGCAATGCGCCGATCCAGTGACGGGGTCTTCGGGGATCCCGACACGGGGTGCGAAGAAGCGAGAGACGAAGTCGAACTGATCGGCGACCGCTCTGCTGGTGACGATCGTGCCGCGGGCGTCAACGGTGGCAAGCACCGGGAAGTTCGGCTGAAGGGTACGGACTGCCTTCTCGTCGGGTAGTTCGACAAGGAGGTCGTGTCGTCCACGTCCAACCCAGAGTGGGCGAACGCCGAACGCCCTCTCGAGAACTTCCGGCGGATCGACCTGTTCCACCGGATCTGCGGGAAAATCGAGTTCGACCCAATTCCCTTCACGGAACGCCGTCAGAACACCGCTGCGCGTGTGGAAGCGCGCTGGGACTTCGGGGGGCAGCCGCTCGTCCTCCCAGATGACGTGGGCAGCCGCGAGAGTGGCGTGACCGCACAGGTCGACTTCGACCAGGGGAGTGAACCAGCGGAGATCGAATCCGTCGCCATGAGGCAGGACGAAGGCCGTTTCCGAGAGGTTCATCTCCCGAGCGACTTCTTGCATTTGCCAATCCTGCAAGACCGACCCGTCACGTAGAATGCACACGGCGGCGGGATTGCCGGTAAACGCACGATCGCTGAACGCATCCACCTGGACGATATCGAGAGACATAGAGGTTCGGCCCCGGTCAGTTATGGCTCAGGAGGCTGGGACCTGGCGCGGGTCGGTACCGCCCGTTCGAACGTCCCGTGTCGATCGCTCGAGCTCGCCTTGGAGCTTGTCGCGCTCGGTCTGGATCAGGGCGCGCACCCGATCCCGGAGAGCGCCGACCTCGGCGAGTGTCATACCCTCTGTCGGGATGGGCTCGAGCACCCTCACTTCGGCGCGGGCCCGGTCGAAGAGCAGCGACCCCTTCTGAATGGCGCTTCGGGTTCCGGCGACGGCCATGGGTAGGATCGGGACCCCGAGCTCGATCGCGAGACGAAACGCCCCGTCCTTGAATGGGAGCAGATCCTTGGTTCGGGAGCGGGTCCCTTCCGGGAAAATCATGACCGACACTTTGCGATGCAGCCGGTCACGACATTGCTCGATCGCCCCGGCGCGACTGGAGCGATCGGAGCGAGTCACGGAAATGTCGCCGGCCATCCGCATGAGCCACCCCATGACGGGTAGCTTGAAGATGGTGTCCTTGGAGAGCCACTTCATCTCCCAGGGGAGGTGGCTAATGAGGAAGATGTCCGCCAGGGATTCGTGGTTCGACACTACCACGTAGGGTCGGCGGGGATCGGCCGGCACGAAGCCCGACGTCCTGAAACGCCATAGCGGGTTGACGCTGACACAGGCCATCGCGCCGCGTCTGAGGATTCGCCCCACCGTATACCGACCGGGATCCCGCCAGGCGGTGAAGAGGAATGCCACTCCCATCAAGGGTAGCAGTGCAGTTACGATCACAGCCGTCGCCAGCCAGGTCCAGGCGGTAAGGATTCGTCGGATCACGATCAGCGGCTCAGAATACGTTCTTGGGGTCGCACGATGGTTCAAACGAAGTTTCGGCACTCGGAACAGGTTCGCGCCTCCGGGAAGACGAGGAGCCGTTCGAACAGGATGGGCGCCTGGCAGCCGAGACAGTATCCGAAGCAGCCCTCCGTGATGCGATCCAGGGCCTGCAAAACTTCGTCCCTCTGGGTTCGTTCCCGCTGTTTCAGGCGGTCCGTGAGTCCCTGGTTCTGAAGCGCTTCGATCCGGGAGAGCCGGCCCACTGCCGATTGATCGATCTCTCGGACGTCGCCATTCGACCCGTTGCCGTTGCTCCGATCCATCCGGCGCAGACGACGTTCCAGCTCGTCGCGAATCTGTAGAAGCTGCTGATCGTTGAGGGGCTGCGGCTGAGGAGGGCTCATTGAGGGCTCTCGTGCGAAGTGAAACGGGGATGACGCGCATCTGGATGACGCGCGAAGGGAATCCGGCTGGGACCGCGTTCGGGCTGCCGAGGATCTTCTGGAGAATCGCTGGGGCTTCGGTCTCCATCGAGGGACGACGACGGCTTCAGGGACACCCGGTCGACCGCCGGGGCTGCTCTTCGAAAACCATCACGGCCTCAGATCCGCTCGATAAGGACGTCGAAGATGCCGCCACACACCGCCGGGCTCCAGGAGAAAAGGTCTTCGGTGAGATCGACTCGAACGACCTGGGGCGTGCCATGCTCCAGCACTTCCTTGGCGGCTTCGATGACCTGAGCCTCGCCGCAACCACCACCCACCGTGCCCACGAGCCCCCTCTCCACGTCGATGAGCATCCGGCTCCCCACTCCGCGAGGCGTCGAACCCTTCGCCCGTACGATAGTGGCAAGGATTGCTCGCCGGCCATCTTGAGCGGCGGCAACAGCGGCGTCGAAAACGATGTGGGTCTCGGTCATGTCACACTCATGCAGCTCACGAGGTGGACTGTGTCACCTATTCCGGCCGAATCGTCGTTGCCGAGGAAGAGTGGCCACGAAATCAACGACATCTGGCGGCGAATCATGGTTCTTTCGTTGCTGGCTTGCGGGGATCCACAATCCACCTTTCCAGGACCCGCGCCTGGTCGCGTAACGACACGCCCGTTCCTCCGCGCCGGACTCGGACCAGCTCCGCGACGATGGAGATGGCGATCTCCTCCGGCGTTTCCGCGCCGATATCCAGACCGATTGGCGCATACACCTTCTCGAGGGCGCTTCGCGCGATCCCTTCCTTGACGAGCTGCTCGAGCGCAGCTCTTACCCGACGTTGACTACCGACCATGCCGATATAGGCGAGGTCGACACCGCGGAGGAGTACGTCGCGAAGGGCATCGTAGTCGTACTTGTGGCCGCGGGTCACCAGAATGAGGTGAGAGCCGCGTCCGAGCGGCACGCCTCGAAACGGATCGCTGAAGTCCGCACGGATGACCTTTGCGGCTTCGGGGAAGCGCTCGCGGGTGGCGAAGCTGGGCCGATCATCGAGCACCGTGACTCGAAAGCCGAGCATCGAACCGAACCGACAGAGCGGCCTGGCGATGTGCCCCGCCCCGACGATGACGAGCTCGTCCGGCGGATAGTGCGGCTCGAGGAAGAGCGAGGCGGCCCCGATCTGCACCGACCTGGAACACCGCGACTCGAGCACTTCCTTCGCCGCCGCCGCCGCCGCTCGATCCAACATCACATCACCGAGCGAGCCCGCCGATCGACCCTTCCAGACGAGGAGACGCTCTCCCAGCCTCACCTCTTTCGATTCGGTGCCAACCACCACGACTTCAACTAGCGGCTCTCCACCCGAGAGTGCTTCCACGACATGGCCGGCCGCCTCAGCTGGAGTCACGCAGACCGCCCTACCAAATCCCTGTACTCGGCCGGAGTGTCGATATCGAGTAAGACCTCCGGCCCCGCAGCCACCTCGACCACCGCCTGCTGGTGCCGTTCGATCACCGTACGGGCGCCCTCCGGGAGATCGCCCTCCGCCAACTCCCGCAAGACCTGGCGGCCGAACAGGACCGGATGGCCACGACGCAGCCCGAACGTTGGCATCACAACAGCAGCCCCCGGTGCGGCGGCCATCAGCCTTGTCACAACTCCCGCGCTCGCCCCGGGCGCGTCCACCGGCGAGACGACAACGCCTGCAAGGTCCGTGGGAAGGCAGCGCAACGCGGCGCGAAGCGACTCGATCTGATCGGAGCCCTGGTCCGGGTTGATTGCGGTCATCGCCCCCAGCGACCGCGCGAGCTCGGCGATCCGCCGCGAATCCGGCTCGGTCTCCGGACCCGTCACCACAACAACCGGGTCACACCCACCGCCGACCATTGCATCGGTGACCCGCGACAGAAAAGTTTGACCCTCCAGCGTCAGGAGGGCCTTCGGGGAGCCCATGCGGCTCGATCTTCCCGCGGCCAGTACTACGCCAGCGAACAAGCCGATCTCGAGGGACAAGCGGTCTGGAAAATACGGATGGCGCGGGATCTCGAGTACCCGCGCCGTGGCCGGAATCCTGATCGGATATGCGGTTGGGTCCACCTTACCAGTATGACACGATCGCGTCGGAAGGTCAACGTCTGGACCGACCGCCTGGACCGACCGCTCCCCGACCGTGGGCTGGAGACATCCGAGCAACCACTGGAATCTACCAGGGAAGCGTGATGACGCCTTCGGCTCGCTGCCAACGGAGTTGCTCGTAAGCGATGGGGAACCAAGCGGTGAAGATGCCGGGCTGGACGGCCACAATTGCTCCTGCACTCTCGTCTCCGGCGTCCAACCCCACTCCGCGACTTCCACGACATCGGGACGGGGGGTCTCGTCGGTCTGGCCGATGAATACGTGATCGAGCTCATGCTCCCACAGACCGTCACCCACGTTGCTCTTGTACAGGAAGGTGAAGGAATGCTCCAATGGGGTGGATAGGCCCATCTCTTCCATCGGTCCGCCAGTAGTTCGGATGTGGCCCCGTTCGAACAGCTTGAGGGGGATCTCCGGCCGCCACCGTGGCCAAGATCATGCACCCACGACATCGCGATGAACGATCGAGGCCTGGGACGCCGTGACGCGCTTCGTCGGCTCGCCGCTTTGGCAGCCGCGGCCGCGCTACCTCAACCGATCAGCGGGTGTAGCGACGCGAGCGAGACGGAGCCTCGATTGGACGATTCGGCGACCGCTGTCGGTGTACGGAAGGGCTACACCTCGCGCCTTCACTACTTCGGCGAGTGGCGACCTCCATCGAAGGCCTCGACGTGACGCACGCGGCGTTCGCGTACCGCGACGACGACGGCATTATGCGAGTGCTCCATGCGCCGTTGTCCGGTGGGGTCGTCGAAATCACCCGTTCGCCCGTCGCCGAGTACGTTGAGGATATCAGACGGGCCACCGGGATTCTCGTTGCGCGTCCACTCGGCGGCTGAGTCCTCGTTCTCGCATCCCATCGTCGGTTGCTTCTCGACTTTCTTCTCTTTCCCGTCGGCCTAGCGGGGCTCTTCTACGGCGCCGAGTGGCTCGTCGACGGTGCCGCGCGGATCGCCGCCCGGCTCGGCGTGAGCAAGCTCCTCCTCGGGCTGACGCTCGTCTCGTTCGGAACGTCCGCTCCGGAGCTTCTGGTCGGTGTCGTCGCCTCCTACCAAGGAAACGGAAGCCTTGCCATCGGTAACGTTCTCGGTTCGAATATCGCCAACATCGCACTCATCCTGGGCGTCACTGCGCTGATCAGCGGCATCACCGTCCGGCGGGAAATCGTGGTCCGCGACATCCCGATCATGATCGGGTTCGCCATCCTCGTGCCAGTGTTCGGGGTTAGCGGATCGATCTCCGGGGTAGCAGGAGCGATCCTTCTCCTGCTGTTCGTGACGTACCTCGGATTTCTCGCGGTCGACGCACGGCGTCAGTCGCTCGACCCGGAGCGCGTAATCGAGGAACACCAAATCGACGGCCCGCAACACAGCCTTGGCCGAGACCTGCTGCTCGCGGTCCTCGGGCTCGTCGTACTGGCGACCGGAGCGGAATTGCTCGTCAATTCGGCCGTTGCGATCGCCGTGACCTTTGATATCTCGGAGGTCGTCATCGGGTTGACGCTGGTGGCCCTCGGAACGTCGCTGCCCGAGCTGGCCGCCTCGATCAGCGCGGCTCGACGGAGCGAGGGCGAGATCGTGATCGGAAACGTCGTAGGTTCGAACATCTTCAACGTGGCCCTGATCCTCGGCGTCTCGGCGATCGTTCGGCCTATTCCGATCAGCCAGACGGTTCTGCGAGTCGACGCGCCGATCGCGATTGCCATCAGCGCCCTCCTCCTCCCCCTCGTCCTGGTGAACCGTCGGATCTACCGATGGGAGGGCGGCATACTCCTCGCCACCTACATTGGCTTCCTCGTCTGGACCGCATTGTGAAGGCTCGGGTGAGGCCCCGAGTACGCCATGAGGCGCCCGTGCCGGCTCGGTGCATATTCGGCTGCACTCTGACTTCGGTTCAGCTATGTCCGAAATCTCGACCACCCCATGACTCCGTTCCCGAGACCCCTCGTCCTCGGGCATCGCGGTGCCCGACGCGAGGCGACCGAGAACACGCTCCGGTCTCTCGCACGGGCCGTCGAGCTCGGCGCGGATGGAGTCGAGCTCGACGTCCAGAGAAGCGCGGATGGAGTGCCGGTCGTCATTCACGACGACACACTCGCCAGAACGACGTCGGCAACGGGCCGCGTCTCCGGTTTGCCCTGGGCGACCATCGAACGCTCGACGAACGCGACGGTCCCTTCCCTGGAACAGGCCTTGGCCTGGGCCGCGGCTGCGGGAGCATGGGTGAACATTGAACTGAAGGCGGCTGGCGTCGAGGAAGAAGCGGCGCGGATCATCCGATCCTTTCAGCTCGAGGGGCGAATCGTCGTTTCCTCCTTCGAGCCCACCATCATTTGTCGCATCGCTGAGGTTGCCCCCGAGCTGCATCGCTATCTGCTCGCGAACCGCTGGGGACCGCGGACAATCCGGGAATTTGTGAACTGTGACGCTCAGGGGCTTTGCTTGCGGGACGATGGTGGCCTCGACGTCATCCTTTCCGAGCTCGACAGGGAAGAAATCCCGGTTGTCGTCTGGACGGTCAATTCCCCGGAGCGCATCCGACACCTCCTGTGCAGGGGTGTGGCCGGCTTGATTTCGGATGATCCCGGGGTAGCGGCTGCAATCCGAGCGGACCTGGATCGCTGCTGACTGGATCCTGCGATCCCGCGTGATCGACTGCAGAGGGTAGCGAGCCTCGCCTCGAGCCTCGCGAACCGTTGCCTCCCGCCAGCGTGCTCGATGGCTCGACCCTTGCCCACCGCAGCCGGCCGACCGCGCGAACCTCGCGCCGCGGGTCGCCGAATCCCGACATACGGCGAACATACGCCCTCACACCCGCTCGATGATCGCATTCGCTCTCGCTGCCGCCCTCCTGGTCCAGACTCCGGACACGATTCGGATCTTCGACTCTCCGGCGACCGAGTCCCTCGTGACCCGGACCATCGCGGCCATTGGGCAAGTGCCCCCGGCGCTGCGGGACTACCGGGCGGACGTGCAGACGACGATGCAGATCTCGATCTCTGCCGACACGCTGGGCGTGGCCGACCTTCCGGCGACGGTCGACGAGCTGGTCTCCGAGGTCCGGTGGGAACGTCGGGGGTACCTGCACCAGGAGGTGATCGGCCACCGGACGCGGGTCCTCGTACCCTTACCGTATACGCTCGCAACGATCTACGAGAGGGTCTGGGTCATTCCGCACCTCTACGGGCTTCGGATCTACACCCCTCTGGGCGGGCGCGCCGCGATCAACCCCTTCGGGGCGAGCGGCCCCGCGTACTACAGCTACATCGCTGGGGACACCCTCCGGATCAGACTCCCGGACGAAACGGTGACGCTCGTACCGATTACCGTGCGTCCTCGAACAACAGCCGTTGACGACGATGTTCAGCTCCTCGTCGGAACCTTCTCCATCGATGTGAATCGAGCTGCCGTTGCGCGGGCCCGCCTTGCCTTTCCCGGTGAAGAGAGGACGCTGCCTCGCTCCTTCGGTCAGGTGCAGACCTTTCTCGAGCTGGAGAACGCGCTGTGGGAGGGACAGTTCTGGCTACCGTTCCGGCAAAGACGCGATATCCTCTTCGAATCGCAGCTCATCGGTGGCGGCGTTACCGCCAGGGTGGTGAACCGCGTCACCGACCTGGAGTTGAATACGGGCTGGATGCCCACGGGAGAGTTGGTTCAGCTCACCTGGAATCTGGGTGATCAACGTGCGGCGTTCGAGGATTGGAGGGCTCCGGTGGGCCACGAGGAGTCCGATCTCGCAATCGCCGACTTCGCCGACCTCCGCCTCGCGGTGTCGGCCGAGGATGCCCCCGAAACCGGGACCCAGGTGCAGCTCTATTACGACCGAGGCAATCACCTCTTCCGCTACAATCGAGTCGAGGGCCTCTTCGTCGGGGTTGGCGGCCACCTGATCCCACCCAACCCCACTCGAGATCGCTGGGAGGTCTACGGCACACTCGGCTGGGCGTTCGCGGAACAAACCGTTCGCGGCGAGCTCGCCTACCGACGGGGGGCTGCCGTCACACCACTGCCCGGCGACGAAATCGATTGGGGCTTCGAAGCTTCGGTCTACCGGGAGCTCCGGGATATCCAGACATTCCGACCTACTTTCTCCTGGGATTGGCTCTACACCCTCCCCGCGTTCATCTGGGGCTCGGATCCGCGCGACTACTACGATGCGATCGGGGGGGCGACTTCGGTGATCGCCCAACGCAACCGCTGGAGCGGCCGTGGCACCCTCCGCTACGAGCGCCAGGACTCAGTCGAAGTCAACACTGACCGATTCCTCTTCGGGACCCTCGATGACCCCGAAGGCCTGGCCGGCGTGGAACCGGGAGACCTGCTGGCTCTGGAACTCGGAACGCAATACTCCGCGGGTCCTGGTGCTTTCGGAATCGGCAACAGCCTTCTTACCCGGATTGAAACCCAAGCCGCTTTCGGTGACTTCCAGTACCAGCGCGTGATCGGATTGATCAGCGCGCGGTACAGCCTGGGTCCGTTCACCCTGGCTGCCCGTGGCGACGCGGGACACGTCCACGGCGACGCTCCGCCACAGGCACTCTTTCGATTTGGCTCGATCGAAGGGCTCCGTGGTTACGAGTCGAATGAGTTCGGAGGTTCGACGGCAATCCTTGGCCGCGGCCGCTTTCTGATCGGACTGCCCCCTCGATCCGCACAGCCCCTCGCCCGGGTCGGCCTCTTCCTCATCCCACCGCTCCGCCCGAACCTCGTGCTCCTGGCGGAGACTGGCTGGACGGAAATCGACTCCTCGCTCGAGCCGGCCCTTTTCCGCCTCGGAGCCCGCCAGACGGACGGCTTCCGCAGTTCGGTTGGCTTCGGTATCAGCTTCTTCGATGACGCCGTCACCATCGAACGACTTCAGCCCCTCGATGACGAAGACCTGGATGCCCGTTGGTACTTCGGCCTCACCTACTGGTACTAGAAGGCCTTCGATAAATCGCGCAGCTCTGCGTTGCGCTTCCTCGCCGCTCCCTGCGGCGTACAAAAGTACGCCTCACTCGCATCTCGTCGCGCGCCTTGACCTGCACGATTTCTCTTCGGCCTTCCGGAGGCCGCGCTGTCAGCCTTCGAAACGGCCCTCGATAAAATCCCGCAGCTCCGCATGGTAACGGATGCTTCCTTCGGGCGCGCGCTTCCTTGCCGCCCCCGTCCGGTCCCCTCTTTGCATCCCGATTCATCCCCACCGACCGCCACCAACCCTCCACGGGAGGCCCGCATGTCGTCGATCAATCGCCCGCTTTCGGGACCAATGCTCACGTTCAGACTTCGGGAGGCGATCGAGGAATTGCGGCGAGAGGAAGATCTCCGCCACGGAGGGCGCGCCGGACGGACCCTGGCGAAGGCCGGACGAATGCGACTCGTTCTGGTGGCGATGGACGAAGGGAACGTGATCGGAACACATCAAGCCGACAGCCCGCTGACGATCCACGTGATCGAGGGGAACATCGAGTACCGCTCCGACGACGGTGAGCACCGGCTCCGTGAGGGCGAGGTCCTCTTTTTCGGCCCCGGTCACGCGCACGACATCACCGCCACCCAGCCAAGCGCCCTGCTCATCACGATCTCGGCGATCGGTGACGACTACGAACCGGAAACCCTTCCCTGAACGGGGGATCGTACTCGACAGAGGTCTTGCCGGGCCTGACCGAGGGTCCCTAAGATCTCCGCACTCCGACGATTCCCTTCACGATCCCACACCACGGTGCACAAGCCTCAGCGCCATTCAGAGATCCTCGACATCGTGCGGCACAAACGTGTCCACTCACAGGAGGTCCTCCGAGAGCAACTGGCTAGACGCGGTGTCGATGTCGCCCAGGCTACCCTCTCGCGTGACATTCGGGAGCTCGGACTGGTCAAGGTGCCAGACGATGAAGGCGGCTCGGCGTACACCATCCCCACCCACATCACCGACCCTACTCCCGCTCTCGCGAGGCTCCTTCCCGCCCTGTATCTCGGCGCGGACGGCGTCGGCAACCTCCTCGTGGTCAAGACTTTGACCGGTGGCGCCCAGCCGATCGCCGTCGCCCTCGATTGGGAAGAGTGGCCCGAGATCGTCGGAACCGTCGCCGGGGACGACACCATCCTCGTCATCCTGCGCAGCCCGACGCATCTGGATTCCGTCAGCACTCGCCTGCGGGGCCTCGCCGGCAGCTAGAAGGCTGTTGATAAATCGCGCAGCTCCGCGTTACGCTTCCTCGCCGCTCCCTGCGGGTACGAAAGTACGCTCACTCGCAGCTCGTCGCGTGCCTTGACCTGCACGATTTCTCTTCGACCTTCGCACCGAACAAACAAGAGCCACCGCAGACGCATGGTCGCGGTGGCTCTCTCGATTCCAGCCAACAGCAGCTGAATTCCGAGGCCTACGGCCCGACGGTGAAGGTCACCGTATCTGCCCGAACCTCCCCAATCGGGGTGTGATCTCCATACGCGAACACGGCGATCAACCGGTGCTCGCCAGGAGTAACGCCAGTGAACATGTACTCCTCCGATCCGTCGCCCATGTGCACAATTCCGTCGACTCCCGCCGCAATCGGCTCGCTCGCCGATGCGACATCTTGATCGAGGTAAATGTGATGGTGCCCACGTCCCTCCGTCTGCCGGTTGTCGGCTGCCTCCACCTGAGCACCAAACGTCTCCAGCACCACCGGAACCTCCGTACCTGACACGGTGCTCCCTTCAGCCGGCTCCACGATCTCCACTCGTGCCGCTTCCTCCCCTCCTCCCCCTCCGCCGCTTTCACATCCCACCAGGACGAGCGGTCCGATCAGCAACAACCCCAGACTCCTCGATGCGCTCCCGCTCATGTGTCCCCCTGTCGGCTCCGACGTTCGAAATGACCCTGCGGAAGCCGCATATTACCCGAACCCCCCGCCCGAGGGCAACGCTCCCTCTCTTCGTCGGTCCGCCAAGCTGTACCTCGACTCATCCGAACACCCCCCAAAACCACACTAACCATCGTCAAGAGCCCTGCGGCCAGAAGGGCACGGTCGTCTGCCCGACCGAGAAGCGCCGACCCTCTCGAATAGAAACGAACCCCAACCGGGGGCCCCCTCTTCTCCACATCGCAAGCGCCACCATCTCGAGCGCCCCAACCCATGCAGTACCACACGTGCGCCAAAGGCTTCCACCCTCTAGTTTGGCGCTCCTTTGGCTTGACGAAGCGGGGAAAGTGAATATATTTCGCTCATGATGCATGAATCCTCACTGCTCCCCGTCGGTGTGCTGGGAGCTACCGGTTATACTGGCAGGGAAATGGTCCGGCTCATCACCGGCCATCCCAGGCTCCGGGTCGCGTTCGCGACGTCCGAAAGCGAGGCAGGGAAGCCGCTGAATCGGGTTGTGCGAGGCGCGCCCGATATCCCGATGATCCGGGCCGAAGATGCCCGGCTGGAGGAAGTGGAGGCGGTGTTCTCGTGCCTTCCCCACGGGGCGTCGATGCGATGGGTGGAGAGGATCCGTCGGGCGGGTGCGCGGGGGATCGATCTATCCGCGGATCTGCGGGTGGTGACGGAGGAGATGCCCGAATGGGCGCGGGGCGCCGTCTACGGGCTTCCCGAGCTGTATCGGGACCAGATTGCGGATGCAGAGCTGGTTGCGAATCCGGGTTGTTATCCGACGGCTGCGATCTTGGCGATTGCACCGTTGGTACGGCGAGGGCTGGTGGGCGAGGCGCCGGTCGTCATCGATGCGGCATCCGGGATCACGGGTGCGGGGCGGTCGCCGAAGCGGGATTTTCTCTTTGCCGAGGCGGCCGAGAATTTTCGTGCGTACGCGGTAGGCAACGTTCACCGACACCTGGCGGAGATGCGGGATCAGGTCGAGAGGCTTGCTGGGGAGCGGCCGCCAGAGCTGGTGTTCACTCCTCACCTGCTCCCCGTGCGTCGCGGGATCCTGGAAACCATCTACGTCCCGCTCGTGGAGGAGCTATCAGCGACGGGGGCGGCAGGAGTCTACGAAGAAGACTATGGCGAGGAGCCGTTTGTGGAAGTGTTGCGCGACGGGACTCCCTCACTGGCCGGCGTCGTCGGAACGAACCTGTTGTCGATAGCTGCCGTCCCGCTTGCCGGCGTCAGCTCTCCGCTGCTGATGGTGCTTGCGGCGGAGGACAACCTGCTCAAGGGGGCAGCTGGACAGGCCCTCCAGAACCTGAATCTGATGCAAGGGTGGCGCGAAACCGAGGGGCTGACGTGAGCTGATGGAAGGAGCCACCGTCGTCAAGGTTGGCGGGAATGAGGTCGACGACCCAACCTGGACCGCCCGGCTCGCCGCAGCGGTTGCCGCTTCTCCGCGGGGCGTGGTCGTCGTCCATGGTGGGGGCAAGGAGGTAACGGATCTACAACGCGCGCTCGGTGCGGAACCCGAGTGGTCTGAAGGCCTCCGGGTGACGACGCCGGCGGCGCTCCGGGCAGTGTCGATGGTACTCTCCGGAATCGTCAACAAGCGGCTCGTAGCGGCGCTGATCGGAGCCGGGGTGACGGCGGCGGGAATCTCTGGTGAGGACGGCCCTACTTTGGAGGCGGTCCCCGCGCGTGGAGGTCAGCTCGGACGTACTGGGCAGATCAGCGAAGTCCGAACGGGCCTTCTGCACGCACTTCTCGACCACGGTATCATCCCGGTTGTCTCGCCGGTCTCGCGTGGACCCGACGGCGGCGCGTTGAACGTCAATGCGGACGATTCCGCGTCCGCAGTCGCGTCGGCACTCCATGCGCGGCGCTTCCTCGTCGTCTCGAACGTTCCCGGTGTGTTACGCGACGGGCAACGAATTCCAAGGGTTACGACCGAAGAGCTGGAGGTGCTGATCTCCAGCGGCGTCGCGAGCGGCGGGATGGTTCCGAAGCTGAGGGCGGCAATGCGGGCCGCGAGGGCGGGCGTGCAAGAGGTACGGATCGGTGGGCTGAACCTGCTCTCCGATCCCGAAGCGGGTACGACTATCGTGCGTCAGGAGCTTCCCGCGGCCTCACCGAGAACCTGATTCACCCCTCGACCCGAAACCCGAACACGTGGCGAATCGAAATGACGCTGCCTGTGAGTGAGGATACCGGTTCTCTGCTGGAAGTCTATCGACCCGCCGGGCCCGTATTCGTCGGGGGGGAGGGGTCCCGCCTCATCGCCGAGGACGGGAGGCGCTATCTCGACTTCGTCAGCGGCATCGCCGTGAACGCGCTCGGTTATGGCGATCCGGCCTTCGACGACGCCGTCCGGGCTGCCCTCGACACCGGCCTGGTCCACACCTCCAACCTGTACCGAACCGTGCCAGGGACTGAACTGGCAGCCTGGCTGACCGAACGTTCCTTTGCCGATCGCGTCTTCTTCTGTAACAGCGGGGCGGAGGCGAACGAAGGGGCCTTCAAGTTCGCGCGGCGGTGGTCTCGGGAGCGGTCGAGGGACAAGGTCGAGATCGTGGCGTTCCGCGGGAGCTTCCACGGCCGCACTTTCGGCGCACTGGCCGCAACCGACCGATCCGCGTTTCAGGAGCCGTTCCAGCCCCTGATGCCCGGTGTCCGGTTCCTTTCTGTGGGAGACGTCGGGGAACTCGGACGGGTTGTCAGCGGCGAGCAGACGGCGGCGGTGATCATCGAGCCGATTCTGGCAGAAGGTGGGATACTCCCGGTCCCCCATGAGTTTCTGCAATCCGTGCGCGAGGCGTGCGATGCGGCGGAAGCTCTCCTGATCTTCGACGAAGTCCAGGTTGGCCTCGGCCGAACCGGAAGGCTTTGGGCTCACGACGCGAGCGGCATCGAACCGGATATCATGACTTTGGCGAAGCCCCTCGCCGGCGGCCTACCGATGGGAGCCGTCCTCCTGACCGACCGAGTGGCGTCCGCGATCCAGCCGGGGGACCATGCCACCACCTTCGGCGGCGGACCGCTCGTCGCATCTGCGGCCCTTGCCGTTTGTCGAAAGATCGGGGAACCAGGCTTCCTCGAGGCGGTTCGACGGAAAGGCGAGGTCGTGTCGGAGATGTTGGGAGCGATCGCGCTCGCCAACGAGAAAGTCGTCGCCGTCCGTGGAACGGGCCTCCTATGGGGGATCGAGCTCACAGTGCCCGCCGCCGAGATCGTCTCTGCGGCGCTCGACCGACAGCTGCTCCTGGTCGGTGCGGGTCCACGGGTCGTCCGGCTGGTGCCACCGCTCACCACCACGGATGAAGACCTTATCGAAGGCGTGAAGATCCTCGAGGGGGTCCTGCAGGCATGATCGTTCAGATTTCCCCACGGTGGGTGAACGCCGCGCTCGACCTGTCGAGCGAGTCAGCTGTGGCCACGACGCAGCCGGTTGGAGATCCGCCTCGCAATGAGCCTGTCGGTGAGATCGTCGTGCGGCCCGCGAAGATCTCCGATATGAGGGATGTCGAACCCCTCATCCGTCACTTCGCGGAGCACAACTTGATGCTGCCGAAGGGCTACGATGACCTCGCGCGGAACTTCCGAGAGTTCATCGTCGCCTGCGACGAAAGCGGACGCGTCGCGGCGTGCGGGGCGCTGCGGGTTTACGGAGAGGGCTTGGCAGAGGTTTGCTCGCTCGCCGTGGACCCCCCGCTCCAGCGAGCGGGTCTGGGTCGGCAGGTCGTCGTGGGTCTGCTCGAGAGCGCCCGCGACCTGGGAATCGCCAGGGTGTTCGCCCTGACCCTGAATCCCGCCTTCTTCGGTCGCCTCGGCTTTGAGACCGTTCCCAAGGACGAGTTCCCCCAGAAGGTCTGGGCAGACTGTCGCAGCTGCCCGAAACTGCATGCCTGCGACGAGATCGCTGTTGCCCTCGACATATGAGCTGTCGGTCGATTGATTTGCGCTCTCGACTCACGGGGCGGGCGTGGAAGGGCGCGCCTGCCCCGTTTCGATTCTGATATTGCGAGCCAGGAGAGCCATGGAGCAGCCAGATGCCGGAGCTGTCCAATCGACCCGCCTCTGGGGCGGACGATTCGAGGGATCTCCCTCGGTCGAGATGGATCGCCTGAATCGGTCCCTTCCGGTGGACCATCGCCTCTGGCGTGAGGACATCGAAGGAAGCCTGGCGTGGGCCACCGCCTTGGGCCGGGCAGAGGTCTTGACCGAGGACGAGGCTTCGACGCTCCGGGAGGGTCTGGAGCAGGTCGCGGAGCGCCTGCGGAGCTTCGACTCGGCCCGGTGGCATGCAGCCGCAGACGAGGACATCCATACCCTTGTCGAAAGATTGCTTCGTGAGCAAGTCGGCGCGGTCGCCGGTAGACTGCACACGGGTCGCTCGCGGAACGATCAAGTGGCGACCGACACGCGATTGTGGGCCCTCCGCGCCCTCGACCGGATCGATTCACTGGTTCGGGACCTCCAGGCGGCCCTGCTGTCACAGGCCGAGCCAAATGTCGCGACGGTGATGCCGTCTTATACTCACCTCCAGCGGGCTCAGCCGATCGCCGCAGCGCACTGGCTCCTCTCGCACGCGTGGGCGCTTTCCCGGGACCGAGAGCGGATCGCCGGGACCCGCGAACGCGTCGGAACTCTCCCTCTCGGGTCCGGTGCCATCGCCGGCTGTCCGTTCCCGATCGATCGGGAGTTCCTTCGTGACGAGCTCGGATTCCTCGCCGTCACGCAGAACAGCATCGACGCGGTCGGCGATCGAGATTGGGTCGCGGAAATCCTCTTCGTCGCGTCGACTCTTGGCGTTCACCTCTCGCGCCTGGCGGAAGACGTCATCCTGTTCGCGTCCGCCGAGTTCGGCTTCGTGAGGCTCGCCGATACGTACTCGACCGGAAGCTCGCTCATGCCACAGAAGCGGAATCCGGACGCGATGGAGCTTGCGCGGGGAAAGGCGGGTCGCTTCATCGGCGGGCTGGTTGGCACGCTCGCCCTGCTCAAGGGACTGCCAACCGGGTACAACAAAGACCTCCAGGAAGACAAAGTGGCGCTCTTCGACGCGGTCGATGAGCTGGAAACCCTGCTTCCCGCCGTCGCCGGGAGTATCTCGACGATGACCTTCGACGTGGACCGCTGTGCAGCCGCCGTCGACCCGGCGATGCTCGCGACCGATCTGGCCGATTTCCTCGTCCGCGAGGGGATACCTTTCCGAGAAGCCCACGAACGCATTGGGCGGCTCGTGCGCGCCGCGGAAGAGCTCGGTTGCTCTCTATCGGAGCTTCCGCGGGACCGGTTCATCGAAATCTCGAAAGAGTTCGCTGATGCGAATCTCGACGGATTGTTCGATCCCCTCCAGTCACTCGAGGCGAGGTCGGCTCCGGGCGGTACGGCAGGCGTGTCGGTGCGGGCGCAGATGGAAGCTTTGAAACACCTCCTTTGATTCACAAAAGCGTTGCGAAGCTGCAGCCTACGGCCTTCTGGAAGGCTGTTGAAAGCAGGCTGCGCTCTAGAGGTGCTCGACGAGTAGTTCCACGACTGCATCCGGATTGTCGATGTTCATCCAGTGCCCCCCATCGATCGTGTGAAGGAACACCCGATGGCTTTGCTCACCCGCCCGCTCGATCCGCTCGACCGTGGCTGGATCGATCGCATTGGAGGCGCGAGCCTTGATGATGTGGATGCTAGTCTCTGCGGGTGGCTGCTCCACGATGCCCCAGATTTCGGTCTGGAAGTAGTCTATTAGCAGCTCCTCGACACCCTCCCAGTCTAGTTTCCAACGAAACGCGTCACCTTCGCGCTCGAGGTTCATCGCGAGCCACTGACCGACGCCTCGCGGGTAGCCGTGCTCGAGCAGAGCGTCGGCGATTTCGTCCCTCGACAGGAATCGATCGGGTAGTCCACGGACGATGTCGATGAGCTCCCACGCGCTGCCTTCGGGTTCACCTGTCCGCAGGGTGGAATCGGCGACCCAGACCTGGCCGAGAGGAGGACCAGACCCCGCTCTGAGAAGCGCCACCTTGCCCCCGAACGAATGGCCCAGCACTGCGTCCGCCGGGTGATCGAGCGACCGTTCGAGATTCGTGAGATCCTCCGCCGATCGTTCGACGGTGTGCGGTGGCTCGAAGCCGGTCGAACGGCCGTGAAGCCGCAGATCCACCAGGACGACCTGCCATTCCGGACGCCCCTCTACCAGGCGCCGGGCGATGCTCGCCCAGTTGCGACCGCTGCCATATATACCGTGCAACAGGTAGAGCCAATGCAGAGGCTCTCCTCCCTCGGCAGCGACCATCGAGTGATGAAGAGTTCGAGCCATAGATCCTACGCTTTCTCGCGATAGCCAATGACTTCCGGGCGCCGTCCGCGGAAATACGAGATCCCTTCGAATCCAAGCGCGCAAGTGGTAGCCCATGCGAACCCGATGAGGTACCCTCCCACGACGTCGGCGGGGTAATGCACACCCAGGTAGACTCGGCTTAGGCCGACGACGCAGATGATTGCCGCAAAGACCGCAATTGTGACACGTTTCAGCGCAGGGGACGACTCCTGGCGCAAGACGAGGTAGGCGAGCGTGGCGTAGACCGCCATCGCGGAGATCGAGTGTCCCGATGGGTACGACGACTCGGCGGCGAACGGAACGCGCCACTCGAAGAGATTCGGACGGGGCCGATCGAAGAGCGTCTTCAGCATCCGACTCAACACCCATCCACCGACCAGCGCCACCCAGAGTAGCGCAGCGGAGTAACGATGCCGCGACTCCCAGAAGAAGGCCGATGCGACGATGACCGCCAGAATGGTAACGTACGCGGAGCCGAGCGACGTGAGCTCGACGGCGGCACCGTCCAGCCGCGGTGTGGCGTAGCGGTTGAACCAGAGAAGGATTGCCTCATCCAGCGCCTGGGTCGCACCGTCCATGACCAGCGCCGCCGTCACCGCGAACAGGATCAGCGCCGAGGCGGCGAGAACGAGTCCGAGCGTGAGAAAGACACCGATAGCGGCATGAAAGCCGCGAACGTGGCCGCCGATCCACCGGAGGAGTTCGGGGAGCGGCCGGCGGCCCGTAACGTCGGGGGCGACCCGCGAACCCTTATCGGATTCGGGCCCGGATCCAGGATCGGGCAAGCTCATGGGCACCCGGGGGTGCAGAAAATATACCGATTGCCGCCCCAGAGCGCGGCGAACGAAGCTGGCATCTCGCCACACCGACACGCCACACTACCCGAATGATCGAACTCAGGGGAGTGACGAAATCCTATCGTCGTCAGGGACTGTTGCCGGCTGGGAAGCAGGTGCGGGCACTCGACGGCCTGACGCTCGAAATCGAGACCGGAGCGGCGGTTGGAATCGTCGGGTTGAACGGTGCAGGCAAGAGTACGCTGCTGGGGATCCTTCTGGGATATCTCCGACCATCGTCTGGCACCGTCCTCGTGGGTGGGTTGCCGCCACGTTCGTACGCGCAACGGCACGGCGTGGCGTACGTCCCTGAACGCGTGGCCATTCCTCGCCGGTGGACCGTTCGCAGCGCGTTGCGAGCGTACGCGATGCTCGGTGACATCGGCGACGATACCTGGGAACAGGCGGATGCATGCCTCGACCGACTGGGGCTGACGCCCCTTGCCGATCGCAGCGTTGCCGCACTTTCTAAGGGCAACCTCCAGCGGCTCGCCATCGCCCAGGCCCTCCTCGGTGATCGCCGGCTGATGGTCCTCGACGAACCCACCGATGGCCTCGACCCCGTATGGATCGCCGAGCTTCGACCCATCATTGCGGATTGGCTCACTGCACATCCGGGCCGAACCCTCGTGCTGGCCTCGCACAACCTTTCGGAGGTTGAACGCCTCGCGACCAGGGTGCTTCTCCTCCACAACGGCAGGCTTGCTGGCGAGGTGACTCCATCGGGTCGAAACTCTCTCGAGGAGCTCTTCCTCGAACGCGTCGCTCAACTCGAGGAGCCCCGAGCATGATCGCGATCATGCTTCGTGACGTGCGCTGGCGACTCGCCAGCCTGGTGCCGATCGCCGTCCTGCTCTTCGCCCTCGAACCCGGCTTCCATCAGCACGAGGGCTTCGACCCCGGCGCCGTGGCTCTCGGCCCGCTCGGAATCTCCGCCGCAGTATCCCATCTCGCGGCGCTTTCGATGATCGTTCTCCTCGGCGGCTTCGTCTCGACCGACCGGGATCGCGGCTATTCCCGCCTCATCTTCGCTCATCCAACTTCCCCCCTCGCGTATTATGGCACCCGCTGGATGCTCGCCTACCTCCTTTCGTTCGCCGCTGCGGTCCTCTTTCTCGTCCTTGGCCAGCTAGTGGCCTGGGGCACGGTGCTCGGCGGCTGGTCCGGCCTCATTCTGCCCGCCATCACGGCCATCGTGTACGGCGGCTTGATCGCCTTCTTCTCGGTCTTTCTCCCGCGCGGCGACACCTGGCTCGCCTTCCTCTTCTTCCTCCCGACCTTCTTCCCCCAGCTCCTGAACCTCGCACTCAGCCAGGCCGCGCCCACAGTCCGTCAGACGATTCTGCTGGTCCTGCCCCCACTCGGTGCCTTCCAGGCGATCTGGGACGGACTGCTCTTCGGATCGCTCGAGTGGGGTGCGATAGCGTTTGCATTGCTCTATGGAACCGCCCTGCTCGCCGCGGGCGCGATCCTGCTCACTCAACGGGAGTGGCCGTAACGCGGCACGGTTCGGGCAGAGGTCGCCGAGGATCAGCCCGGTATACCTTGACACGGCCATTTGATTTGACCAAAGACACAAGAACCGTCGATCGCTTGACCGGGAACCAAGACGAAGCGGAACCCCGGCCCCACGGACGAGGAGGGATGTGAACGGAAAGCCTCGGTCGCTCAGCCGCTCGCGGGCAACGCGAATCGGCCTGTTGGTCGCCGCCCTGACGATCAGCTTCTTGCTCGGATTCGTGCCCCAGTGGAGGCGGGCTCAGAGTCTGGAGGACCGAATCGAGGAGATGGCCTCGGATCTCGCGATTCTCGACGTCGAAGCCCGCCTCGGCGCGGCGCTCGCCGAATCGCAGCGCGCGAATTATGAACGGGCGAGACAGCTGATGGTAGGTGTCTTCTCGGAGCTTCAGTCCCGTCGCGGGCAGGTCGCGAATCCCGCACGCCGAGCCGAGATCGACGCCCTCCTCGGACAGCGAGACGAGATCATCACGCTTCTGTCGCGCGCGGCGCCTGAATCGGTGTCGCGGTTGAACCTGATGTATACCGCCTTCTTCGCCGCTTTCCATTCGGAGGGCGCAGCGTCCCCACCCGCCGCCACTCCCTCCTCGCCACCTTGATCCTCCCGGGCCTATGCCGCTTCCGCTGCGGCCAGTGCCTCGCGAGCGGCTCGGTACCCCTCCTCCATGAAGAACTGATTGCGGTCGAAGTCGAACGTCGGCAGGTGTCCGATCTTCGGTCGGATGTACAGCAGCGGCAGATGACTATGCTGCTCCAGACAATCGGCCCGGTGACGGACGAGTGTCAGGTTGAGCACCCGGTCGTGGATCGCGATCAGACCCTGGTCGAAGTAGCCGGCCTGCGGCGGGACGAGGTCGGAACCCACGTCGACCGCGATCACTCGGTCGCCTCCCCACGCCGCCGCTTCCGATAGCGGAAGAGCATTCACCACTCCGCCGTCCACCAACACGTCTCCGCCCAGCTTCGCGGGCGGAAAATAGATCGGCAGGGCGCACGACGCGTACACCGCGTCCAGCAGAGGCACGTCGTTCAGATGGTCATCGCCGAACCACACCTCCTGCCCGGTCACCAGCGATGTGGCGTTGATCCGCAGCGGTGTGATCAGCTCGGCAAAATACGCCGCCGGCAGGATGCGGTCGAGCCACTCGCGAAATGGCCTATCCTCGAAAACGGAGGATGCCCTGACTCCCCCGAACCACAACGCTCGCCGGTTGAACGCAATGATGTCCTCCCGCTTCAACCGTCGCACTACCTCCGCCAACTCCCGCCATCCCAGCCCACCCGCCAGCAATGCACCGGTCAGCGCCCCGATGCTCGTCCCAACGATCCCGTCGGGCCGGATCCCCGATTCCTCCAACGCCTTGATCACCCCGACATGGGCGATCCCTTTCATCCCCCCGCCACCCAACACCAAGATCGTGCGCGGCTCGGCCTGCGGATCCCGAGCGAACCCGCCTGGTCCCCCCTCACCCTCCTCCACTTCTTCACCTGGGTACGTCATTGTGCCTCCCTGTGAACGGCGGCGAGCACGATCCTCGCAGCCGAATCTACCCTCGTTCGTCGACGCAAGATCCGGACATCGCGCCCGCTCGTAAAGGGGTTCGGCATATGCTTCTGCCCAGCCAACCTTCGGCTTGACATGCCTCAGCGTGAAGCCTACCTTTCGATTGATAAGGAGAATCATTCTTGGCAACGCGCCGAGCCCGTTTCTCCAAGGTGAATTCTCGCCGCGGAAATCGGGCTCGGGAAGTTGATGACACCGGACTATCCGCGTCGCGAGGCGCCCGGGAGGGACTGAATGGCCGAGCCGCTGGTCAAGATCGTCGATTTGCACGCCGAGGTAGCGGAGGATGGGACGGAGATCCTCCGGGGCGTGAATCTGGAAGTGAAGGAGGGGGAGATCCATGCCATCATGGGCCCAAATGGGTCTGGTAAGAGTACCCTCGCGAAGGTAATTTCGGGGCATCCCGCCTACGAAGTGACCGAAGGAGACGTCCTCTTCCGTGGGGAGAGCATTCTCGACATGGAGCCGGACGATCGGGCTCGTGCGGGGATCTTTCTGGCGTTTCAGTATCCGGTCGAGATCCCCGGCGTGTCAATCGCCAATTTCCTGAGGACCTCCCTCAACTCGCATCGGGACGAGGATATCGACATCTTCGACTTTCAGGATCTGCTGATCTCGAAGATGGAAATGCTGGGGATGGATCCGGCGTTTGCGGAGCGCTCCGTGAACGACGGCTTCTCTGGGGGTGAGAAGAAGCGCAACGAGATTCTTCAGCTGGCGATGCTCGAGCCGACGCTCGCGGTCATGGACGAGACCGATTCCGGTCTCGACATCGATGCGCTGAAGATCGTGTCGGCGGGAATCAACCAGGTGAAGCAGGAGCACCAGAACGATATGAGCGTGCTGCTGATCACGCACTATCAGCGGATGCTGAACTACATCACGCCCGATTTCGTGCATGTGATGCTCGCCGGCCGGGTAGTGCGCTCGGGCGGGCCGGAACTCGCTCTGGCGCTCGAAGAGAAGGGATACGAGTGGGCGAAGGAATTGAGCCTCGCCTGATTGGGCTGATTTGCCTATTTCGGTACTGAACGCCGTAGCTGATAGCCCCTCATCAAGGAGTCCACATGCCACAGAACGACGTTGTCGCCCAGCTGGGGCTCGACGAATACAAGTACGGCTTTCGTGACGAGGTCGAGTACAAGTTCAAGTCCCGGAAGGGGCTGGACGAGGAGATCGTCCGCCAGGTGTCCGAGCAGAAGGGCGAGCCCGAATGGATGTTGAAGACACGGCTCAAGGCGCTGAAGCATGCGCTGGCTCGCCCGTGGCCGAAGTGGGGAGGTGATTTGTCGGGGCTCAACTTCGACGACATCTACTTCTACATCCGTCCGTCGGACGGGGTCGGCCGCACCTGGGACGAAGTCCCTGAAACGATCAAGAACACGTTCGAGAGGCTCGGAATCCCCGATCAGGAGCGGAGGATTCTCGCGGGCGTCGGAGCCCAGTACGAGTCGGAAGTGGTGTACCACTCCCTGAAGGAGGAGTGGGAGAAGCAGGGGGTGATCTTCAAGGGGATGGACGACGGTCTGCGTGACCACGAGGACATCGTCCGGGAGTACTTCGGCACGGTGGTCCCGTACCGCGACAATCTTTTCGCGGCGGTCAACACGGCTGTCTGGTCGGGGGGCTCGTTCGTGTACGTGCCGGCAGGCGTGAAGCTCGACATGCCACTTCAGGCATACTTCCGGATCAACGCCGAATCGATGGGGCAGTTCGAGCGAACGCTGATCATCGTCGAGGAAGGCGCGGAGGTGCAGTACATCGAAGGGTGCACGGCGCCATCGTACGCACGGGAGTCGTTCCACTCCGGCGTAATCGAGATCATCGTGAAGGAAGGCGCCCGATCCCGGTATACGACGATCCAGAACTGGTCGCACAACGTCTACAACCTGGTCACGCAGCGGGCGACGGTGGCCCGCGATGCGTCGCACGAATGGATCGATGGTAACCTCGGGTCGAAGCTGACGATGAAGTACCCGTCGGTCTACCTGATGGGCGAGGGAGCCAGGGGCGAGATTCTGAGCATCGCCTACGCCGGCAATGGTCAGCACCAGGACGCGGGTGGAAAGGCGATCCACATGGCGCCGCACACGTCGAGCCGGATCGTCTCGAAGTCGATCTCGAGGGGATCGGGACGCAGCTCGTACCGCGGTCTGCTCCGCGTCGACCCGGGTGCGAAGCACGCGCGTAGTAATGTCGAGTGCGATGCCCTGCTTCTCGACGAAGAAGCGAGGACGGACACGTATCCCTATATCGAGGTCGAGGAAGCCGACGCCTCCATCGGCCACGAGGCCACGGTTTCGAAGATCGGCGACGAGCAGCTCTTCTACCTGATGAGTCGTGGGTTGTCGGAAGACGAGGCTGCGACGATGGTGGTTCGTGGCTTCATCGAGCCGATCGCCAAGGAGCTTCCGCTCGAGTACGCAGTGGAGCTGAACCGCCTCATCGAGTTGGAGATGGAGGGCAGCGTCGGCTGATCGTTGGGCCATATCACCGGTGCGCGGGATTCGACCAACTTCGCCGAGAACCTTCGGGCCACGCAGGGTTCGGGGAGGGACCTGATTTTCGTTCAGGAGGAACGGTGACGGATAGTGCAGATGTTTTAGAGGACGTCGGGGCCTTCACCGCCGATCAGGTGGAGATCCTGTCCACGCAGCGCGTTGAGCCGGAGTGGCTTCGAACGCAGCGAAAGGAGGGGTACCGGGTCTTCGCCGAGACCCCGATGCCTGATACCCGCCCCGAGGAGTGGCGGTATACCCCGATCCGTGAACTGCTCGACCTCGGAAGTCTCCGCCTGAGCGGAGAACGACCGGCGATCACGGATGCGGACCAGCTTCCAGCGGAGCTCTCCAGGCTCATCGGAGCCGGCGGCGAAAGCGCGGGGCAGATCGTTCAGGTGGGGGCGTCCGTCGTTCAGCGGGAGCTGTCCGAGGAGCCGACGAGCCAGGGTGTGATCTTCACCAGTCTCGAGCAGGCGGTTCGGGAGCATCCAGAGCTCGTCCAGCGGCATCTCGCCACCGCAGCCGGGCCTGGAGAAGGCAAGTTCGCAGCGCAGAACACAGCCTTCTGGACCGGTGGCACCTTCCTGTACGTTCCGGCCCACGTGCGAGTCGCCCTTCCGATCCGGTCCTTCCGATGGATCGACGAAGTCTCGAGCTCGCTGTTCGGCCGCACGCTCGTCGTCGCGGAGGAGTTTGCGGAAGTCGCCCTGGTGGATGAGCTGGCATCGGGAGACTTCCACGCGCCAACCTACTCCAACGGCGCCACCGAGATCGTCGCGGGGGAGGGAGCCAAGGTCACGTACGTAGCGCTACAGCGCTTTGGTCGCGGCGTCCGGCATCTCACGACCGATCGACTGGTGCCGGGTCGTGATGCGCAGATCACCACGGTCTACGTCGCGCTCGGCTCGGACGTCACCCGCGCCGACATCCAGTGCAGCCTGCAGGCACCCGGCGCCCATGCCGATATGCTGGGCCTCTACATTGCCGAAGGTACCCAGCATCTCGATCACGAGACGCTCCAGGACCACATCGCTCCGCACGCGTCGAGCAATCTGTTGTTCAAAGGGGCGTTGATGGACAAGGGTCGGTCGGTCTTCCGTGGCCTGATCCGGGTGCATCCGAAGGCGCAGCGGACGAATGCCTATCAGACCAATCGGAACCTGATCCTCTCCCCAGGCGCACGCGCGGATTCGCTGCCGAACCTGGAGATCGCTGCAGACGATGTCCGTTGTTCGCATGCTGCCACCGCGGGCCAGCTCGACGAGGAAGAGCTCTTCTATCTCCAGAGTCGGGGAATTCGGTACATCGAGGCAATGCGACTCGTGATCTCTGGCTTTTTTGGCGAAGTGCTCGAACAGCTCGAGCTCGACGGGGTGCGACAGGAGCTCATTCGCGCAATCGAAGCAAAGCTCTACGCGACACGGCAGGAGCGATGAGGGCTGGCGGGAACTCGTTCCGGTCCGGCCGAGGCATCGCAGGAGGCCGGAGATGGCGTTCGTGAAGGTTGCGGCGCTCGATGAAATCGGAGATGGGGAAGTTCTGGCGGTACAGGCCGATGGCAAGCGTGTCTGCCTCGCAAGGGTCGGGGACGAAGTCTATGCTTTCGCCAACAACTGCTCTCACCGCGAGTTCCCTCTCTCGGATGGGGAGGTCGATCCGGACGACTGCTCGATTACTTGCGAGTGGCACGGTGCCCGGTTCGACATCCGAACAGGGGAAGCGATCGCCCTTCCCGCCACGCGCCCGATCCCGGTCTACGATTGTCGCGTAGATGGCGAGGACATCCTCGTCGACGTAAACTGAGGAAGTTCGGTTCCACCTTTTGTCGAGCGCGAGTCCGGGGGTGAAGCCGGCACTCGCGCTTTGCTTTTCTATCGACCCGGACATCGTGGACTCCGATGACGTGAACCGCCCTTTTTGCGACGAACCCGACGCACTCCCCCGAATCTTGCGCTCCTGGGGTTTTGCGTCGTCGGTCGTCACAGTGCGTAACACTCCGTCCACCAGGCCATTGATCCAATGCGTTGGAGTCCCGGCTATCTATACATCGCTCTCGCGGTTTTCATCGGAAGCGCGGCCGCCATCCTGCTCTCTCTGGAGACCGGTTCGCAGCTCCTGGCAATGATCGGAGGCTTTGGAAATCTGGTGGCCGGAATCCTCTTCGTTCTCTCGCTCTGGCATCCGAGGCGGAAGGTGGATTGGGAACGCATTCAGGCCGAGCAGAGGCTCTGGGAGAGTGGTCCACTTGGGCGGAAATGGCTGAGGTTGAGGAGGCGCCTGTACAGCCGCTGGAAGCTCTAACGTCCATGGCCAGCTCCTCGCTCCACCAAGAACTCATCCTTCAGCACTATCGCAACTCCCGGAAGCGAGGGGCGATCGAGTCACCGGACCTCGAGGGGTGCGGAACGAACCCCGTCTGCGGTGACGAAATCCGTCTCCAGCTCCAGCTCGACGGGGATCGGATCGTGACCGCCCGCTTCCAGGGCCACGGGTGCTCGATCTCGCAGGCAGCAGCGTCGATGATGGCGCAACTGATCGAAGGACTGACCCTCGCCGATGCCGCAACGCTGCACGAGCGCTTCGTTCAGCTGCTCCGAGGCGACCGAGCCGCAGCTTCCGACGCTCTGCTCGGCGATCTACGAGCTCTGGCAGGGGTCGCTCGCTTCCCTGCCCGGACCCGTTGCGCTCTCGTTCCCTGGGACGCCCTCGTATCTGCCAAAGAAGTGACGAGGTAGACGAAATCCGCCTCGTGACGGTGCCCGCCCGTTCTTCGTGTTGTTCCTCACCCTGACCGGGCTACCTTTCCGGCTCGGCGGCAATCCTCCGCCTTCAGATCGAGCCACCGCCTCCCGCAGCCTCTCTTCCGACGTACATCCCGTGACCGGTGGCCTCCCGTCACGCCGAAGGACTTCGACCATGCCTCGACTCCTCCACTCCTCGATCCACGACGACGCGAGCCGGGCGGGCGACTTTACGATCCGGAGCGCTCTAAAGTCACACGGAGCTGCGGTGCATCAGACCCAGTTCGTCACGGATCAATACGTCGTTACCTCCATTGGTGGGTCGACGTTCGTCTTCGCTCCCGGACTCGATGGCCGTTTCCGAGTCGACCGGATGAACCGCCAGCTATATCGTGTTGATGTTGCCGCACAGAACCCCCGGCCGGAGCAGGTGCGCTCCTTGCTTGGCGACCTCGAGATCGAATGCGACGAATCGCCCGTGGAGATCGATGGGCGGCGCTGCAGGGTCTTCCGAGTCCACAACCGAGATGCACGCCTCGTCGTGTCGATCGAATGCTACTGTGCTCGGATCGAAGGACTCGAGCGAAGCGCGCTGGTGGCTGAGAGAGAATTCGACGGAGCGTTTCAGCCTTTCCAACTTCCGCTGGATGATGACGAGATCGTGGTGCGATCGACGACGCGGGCGCTCGCAGCCGACTTCGAGCAGAGTCAGACCGTTCAGCTCGTCGCACTCGAACCTCGGATCGAGGGACGAGACTTGTGGGAGGAGGTGCTTCGATACCCCATGCAGAGAGGTTAATCTCGATCTCGGGCGATCGCCGCCCGCGCGTTGCTACCCAACCAGTGCTCCGGCGCGAACCGGCACCCTTCGAATGGCGGCACTCTTGCGGGCCTCGCAGTGGCTGGATCGATCGGAATCGAGCGAGTAGCCTGCCCTGGCCTCGTGCTCGCTGCGGCCGAGGAAACCGAGGTTGGCCGAGCGTATTGGACTCAGCGCCAGAGGATCGATGAAGAGGATCGGGAAGAGGGTTGCGATCGTCGACGGGTGTCGAACAGCCTTCGCCAAGGCGAACACCGACTTCAAGAGCCTGAGCGCAGTCGAGCTCGGTAAGGTCGCCGTGCGGGAGTTGATCAGTCGCACGAACCTGGACGTGGGAGAGATCGACCATCTTGTGTACGGCACAGTGGTGCAGTCCGTCGAGGAGCCGAACATCGCCCGGGAGGTCGGTCTCGGCTCGGGGATTCCCGCCACCGTGCCTGCCTTCGTTGTCGGCCGGGCATGTGCCTCGGCGAACCAGGCCATCACCTCGGCCGCGGAACAGATCGCTCTCGGACACGCGGACGTAGTGATCGCGGGCGGGGCCGAGTCCCTGACGGACGTACCCATCCTCCTCTCCGATCAGATGCGCGACGCTCTCGTCGCAGCTTCCCGCGCCCGGACCCTACCTGAACGGCTGAAGGCGTTCCGCGGGATCCGGCCAATGCATTTGAAGCCGATCACCCCGGCGATCGCCGAGCCGACCACAGGGCTCACGATGGGGCAGTCGGCGGAGAGAATGGCACAGGAGAACGGGATTTCGCGGGAAGAACAAGACCGCTGGGCGCTTCGCTCGCATCAACTCGCCTGGGCGGCCACCGAGGATGGTCGGCTCAGCCGCGAGATCGCACCCGTTTTCATCGACGGCGTCGCCGTGACACGCGACAACGGCATCCGGCCCGATAGTTCTTTGGAGCAACTCGCGAAGCTCAAGCCCGTCTTCGATCGACGTTATGGAACGGTCACGGCCGGAAACGCATCGCCGCTCTCCGACGGGGCGTCTGCGATCCTCCTGATGAGCGACGAGAAGGCCGAAGCCCTTGGCTACCAGCCTCTCGGCTTCATCCGCTCCTATGCCTACGCTTCCCTTTCGCCGGCGGATCAACTTCTCCAGGGACCCGTCTTCGCCGCTCCGGTCGCCCTCGATCGGGCCGAGCTGACCATGAAAGAGATCGACCTGATGGACATGCACGAGGCGTTCGCCGCCCAGGTCCTCTCTAACATGCAGTGGTTCGATTCCAGGTCCGTCGCCACGGAACGCCTCGGCCGCAGTGACCCGATCGGACTTCCCCCCGAAGATCGGATCAACGTCACGGGAGGCTCGATCGCCATTGGGCACCCCTTCGGCGCCACCGGCGGGCGTATCACCCTCACCCTCCTGAACGAACTGAGACGCAGGGGGGACCAGTTCGGTCTCATTACCGTATGTGCGGCCGGAGCCATGGGTTTCGCCATGGTCGTCGAGTCCAACTGACGCCTCGACTCGAGGTAGGTCTGCATCCGGTCCTTTTACCCTCGCTTTTGCACGCGATTGTCCGTCGCCCGGGCTTCGGTCCCGGCGCCGACTCCTCGTTTCAGGATGGCGACTCGCCGGATTCGGAGCCGCCCTCGGAAAAGTCACAAAAGTCTTGACACCGGCCGGAGCGGCGTGTAGCTTGACGCCGACTTTCCGCATTAGGAAGGAGATGGCTTGCCCCCTACGGGGTTCGCGAGCTGAACGAAGATGACCGCCACGTCCGCAGGCCCAGCGCCTCACTTACAGCCGCAGGTCAGTACCCGAAGCCGCATCCAGCGCATCTAATCGCGAGAGCGAGTCTGTCTTTGCCCAACGTGGGGGGCATCGGGGCCCACGCGCGTCATGCCGTATTGTACGGCTCAATCAGCAGAACAGGAGTACCTCATGCGGACCACCGGAACGGTGAAGTGGTTTAATGATGCCAAGGGATTTGGCTTCATCACCCCGACCGACGGCGATCGAGACTGCTTCGTGCACTACTCGGCCATCATCGGAAGCGGCTTCAAGACTCTGGCCGAGGGCGAAGAGGTCGAGTTCGACCTCGTCCAGGGTGAGAAAGGCCCAGCCGCCGAAAACGTCGCTCGCGTCGGCGCCTGAACGACCCACCCTAAGTTCCAGGTGGTTTCGCTGTATGAGAAGAGCCGTCCAAAGGGGACGGCTCTTTCCGGTCCGGTTCCCCCCGCCCTTCCTGGTCCCCCGAAGGCGTCGATAGACGGGATTCAGAGAAGGCCGACGAGCAATCGTGCAAGTCGAGGGACGCGACGGACCGCGCCCGAGGAAACGTGCGCCCGAAGGAAGCATCCTTCCCACGAAGAGCTGTGCGATTCATTAGGGGCTCTCATCCGCGCGTCGGGATCTCCAGAGTTTGACCCGCGAGAATACGAGTCCCCCGGAGGCTGTTCGCCTCCTGGATTGCGTCCACGGTTACACCATGGCGCCTTGCGATGGCGAGCAGCGAATCACCCGCGCGAACGCGGTACTTCTGGACAGCGACAGTTTCCTGATCCCGGACGGTCGGCCAATTCACGAGGAACGCGGTGCGCGCGCCGCTCGGTAGGCGCACCGGCTGGCGGCGGTCGTCCCGCGTACGCTCCAATTTGAAGTGCGGATTGAGATCCTGGATTGCGTCCAGGGTCGTCCCTGCAGCCTGCGCAACCGCCCCCAGCGGGGTCGCCGGATCGACAACGACCTCCTCGTAGGAGAGGGCAGGCTCGATTTCCACGTCACCGAACCCGTACATCTCGGGCTCCTTCGAGATCCGAGCGGCGGCGATCATCAATGGAACGTAGTCTCGCGTCTCTTTCGGTAGCTGATCCCAAATCTGGTAGTACGATTCCTCGTCTCCACGCTCGGACCCCGTCTCCTCTCGCATGATCCGCGCAACGCGGTTCTCCCCCGTGTTGTACGCCGCCGCCGCGAGATACCACGAATCGAAACGATCGTGAAGATACGTCAGGTAGTCGAGCGCAGCATCTGTCGACTTGACCGGATCATTTCGCTCGTCGATCGCACTGTTGATCTCGAGGCCATATCGTCGCCCCGTTTCTTCGATGAACTGCCAAAGCCCAGAAGCGTCCGCGCGCGAGTAGGCGCTGGCGTTGAACCCGGACTCTATCATCGCCAGGTAGACCAGGTCCTGCGGCATTCCGCGCTCCTCGAGCTTCGCCGAGATCATCGGCACGTAACGCCCGCTGCGGTGGAGAAAATTCGTGAAGTCCTCTCGCTTTTCCGTTGTGAATTGCTCGACCCAGTAGTCAACCCGTTCGTGGTCCAGATTGGGCAGATCCCACTCCGAGCTGGCCAGTTCGGCGGCCTCGATATTGACCGCCGTGAAGGGCGACACGCCGGTGGTCGAGTCGTATCTGGCCATCCCCGCCACCGTGCCGCCCACCCAGCCAGCGCCAAGGACCCCGGCGATCGCCAGCGTCGCAGCTTGACTTCTTCCTATCCTGATCGGGGATCGATTCCCCTGTGTATCCGTCATGATGTCGTTCTGTAAGTTATTGTCATATCACTATTTGCCCTTCGCAACCTGCGTTCACAGGGGGTTCAAGTTCCATGCCTCAGGCCTACCCAGCAAGCAGGCCGTGCAAGACAAAACCGGCACTCGGCTTGCACCCGCTCAGCGAAGTCACCTTACGTTGATCTCAAGGCCCGTCGTGACCACGAAAACCGAAGACCGAATCGGCCGGCTCCTTTCGGAGGCGCTGGGCTCCGGCCGAGTCCGCGAAGATGTCGAGCTGGCGCCCTTCACAACCTTCCGCATTGGCGGTAGCGCCGACTATTTCTTCGAGCCGCACTCGGAGGAAGAGCTGGTGCGGGCGCTGCGGCTGGTTCGAGAGGAGGAGATTCCGCACTTCCTGCTCGGTGTCGGGGCGAACATTCTCATCGGGGACGGCGGATTCCGTGGGCTGGTCATTCGAAACCGAGTGGGTGGCATCGAGTTCCTGGAGGGCGGGAGGGTTCGAGCCGGGGCCGGGGTTTCGGTCTACCACGATCTCATTCAGGCGACGGCAGCCCGAGGATTGGGCGGCCTCCACCATTACGTGGGAATTCCGAGCACCGTGGGCGGGGCGATCTGGCAGAACCTACATTTTCTTTCACCACCGCCGGAACGGGAACGGACCGTCTTCGTCGAAGAGGTGGTCGATTCGGCCGAAATCCTCACCGCCGAGGGCGAGGTTCGGACGGTGGACTGCGACTACTTCCGGTTCGGGTACGACTACAGCATCCTTCATGACCGCCCGGATGTCGTTCTCAACGTCACCTTCCGGCTCGAGCCGGAGCCGACTGAATCGTTGCGTACCACGATTCGGGAGAACCTGGAGTGGCGGGACGACCGTCATCCGGACCTGTGGCTCTATCCGAGTGCGGGGTCGATCTTCCAGAAGATCGAGGGCGTTGGTGCTGGACGGCTCGTCGACCAGTGCGGATTGAAGGGGCACATCCATGGGAACGCCCAGATCTTCCACAAGCACGCCAATATCATCGTGAACCTCGGGGGAGCGACCGCGCTGGACGTGCGGGCATTGATCAGCCTCGCGCAGCAAACCGTGCGGCGAGAGCTCGGCTACGAGCTCAGACCCGAGATCGGTTTCGTCGGGGAGTTCTGAGGGCACACGGCGACGGTCAACGGCGTGATCGGAGGCGTGTCTGTCGGCCGTCCAACGAGCCCCGCTTGCGAAGAACCCCACCACGGAGCGAGTGTATCAATGGGTTCCTTGTAGCGGAAGTTGGAGATACGATGATCGAGATAACGCAGCAGGCGCGTGACAGGATCGGTGAATTCGTAACGGAGGAGGTCGTTCGCGATCCGGCGTTGCGGATTACTCTCGACTCGAACGCGCAATCACCGCTGGCCCGAAGCTACGCGATCTTCCTCGTGGACAAGGAGGAGCGGCAGCGAACGGAGATCGCGGTCAATGTCGACGGAATCCGGGTCTTCCTGAACCTGGACACCTCGAACCTCCTCGGTGGAGCGGTGGTCGATTGGGTGGAGGAGAACGGAAACAGTGGGTTCCGGGTGAGCGACCCGAACGCGCGGCCGACGCCGCCGAGAGACGCTTCCGACCTACGGCTCTCGGGTCCCCTGGCCGAACGGGTTCAGCAGGTGATTGACGAGGTGATCAATCCTGGGATCGCCTCGCACGGCGGGGTAGTCGAGTTGGTCGATGTAAGCGATGATACCATGTACATCCGGATGGGCGGTGGGTGTCAGGGCTGCGCCGCTTCGGCGGCAACCCTTCGGATGGGCATCGAGCGGATGATCCGCGAGCAGGTTCCCGAGATCGACAACATCGTAGACGTAACCGATCACGACGCGGGGGCTGATCCCTATTATTGAGCCGCGGGGAAGCCTGGTCTGCCCCGCCCCCCTCGGCGCGGACAAACGGAGAGGCGACCAGCATCGGAGCTGGTCGCCTTTTTCGTGCGAGTGCTACTTCGCCTACCCGGCACGCCTCGTCTTCCGGCGCAGGAAATCGCGCATGATGTACTGACCCAGGGTCATCGTCGTTGTGAAGTACGCCTTCCCACGGGCGATCTGCGAGACCTGGTTGACGAAGGCGACAAGTGACGGGTCTCGCGCGAGCATGAATGTGTTGATCAAGATGCCCGACTTTCTGCATGCCGCGACCTGGGCGAATGTCTCGCGGAGCACATGGCGGTCCAGGCCCATCGGGTTCTTGTAGATCCGGCCGTCCTCGAGCGTCAAGGCGGAGGGCTTACCATCAGTGATCATGACGATCTGGCGCATCTCCTTGTTCTGGGCCATGAGGATACGCCGTGCCAGCTTGAGCCCATCCGCGGTGTTCGTATGGAAGGGTCCGACCTGGGCGTGCGCGAGGCGCGACAGGGGGATCTCCTCCGCACGGTCGCCGAACAGCACGACTCGAAGGGTGTCGCCAGGGAACTGGGTGCGGATGAGGTGCGTGAGCGCCAGGGCGACCTTCTTTGCCGGGGTGAATCGATCCTCGCCGTAGAGGATCATGGAGTGGCTCGTGTCGAGAAGAAGCACGGTGGCACAGCTGGACCGATACTCGGCCTGGTGGACGTACAGATCGTCGTAGTCGAGGGGAATGGTGCCGTCGTCATGAAGGCCCTCCCGCGCCAGGGCGCTCGTGAGAGTGCGCGGGATATCCAGGTTCAGCGTGTCGCCGAACTGGTAGGGTCGGCTCGCGGCCTCCGCCTCGACGCCGGTCGCGAGGTGCGGGGTCTGGTGCGAACCGAAGCCGGATCGGCCCATGGCCCCGAGTAGCTGACGGAGGGTCCGGTATCCCAGAAAGTCGATGCCTTTCTGGGTCAGGTTGAATTCCACATGCCTCGATGCGGAGCGAGCATCGTCGATCTTTCCGTCGGCTTCAGAAAGTGGGATCTGCCCACCGGGCATCGCCGGCGCCTCATTCACGTCGAGATATCCCTCCTCCATGAGCCGCTGGACCAGTCGGTCGAGGAGCTCGGCAATCTGCTGCTGAACCTCCTCGTCGCCTCCCTTCCCTCGCAGCTCATCCAACATCTCGGGGGTCAGCTGACCGCTCTCGACGAGCGCGCGTAGCAGAGCGTTCTTGAGTGCGTCGAGCGAGCGGTCCTCGTCGCCGAACTCCCCCCAGTAGGGGTGATCGTGCGGCCCCCCGGCGAAGCCGCTCTGGAGCAGGAAATCCGACAGGTGCTCGAGGAGCGCCTCGATGTTGAGAGCGTCGGCGTGATGCCCCGAGTAGCGGGAGTAGTTCGTATAGCGCATTGAAGGTGCGTGTGTGAGGCATGCTGGGACTCGATGGCTGGCGACCCCCCGGGACGAAACCGGGCAGGCCTGACGGAGCCGCGGTTCAGACCTTATATTTGGCGCCTTTACGGGTTCGGGTAAAGGTCTCTCTGAGCAACAGATACATTCCGTCCGCATCGCAGGTCGCGAATCCGCCGGTAACTTCGGGCGGACTCGCGGGTGGATTTCGCAGCACTTTCTCGGCTCTGCGCCATCGCAACTTCCGGCTTTTCTATGTTGGCCATCTGCTCTCGCTGGGTGGCACCTGGCTACAGATCACCGCGCTCGGCTGGCTCGTCCTCGAGCTGACAGATTCAACGTTCTGGCTGGGTGTTGTCAATGCCGGCACGTCCCTGCCAATCCTTCTGTTTTCGCTGTACGCGGGAACCATCGCGGATCGGCTCGACAAGCGAACGATTCTGATCGTCGCCCAGTCCGTCGCCTTCCTACAGGCGCTCGGCCTGGCCGTCCTGACTCACCTCGACGTCATCGGCATTGGGTGGATCATCGTGCTGGTGCTGACCCTCGGGACTGCGAACGCGTTCGAGATCCCAACCCGGCAGAGCTTCTTCATCGAGTTGGTGGGCGAGAGGGATTTGACGAGCGCCATCGCCCTGAACTCGTCCGCCTTCAACGGCACACGCATGATTGGCCCGGCGATCGCCGGGGCGTTGATCGCGGCGGTGGGAGTCGCCGCCTGCTTCTACGGGAATGCGATCTCGTATCTCGCTGTGCTGGGCGGACTCCTGGCCATTCGGCGGCCGAGACCCGAGAGGATACCTCAGACGGTATCGACCTGGGCCAACATCCGGGAGGGGTTCAGCTGGATCTGGCATCACCGGGTGGCACGCAGCATCGTGCTCTTCGTCGCCGCAGCGTCCGTTCTCGTGTTCCCCTATACGATGCTGCTGCCGGTCTTTGCTCGCGACATCCTCGTCGTAGGACCGGAGGGCATGGGTTGGCTCTACTCCGCAACCGGCGCCGGGGCGTTGCTCGGCGGGCTCACTCTTGCCAGCATCACGGAGCGCGTGCCGCGTGGCCGCCTTCTTGTCCTGTCGGCGACCGCGTTCACGACGCTCGTCACCGGGTTTGCGCTTTCTCTCTCCTTCCCCGTCTCCCTGGCACTTCTCGCCGCCGCGGGATTCGCCATGATTCTGAGCACGGCGACCGCCAACTCGCTCCTCCAGACCCTCGTGCCGAACGGGCTGAGGGGACGGGTGATGGCGGTCTACGTGGTGATGTTCCTCGGGATGACACCAGTCGGGTACCTCCAGGCGGGGGCGATCGCTCGGCTCTTTGGCGCTCGTGCAGCGCTCGCCGCAGGATCCTCGCTGCTCCTCCTGCTACTGCTTGGCACGAACTGGAAGGCGGCATTTCGTGAGGTCTCGTGAGGTGACGGGTGCCGAGCTAGTGGCGCTTCGTCAGGCTCTCCTCGACTGGTACGACGAAAACCGCCGAGAGCTGCCCTGGAGAGCGACGCCGGGTGATCGTCCCGATCCCTATCGGGTCTGGCTATCGGAAGTGATGCTCCAGCAGACCCGCGTCGAGACCGTCCGCCCCTACTTCGAACGCTGGATCCAGAGGTTCCCGACGCTAACGGCCCTGGGCGCCGCATCCCTCGACGAGGTGCTCAAGGAGTGGGAGGGGCTCGGTTACTACTCTCGGGCGCGGAACCTCCATCGGGCCGTGCGCGAGGTCGCCGATCGATATGGCGGTCGAGTTCCCCAAGATCCGGAGCGGCTCCGGGCGCTCCCAGGCGTGGGAAGGTACACCGCAGGGGCCATCCTCTCCATTGCGTTCGGCCGGGAGGAGCCCGTCGTGGATGGCAACGTTCGTCGTGTCTTTGCCAGGGTTTTCGACGATCCGGCGCCGAAGGATTCTGGCCTCTGGTTCGTGGCCGAACGAATCATACCCGGCGAAAGGCCGGGCGACCTGAACCAGGCGCTCATGGACTTCGGCGCCACTGTTTGCACTTCTCGCTCTCCGACCTGTGGACGCTGTCCTATCGATCTCCATTGCAGGGCTCGCGCAGCCGGCACGGTTGGCGAACGCCCAGCTCCTCGCCGACCCCGTGAAACGCCCATCGAGAAGCATTCGGTGGCCGTGGTTCGGCATGAGGAGACTCTGCTGCTGGTGCGACGCCCTGGGCGGGGTCGACTCGGGGGGTTATGGGAGTTTCCCGGTGTTTCACGCTCGCCGGGCGAGTCCATCGTCGCGGGAGCCCATCGGGCGGCTACGGAGTGGGCAGGAATCAAGGTAGCAGTCGTCCGTCAGCTCGGCAGCGTTGACCACGCCTTTTCCCACGTCAGGGTGACCTACGATGCCGTGCTTGCTAGCCCGAAGACCGATCCGAGCCGGGGACTCGCTGCCGACGGCGTACGTTGGGTGAGGGAGGGGGAGCTTGGCGAGTTCGCGCTTCCACGGGCGCAGCGCCGCATCGCTGAACTCCTCTGAAGCTGTAGCCGAGTCATCAACAGGCCGCCTGTTTTTCAACAGCCGTCTAGGCGTTGCGAGGACCGGCGGTTCGGCTGGCTGTCCTTTCTCAGCCCGACGTATCGCTCGATGCCTGGAGAGGGATGCGCTCGGGGTACTCGAAGGTGACGACCGCCTCGATCTCCGGGAGGAGGCTCCTCGCTACCGGACAGTTTTGGGCGACGTACTCCAAGCGGTCTCGATCCGCCTCGCTGAGCTCCGCTGGCATTCGGATCGAGATCGGAAGGCGGTCGACTCGTCGCGGGTCGCTCCGCATGTGCTTCTCGATGACGAAGTCGGCGCCTGTGAAGGGAATCGCTTGACGCTGAGCAGCGATTGCCATGGTCGTGACGATGCAGCTGCCGAGCGCGGCCGCCATCAAGTCGGTCGGTGAGAAGGAGCTCCCATCGCCCTGGTTGTCTCTTGGAGCTGCCGTCGTCAAAGTCGTGCCCGACGGGCCGTGCCGAAGCTCCATCTTCAAGCCGCCCTGGTACTTCCCGGTGATCTGAACAGCCATGATGGGCCTTGATTGGGGTGGCGAGTATCGATGTGCCTGAATCTACACCAGTCTAGACACTCGGCCAACGTTCTGACCGGAGCCGCGTCGCTCGCTCCGGGGCGCCGACGGCAACCGAATGCCATACCCGCCTGTCGGCCCGGGTCCAGAACAGTTTGAGAGGTGTCGGTTGGTGATCAGCTCAGCGTCCGCACGAAGAACGCCTTCAGATAGTTCGTCTCGGGGATCGCCGGATGGATGGGATGGTCCGGCCCTTGGTGGCCTTCCTCGATCACCTGGATTTCCCGGCCCTCCCTCCCTGCCGCCCAAAGGATCGCGCGCAGGAAGGCGTCTCGCCCCAGGTGGAAGGAGCAGGACGCCGACATGAGCACGCCGTCCGCCGCGAGGAGCGTGAGGGCGACCCGGTTCAGGCGCCGATAGGCTTGCTCTCCCTTCTTGAGATCCTTCTTCCGCTTGATGAAGGCCGGTGGATCTAGAACGATGAAATCGAAACGATTCCCGCTGGACTCGAGTCGCTCGAGCGATTCGAAGGCATCGCCCTCGACAACCTGAACGCGGTCGGAGACGCCGTTCAGATCCGCATTGGCGCGGAGTTCGGCGAGAGCGGCCGTCGAGGCGTCAACACACACAACCTCCCGCGCGCCGAAGACCGCTGCCTGGACTCCCCAACCTCCCACGTAGGAAAAGACGTCCAGAACCCGAGTTCCGGCGACGTAGTCGCGAAGCCGGGCCCGGTTCCGACGGTGATCGTAGAACCACCCTGTCTTCTGGCCGAGTAGGACGGGAACGCGGAACCGCACCCCGTTCTCCATGATCTCCACGGACTCCGGCACATTTCCGGTGGCGATTCGCGAATAGAGATCCAGACCTTCATGCCGCCGCAACGGGGAGTCGGCGCGTACGACGATGCCGTCCGGACTCAGCATTTCGGTGAGGCAGGTCAGCACCTCGTCCAGAGAGCGCTCCATCCCGGCAGTGGTCGGCTGCACCACGAGATAGGAACCGTAGCGATCGACGACGAGGCCGGGGAGGCCGTCGCTTTCCCCGAAGCAGAGTCGGTAGAAGGGAGATTGCGGGAAGAGCCGCTCCCGGAGGGAGAGCGCGTATCCGAGCCGTTTCGCCACGAGATCGGCGCCGAGAGGTTGATCCCGGCGGCGGCTGAGGATCCGCGCGGTGATCAGCGAGTGGGGGTTCGCGTACCCCCAGGCGACGAAGTTGCCCCGTGCGTCCTGCAGCTCGACCGCCTGGCCCGGCTCGATGTCGTCGAGTGGGGTCGTGGCGACATCGATCTCATTGCTGAATACCCAGAGGTGCCCGGCCCTCAGGCGGCGATCCTCATCCTTCCTGAGCCTGAGAACCGCCGCCGGCCTCATCGCGCTCCCAGGCGCTCCACACTGGGAGGCGGGGAGTCATCGGCAAGTCCAGCCCCGTAACGACACTCCTCGACATACGGCGTCTCCGCCACTCCGCACAGAGCCTCCCGGCGCTCCTCCGATTCGTGGAGGACCCAGATCTGTTCACCAACCGCGATGTAACAGAATCCTTTCGATTGGCCGGGCGGAAGGATGCGGCAGTAGGCAAAGCCATCCGCGGGATCGGCAGTGATGTCTATGAGATTCTTCGTGTAACCGATGTGGCACCACGGCTCATAATCCGGCGGGGCGCTTCGGCACAGTTCGATCGCGCGCTCATGATCCTGCCCGGTCTGCGCGCTCACGTCGCGGCCGAGACTCTGGAAGCAGATCTCGCGGTAGGAGGCCGGAGCGGTCGTGCAGACCCTCGCCGCGGCCGGGATGTCCTGGCCGTTGAAGTGCAAGATGGCCGAGGTCTGCATCTGGTAACACGCCGGATTATACCGAGTCGCGAGAACGCTACACGGATAGAGAGGCTCATCCGCTCGCAGCGGCTCGAACGGTTCGCGCTGTCCACCTGCTGCTCCGGCGACTCCGTGGTCGTGAGGGTCCATCGGTTCGGCGGCGGCCCCGTGCTGGTGCGTCCCAGCGTCAGGGCGGCCAACGGTGTGGTGTGGTAACGTTGCCCGAACGATATTCTCCATGAAGACGCCACCGTAACACGCCTCCCGCTCCCACATCTCGACTACGAGGTCACAGCCTTCCAGAGAGCCAGGCAAGTCGCCGCTGGCGACCATGACCAGCCCGTGTCCCATTCCATGGGCACACTGGAAGAGTAGCCAACGCGACGAGTTGCCTTCTCGATGCGTGCGACAGAGCGCATTGATCAGGCTAGGATCCAGACCATTGCCAGTGTGCTCTATCTGATGGCCGAAGTACGACTGGATCACGCCGTGATAGCATCCCGACTGGTATGCCGGCGTGCAGCGAGAGAAAACCTCACCTACTTCTTCCGCACCCGTGTATGCCTCGATCCCGATCGCGTGCGCAAAACCATGCGCGTCTCTGCGAACGTCCTCGTTCGACGCAACGAGCTCATCGAGCGTCGCCATGGCGCTGGCAACCCCGTCTCGTGCGAGAACCTCCAGCAAAAATGTCTCGGCGGGACACCGGCCGGAGAGTACCCGCGCGCCGTTCGCACAGCGTTCCGAGGTAGCGCCCGCAGTCGACGCCGGCGTCTGTGCCGGGGCCACGCCTGGAAGCCCGACCATCATGAGCAAGACGCCGGCTCCGATCTGATATGACCGTTTCATCCTGCACTGTCTCCTGTGCGTCGTGGTTCTCCGATGGCATCCGGCCCTGCGAACTTCATTCCAGCCAAGCGCCCGGACCGCAGGTCAACGAGTCACGCAAGTCCAAGATACCACATGTGTTCTGCGCAATGCTGAACACCTCCGTTTCCCGAAATCTGCGATGGGTTCTTCGTCGGGAACGAAGCTTGTATCCGAGGCTCTCCTTCGTTACGGTCCTCGGCCATGCACGGCCGGGCCACGACCGTGGTACTGAGAAGCATCGAGAACACCAAGCGAACTTGTTATACCAGATCGCCGGCCGACCTTGCGCCACTCTCCGAAGGCGCACCGCGAGGGCCACCGCGCCGCTTGTGGTCATCCTCGTCACGCTCGTGGCCGCAGAAGATGCCGCTGCGAGCCGTTTGAAATTACAGCCCGTCGAGCTCGATACGCTGCCGGCGCCGGGACCAAAGCTTCTGGGTAAGGAGGTGACGCCGCCGCCCACCTCGAAGGACGATCACCGGGGGCTGCTCGGTCATCCTTCTCAGAACGAAGTAGAGATCGAAGTGCTGCCCCCGACGGAGTCCGAACGAGCCGCAGCGTTCGCTCGTCTCTATCGGATCCCCCGTCAGCTCGCCCTCGAGATCGTCGAAAGCGCTGTCGCGGAAGGGATCGATCCGGATCTGGGCTTCCGTCTCGTGCGGGTCGAAAGCGTATTCGACCCGCAAGCCCGTGGATCGGGGGGCGGCCTCGGCCTGACTCAACTCCTGCCGTCGACGGCCAGGTCCGTCGACCCGAGCCTCAGAACCGAAGCCCAGATCCTCGACATACGAACCAATCTACGGACCGGTTTCCGATACCTCCGCAGCATGCTCGACCTTTACACCAGGGATGTCAAGCTGGCGTTGCTCGCTTACAACCGTGGGCAGGGTGCGGTGGATCAGGCGCTGCGGGCCGGTCGTGACCCGGAAAACGGCTACTCGGAAAAGGTTCTCGGCGTTTCAGGATCGGTCTATCGAGGGGATGGGGTGAGCCCGGTTAGATGAGCGGGCCGCCCCGGCAACGGGTATACAGAACGTTGAGGAGCCCGGGGTTCCGAGCCGGATGGGTCGCCCCCGTTCTGACTTGTGGGATCACGCTCGAGCCGTAGCCCGGCTCAATCCCGTGTCCTCGCCGTACCGGTTCGCGTCCGGTGGCGGCGCTCGGCCTCGGCGAGCAGGTCCCAGCCACGCCCGGCTCGCCTGCCGACGGCTTCGCGCGACAGGCGGGAGGTGGGCCACGGGGTCGATCGGGACTCGAGGTCACCTCCGTACAGCGTCACGGAGGCTTCGACCATCATCCCGGCGAGCCGCCGCCGCTCCCGCGGGGTCCGACCCGAAAGCATCTCCAGAGTCCATTCGGGTGCCCGGCGGTAGACATCGGCGAGCAAGGTCCCCCACTCCCGTTCGATCGCTCGGGTTGGGAGGTCAAGTGACCGCTCGAAGAGCACGTCCAGGGCCTCATCGTTCTCATTCTGGGCGCGGTCGACGAGGATCAGGGCAACCTCGTCCCATCGGGAATCGTCGACATCTTCCTCGAGCTCCTCCTCCAGCACGTCAGCCAACTCGTCCGTATCCATCTCGATCCAGCGCTGGTAAACCTTGTCGACGGAGGCCTTTTTCCGACCACCCTTCGACGCGAGCGACGGATCGTACCCCTTCCGCAGATCGACGACCCGCGCGTTCTTCTTTACCTGCTCCCCTCCCACGATGATCACTTCGGTGCCGATCTGCACGTTGTGATACAGCCGCATCGCGTACCGATTCTCCAGGCGGATGCAGCCGTGTGAAACGCGCTCCCCGATCAACTCCGGCTTATCGGTCCCGTGAATTGCCAGACTCGGCGAAATGTACACCGCCGCCACCCCGAGAACCCCCTCTCTGTGGCGGGAGGGGTCGTTCGCCGGCGGGACCGGGAGGTCGTTCTCGATGTAGTACCAGTCGGGCGCGATCCAGATCGGATCACGCTCCTTGTACTGGACCTGGAATTGGCCCGTCGGCGTCGAGAACTCCCAGTCGTTGTCGTTCGTGATCACCCTCATTCCGGTCCCCGTCCCCACCGGCGCGGACCAGAGCGTAAGGTCACCCTGCTTGAAATAGAGGCGATTCTCGTCCAGGTCGATAACAACGGCGTAGTGGCCTCGCTCGAGGGCGGTCGGGCCGTCGTACGTTGCGGACTGATCCGATCCGGAGCCATTGATGAACGCAAGGTCATCTTTCTGGCCCGACGCCGGGGAGACCGCGAAGGTCGCGATCGTAACGACGCCGATAGCCCCCCGAACAAGGGCGACTACCGGGCGGGCCTGAAAGAGTCGCAACTGGGTCATGTCTGATCACACCACAAAGAGTGTTTCGACGCAAAAACGACTGAATTCAAACGCAACTGCTATGCCAATCAGTGAATAGAAATGGGCCAGAACGGGCCGGCCTCCGCTGGTGGAAATCTGTACTTTCTGGTCCTTCTCAAGAGCGCCGTCCGGCTGGTCTACCACCCCATCCTGGAGGGGCGCAGAATGGCCGTCGATGCTGGCGAAGTGGTGTCGAACGCCGCATATTGGCACCTCCGCGAACCAGAGGATCCCGCACACCTGTGGCCGGGCCGCAGATCGGCCGGCCCGGCTGTGCTGGAGTTCGTCGTACAGATTGGGGAGGAGCCAGTCAGTGGAGCGAAGGATCGTTCACAAGTTCGGCGGGACGAGCGTGGCGAGCGCCGAACGTTACCGGCACGTGGCGGGGATTTTAGCGAGCCGGTCGGAAGGTCGTCGGGCGGTAGTGGTCTCGGCGATGAGCGGTGTAACCGATGGGCTCGTGCGCGCGGTCGAGCTCGCGGCCCGCCGGGATCGCGGGTACCTGGAGGCGCTCGAGCAGCTTCGCGATCAGCACCGCAACACGATTGTGGCTCTGGTTCCTCCCGACGAGGCGGACGAGCTTCTCGAGCGCCTCGACCGCGACTTCACCGATGTGGCCGACGTCCTCCACGCAACGTGGCTCCTCCGCTCGCATTCCGAACGCGCGATGGACCTGGTGACCGGGTACGGTGAAATCTGGTCGGCACAGATGCTCGCCGGACACCTCGGATCGATCGGTGAACCCGCGGGCTGGTTGGATGCTCGCGACGTTCTCGTCGTCGCTCACGGGCCAGCCGGGGTGGAGGTGGATTGGCGCACGAGCTCGGAGCGCTTGGTCGCTCTGGTCGCCCGTCGTGGAGAGCTACCGCCAACCCTCGTCGTCACCGGCTATGTCGCGGCCACGGCGGACGGCCTCGCCACCACCCTGGGCCGCAATGGGAGCGATCTCTCCGCTTCCATCTTCGCGGCCTTGCTCGAGGCTGCGGAGATCCACATCTGGACAGACGTCGACGGCGTGATGAGCGCCAACCCTCGCCTCGTCCCCGACGCCGTGCTGATCGACGAGCTCTCCTATAACGAGGCGATGGAGCTGGCCTACTTCGGCGCCCGGGTGATCCATCCGAGCACGATGGCACCGGCGGTCAGGAACTCGATTCCGATCTTCATCCGCAACACCTTCCAGCCCGATCTCCCCGGGACCCGTATCCATCTGGGCGGATCTTCCGATTTCGACGTGAAGGGCTTCGCGACGATCGAGGGCGTGTCCCTTGTCAACGTCGAGGGCACGGGGATGATCGGCGTTCCGGGCACTGCGCACCGTCTGTTCGGAGCGCTGCACGAAGAGGGCGTGTCCGTCACGATGATCTCTCAGGGGAGCTCGGAGCATTCGATTTGTTTCGTGGTGCCCGGATCGGTGGGCGACCGGGCGCGGAGTGCAGTGGAGCGGGCCTTCTTCGCCGAGCGCCACTACGGACAGGTCCAGACGGTGGAGCTGATGCCGGATTGCTGTGTCCTCGCCGTCGTCGGAGACAGGATGGCTGGGCATCCGGGCGTCGCAGGCAAGTTCTTTGGGTCGCTCGGCAAGGCCGGCGTCAATATCCGCGCGATCGCGCAGGGATCCTCGGAGCGAAACATTTCTGTCGTCATCGACAATGCGGACGCCAGCCGCGCCCTGCGAGCCGTGCACGGGGGCTTCTACCTCTCGCCTCAGACCCTGTCGATCGGCGTCGTCGGCTGCGGGCTCGTCGGAGGAACTCTGCTGGACCAGCTGGCGGAGCAGGCCCGACAGCTGAAGTGCGAGTTCAACCTCGACCTGCGCGTTCGCGCGATCGCGACCTCCAAGCGTGCCGCTCTGGCCGAGGGACAACTGGATCTCGGCCGATGGCGGGACTCGCTCGGCTCGGACTTCGAGCAAACGGACCTCGCGGCGATTGCAGATCACGTCCACGCGGAGCACCTTCCGCACGCGGTCATCATCGATTGCACCGCGAGCGAGACCGTCGCTCAGGAGTACGCCGGTTGGTTGAAGCGCGGGATTCACGTGATCACCCCGAACAAACGGGCCAATACCGCCGACCTCGGATATTACCAGACTCTGCGGAGAAGCACCCGCGATTACGGCGCCCGCTATCTTTACGAGACCACGGTAGGGGCCGGGCTCCCGATCATTCAGACGCTCCGGGATCTGGTTCAGACCGGCGACGAGATTCGGGAGATCGAGGGCATCCTCTCCGGAACCCTCTCCTATCTCTTCAACGTCTACGACGGCACGCGCACCTTCTCCGAGATCGTCGCCGACGCGAAGGCACGCGGGTTCACGGAGCCCGACCCGAGGGATGACCTCTCGGGGATGGATGTCGGGCGAAAGGTCGTCATCCTGGCTCGGGAGATCGGCATCCCGATGGGGCTGAAGGAAGTGGAAGTCGAAGGCCTCGTTCCGCACGAGATGGAGCACCTCAGCGTCCCGGAATTTCTCGAGGCATTGCCGACACAGGACGCGGCCATGGCCGCTCTCTTCGAAAAGGCGCAACGACGCGGTGAGGTTCTTCGTTACGTCGGACGGGTCGACCGCGAAGGTAACGCGAGCGCACGACTGCAGAGCTACCCCCTCGATCACCCCTTCGCCCGGATCCAGATGACCGACAACATCGTTCTCTTCCGGACCCGAAGGTACCAGCCGAATCCGCTCGTCGTGCAGGGGCCGGGAGCGGGGCCCGAGGTCACCGCAGGGGGCGTCTTTGCCGACCTCCTGCGCCTCTCCAGCTCTCTCGGGGCGAGCCTCTGAGATGAGCTCGGCCGTTGGGACTGCAACCGTGTTCGCCCCCGCGTCTGTCGGGAACGTCGGGGTGGGATTCGATCTCCTCGGCCACGCGATGGTCAGCGTCGGCGACCGCGTGAAGGTATCGCGGATCGAAGAGAGGACGGTCGTCGTGCGGTCCCAAGCGCTCGGAATCCCTGTCGATCCCGCGACGAACACGGCCGGCGCCGGGCTCCTCCGACTTCAGGAGGACCTCGACCTTCCATTCGGTTTCGAAGTGGTGCTCGAAAAGGGGATTCCGCTCGGCTCCGGAATGGGTGGCTCCGCCGCTTCGGCCGCGGGGGCAATTCTCGCTGCGAGCCAGGTGCTGCCCGAACCACTCGCCGAACCGGAGTTGCTCCGCTACGGTATGTATGGGGAGGAGGTCGCCACGGGCTCCTTCCACGCGGACAACCTCGCGCCGTGCCTGCTCGGCGGTCTCGTGCTGGCGCTCGATCGCGACCCTCTCGACGTAGTCCGGATCCCGGTCCCCGCTTCCCTCTTCTGCGTGGTGGTCCATCCCCGCCTCAGGTTGGACACACGGGACGCTCGTCGCGTCCTTCCGACGCAGGTCTGCCTGTCGGACCACGTGGCCCAATCGGGCAAACTCGCCGGCGTCATCGCGGGCTGTTACCGCGGCGATCTGGAGCTGATCGGACGGTCCCTCCAGGATCTGATCGTGGAGCCGCAGCGGGCGCGACTTGTCACGGGGTTCGAGGCGGTGAAGAGAGCGGCCCTCGAGGACAGAGCACTCGGATGCTCGCTCTCGGGCTCCGGACCGAGCCTCTTCGCCTGGTGTGAAGGACGGGAGCGAGGAGAGGCGATCCGGGAGCGGATGATCAGCGCGTTCGCCAATGCCGGAGTGGAAGCGCGTGGTTGGGTGTCCCCCGTTGACGCACCCGGAGCGCAGATCGAACATCAGGAGTAGAATGCGTTACGTCAGTACCCGAGGTGACTCGCCACCGGCGTCCCTCAGCGAAGCGATCGAACGGGGGCTGGCAACCGACGGCGGCCTCTACGTTCCCGAGAGCTTCCCTTCCGTAAATATCGCCGCCCTTCGCGCAACCGAAGGTCTCCCCGCCCTCGCCGAAGCGCTTCTCACGCCATTCTTCGCGGGCGACCCCCTCGGCGAGCAGCTCACCGACATCTGTTCCGAGGCCTTCAACTTCCCCGCGCCCCTGCGCCTCCTGGCACGAGACACCGCCGTGCTGGAACTCTTCCACGGACCGACCGCGGCTTTCAAGGACTTCGGCGCTCGCTTCCTCGCCGCAGCCCTCGCTCGCCTTCAACCCGCCGAGGCAGAGCCGCTGACAGTTCTCGTCGCCACGTCGGGTGACACCGGTGGCGCCGTCGCCGCTGCCTTCGCGGGCCGTCCGGGCTTCGAAGTGTTCGTCCTCTACCCGGCGGGGATGGTCTCCGAGCGCCAGGAACGACAGCTCACCTGCTGGGGCGGGAACGTGACCGCGCTTCGGGTTCGCGGCGACTTCGACGCCTGCCAGCGCCTCGTCAAGGAGGCCTTCCAGGACCCGAGCCTCAGCTCGAGACGACGCCTGACCTCCGCGAACAGCATCAGCCTCGGCCGGCTGCTGCCCCAGATGGTCTACTATGCCGCCGCTTCCTTCGAATATGAGCTCGTGCGGGGAGCGCCGGCCGGGTTCGTCATTCCCAGCGGCAACCTCGGCAACGCGACCGCCTGCTTCTGGGCCAGAAAGGCCGGCCTCCCGATTCGGGAGATCGTGCTCGCGACGAACGCCAACGAAACCCTGACCCGCTTTCTGTCGGAAGGCGATTGGCGACCGGGCGCGACGATTCAGACACTCGCGACGGCTATGGACGTCGGCAATCCGAGCAACATGGAGCGGCTATTGCAGCTACACGGTGGGGACGTACCAACGCGGGCCGAGCTCCGCGCCCGCCTGGTAACCGATGACGAGATCCGCCGGGGAATCACGGAGGGAGTCGAGCGTTGGGGCCAGATCTGGGACCCTCATACGGCAACCGCGATCACGGTCCGCGAATCCCTCGATGCTCCGCACTGGATCGTCGTTTCGACGGCGCATCCGGCCAAGTTCGAGAGCATCGTCGAACCTCTGATCGAAGGCACGGTCGACGTTCCACAACAGTTGGCGGAGTTGCTGGACCGTCCCAAGCAATATCGCGAGATCGCCCCCGAGCTGAGCGAGCTCGAGGCCCGTCTGGGGTGACACTCTGGCGGCCCCGTCGTGCGTTGCGCGAGAGCGCCACCGTCCATACGCGCGAGCGGATCTTTTCGAAAACACCCGGTGTACCCGCAGATACACGAGCGAAGGTAACGCACGCGGGCCCCTCTTGTCCGCGTCTCCGGTTGGTACCCCGCCGCCGAGCAGTCCGCGCGTGCCGCGCTCTCTCCCTCTGTCCGGCTGTTTCTCAGGCGCCGATTTGTCCCGGCATTCTTCTCGGTAGGGGTCTAGAGGGGCATCCCCTGCCATCGCTGCCACTGCCCCCGAGGAGTACCGCGCCTATGGCCAGTCCTGCCGCCGCAATGATCGAGCAGATTCGCGACCGCCTGAATCGAACGGACTACCACGACCTCCATTGGGAGGGAAGTTTCTCCGAGTATTTGGACCTGGTCCAGAATCGTCCCGGCATCGCGCGAAACGGTTTCCAGCGACTCTACGACATGATCGTGTCGTTCGGGTCCCAGAAGTACGTCGAGTACAAGAAGGAGATCACACACTACAACTTCTTCGACGACCCCATCGGCCGAGGGCACGACGCCGTCTTCGGACTCGATATCCCCCTCATGAAGCTGGTGCAGGTGCTGAAGGCCGCAGCGATGGGCTATGGTCCAGAGCGTCGCGTTCTCCTCCTTCACGGGCCGGTCGGATCGTCAAAGAGTACGATCGCTCGGCTGCTGAAGAGAGGTCTGGAGCACTACGCGCGTACGCCAGAGGGCGCCCTCTACACCTTTTTCTGGGTAGATGCGGACGTCGATCTACCGGAGGCCAACAACCGAGAGCTCCCATGCCCGATGCACGAGGAGCCGATCAAGCTCCTCCCCGCCGAGTTCCGTAGCGAATTCCTCGGAGGGATCAACCAGAAGGTCGCCGGCGACCGCCGCATCACGGTGGAAGGAGACCTCTGCCCCGCGTGCCGTCACATCTACAACCAGCTCCTCCTTCGCTACGACGGCGATTGGACGCGGATGATCGAGCATGTGCGGGTTAGGCGGCTCCTTCTCAGCGAGCAGGATCGGGTCGGGATCGGCACCTTTCAGCCCAAGGACGAGAAGAATCAGGACTCGACGGAGCTCACCGGCGACATCAACTATCGGAAGATCGCCCTGTACGGGAGCGACTCGGACCCTCGAGCCTTCAACTTCGACGGGGAATTCAACGTCGCGAATCGAGGGTTGATCGAGTTCATCGAGGTTTTAAAACTGGATGTTGCCTTCCTCTACGACCTCCTTTCGGCGAGCCAGGAACACAAGATCAAGCCCAAGAAGTTCGCGCAGACCGACATCGACGAAGTCATCATCGCCCATACCAACGAGCCGGAGTATCGACGCCTCCAGAACAACGAGTTCATGGAGGCACTTCGCGACCGTACGGTGAAGATCGACATCCCGTACATCACGAAGCTGGAGGCGGAGATCCGTGTCTACGAGCGGGACTTCAACCGAGAGCGGATTCAGGGCAAGCACGTCGCCCCACACACGATCGAGATCGCGGCGATGTGGGCCGTCCTCACACGCCTCTCCGAACCAAAGAAGCTGAACCTGACCGTGCTGCAGAAGCTCAAGCTGTACGGCGGCAAGTCACTGCCGGGCTTCACCGAGGACAACGTGAAGGAGCTGAGGAAGGAGTCGGAACGGGAGGGCCTCTCCGGGATCAGTCCACGCTATATTCAGGACAAGATCTCCAACTGCCTCGTCGCCGACGTGGATGAGAGCTGTGTAAATCCATTCATGGTGATGAAGGAGCTGGAGAGTGGGCTTCGTCACCACTCGCTCATCGCCAGCGACGAACTTCGGGAGAGTTACCGGAAGCTGTTGGCAGTCGTTCGGGAGGAGTACGAGGACATCGTCAAGAATGAGGTGCAGCGAGCGATCTCGGGCGACGAGGACGCCCTTCAGCGGCTGTGCGCGAACTACATCGACAACATCAAGGCCTATACGCAGCGCGAGAAGGTTCGCAACAAGTATACGGGGGAGTACGAGGAGCCAGACGAGCGGCTGATGCGCTCGATCGAGGAGAAGATAAGTATTCCGGAAAGCCGGAAGGAGGATTTCCGCCGGGAGATCATGAACTACATCGGAGCCCTGGCGATTGACGGCAGGACGTTCCGATACAATACAAACGAGCGGCTCCAGAAAGCCCTGGAGCTGAAGCTATTCGAGGATCAGAAGGACTCGATCAAGCTGACGAGCCTCGTTTCGAACGTTCTGGATAAGGGAACCCAGGAGAAGATCGACGTCGTCAAGAGCCGCCTGATGAGAGAGCACGGGTACTGTGACCTCTGCGCGACCGATGTTCTCAATTTCGTCGCCAGCATCTTCGCGCGCGGAGACGTCTCCTGAGCGTCGTTTCCGGCAGAACCAAGGATACCGACCCCTCCTTCGGTGACTGACGTGATGTACACGCCCGATTTCGCCGTTTGTCCCCACTGCTGGCATGTCAACGGGCCGGCTTCGCGGATCTGCTTGAAGTGCAGAGGGGACATGACGCTGCGGCTGCAGGAGTCGGGTGGGGCGAGGTGGACGGCGGCGGTGCAGAGCCCGGTTCCGGTTCGAGGCACGCGCCATCTGACCCGAGCACAAAGAGCTGTTCTGCTCGGGGTCGTCGTTCTCTTCTGTCTCGGACAGCTTCTCTACGTGTTCACACCGAAGCGGCCACCGCCGTTTGGCGGGGAGAGCGGGTCGACAGGAATGTTGCGGTGATCGAGCGGCAGCACGGCCCGGGGATACCCCTCTCTGGTGCATCACGACCGGCTACGCCCTGACAGACCAGCCCTCAACGCAAGGATACGAGTCGCATGGTGAGAAGGATCGAGCGCGACCGTCGGCGCTTCGAGGACATTGTTCGCGGGAAGATCAAACAGGATCTCAGCAGACACATCACACAAAGCGAGCTGATCGGAAAGCAGGGCGACGAGATCGTGTCGATTCCGCTTCCGCAGATCGAGCTGCCCCAGTTTCGGTATGGGCCTCGTGAACAGGGAGGAGTGGGGCAGGGCCCCGGCGAAGTCGGCGATCCCGTGAGTAGCGGCGGGGGAGAGCCGAGCGGTGCGGGTGACCAGCCGGGCACGCACATCCGGGAGGTCGAGCTGAGCATCACCGAGATGACCAAGCTCATCGGAGAGGCGCTCGAGCTGCCGCGGATCGAGCCCAAAGGCGCCGAATCGCTGAAGTCCGTGAAGGGACGCTACACAGGCATCCGCAAGGTGGGCCCTGAAACTCTCCGTTCGTTTCGTCGCACCTACCGGGAAGCGCTCAAGCGGCAGATCGCGTCGGGAAACTACGATCCGCGGCGGCCGATGGTCGTCCCCGTACGCGAGGACATGCGATACCGCTCCTGGCGGGACGAGTACCTCCCCGTCGCCAACGCGGTCATCTTCTACCTCATGGATGTGTCGGGGTCGATGGCGAACGAACAGAAAGAGATCGTTCGGATCCAGTCATTCTGGATCGACAACTGGATTCGTAGTCACTACGACGGGGTCGTCAGCCGATACATCATCCACGACGCCCAGGCGCGCGAGGTCGATCGCGACATCTTCTTCTCCACCCGAGAGTCCGGGGGCACACGGATCTCGAGCGCCTACCGGCTGGGTGCAGAGATCGCCGAGCAGGAGCACCCCGCCGAAGATTGGAATCTCTACTTCTTCCATTTCTCGGACGGCGACAACCTCGGAAGCGGCGACAATGAGCGCTGCTTCGATCTCCTCCGCGAGAGGCTGCTGCCCATGGCCAATCTGTTCGGATACGGACAGGTCGAAAGCAGGGCCGGGACGGGTGCATTCCACGGAGCCCTCGCGGCCAACATCGAGGCCGATAATCTGGTCCTTTCCAAGATACCCGACCGAGACGGCATCGTAGGGTCGATCCGAGAACTCCTCGGTACAGGCAAGTAGGCCCCGGCCCAGATCACTCGCACGCAGTACAAGAGAGAGATGCCCCAGACCCTTTCACCGGAGCTCTCGGAGCTTCAGCAGCGGATCCAAGCGCACGCCCGCGAGGTCGGCCTCGATTTCTTCGATATCGTGTACGAGGTGCTCGATTGGGAAGAGATCAACGAGGTCGCGGCTTTCGGAGGCTACCCGGCCCGGTATCCCCACTGGCGGTTCGGCATGGAGTACATCGAGCTATCTCGGTCGTATGCCTACGGCCTCTCGAAGATCTATGAGATGGTGATCAACAACGATCCCACCTACGCCTACCTTCTCGCGGCGAACCACCACGTCGATCAAAAGCTGGTGATGGCCCATGTCTGCGGCCACGGGGACTTCTTCAAGCACAACTTCATGTTTGCCGGAACGAACCGGAAGATGCTCGATGAGATGGCGAACCATGCCTCCCGGGTCCGCCGATACATGGAGCGGCACGGAGCCGAGGCTGTCGAGAGCTTCCTCGATCGCTGCCTGTCGATCGAGAACCTCATCGACTATTCGGCCGTTACGGGATATGCGCAACGAATGGCTGTCGAGGGCGAGGAGGAGGAGGAAGGAGGCCGCTCCACCGAACCGCGCCGGCTGAAGGCGAAGAACTACATGGACCCGTTCATCAATCCGCCGGCGGCCCTCGCTGCCGAGCGCGAACGACGGGCGGCCGCCGAGCACCGCGAGCCGCGGTCGGTGCCCGAGCAGCCGGTCCGGGACATCCTCCTCTTCCTCCAGGAGCACGCGCCACTCGAGCGGTGGCAGCGCGACGTCCTCGGCATCGTGCGCGAGGAGGCATACTACTTCGCCCCACAGGGGCGAACCAAGATCATGAATGAGGGGTGGGCCTCTTACTGGCATTCCCGGCTGATGACCGAACGCCTGCTGGACCCCAGCGAGATCATCGACTACGCCGACCATCATTCGGGCACGATGGCCACCGGACCTCGCCGGCTCAACCCCTACAAGGTCGGGATCGAGCTTTGGCGAGATATCGAGGAACGCTGGGATAAAGGGCGGTACGGCTCGGACTGGACATCCTGTGACGACTTCGCTGCCCGGGAACGCTGGGATACCGGCGAGATGCGCGGTCAGGAAAAGATCTTCGAGGTGCGCCGCCACTACAACGACGTCACCTTCATCGACGAGTTCCTCACCCCCGACTTCGTTCGCCGCCAGGGACTCTTCACCTTCGACTACGACAAGCGTGCCGGTCGCTATGTCATCTCGGACCGGGACTTCGCTGCGGTGAAGGAGCGGCTCCTGTTCATGCTCACCAATTTCGGGCAGCCCTCGATCGACCTCGTCGATGCCAACTTCCTCAACCGCGGCGAGTTGCTACTGGTCCACCGCTACGAAGGCATTCCGCTGAAGCTGGACGAGGCGCTCGAGACGCTCGAGAACCTTCAGGCCATCTGGAAGCGTCCGGTCAACCTGGAGACCGACGTAGACGACGAGCCCGTCGTGCTGTCCTACGATGGCACGGAGCATCGATCGGAAGAAGCCCTCGTCGATCGCGCTTGACCCGCCGATGCCCCGACGCACGGGAATGGCTGGCGTTGACGATGGCGCAAGCAGGGGAACGGTGGTAACCTCCCCTTGCGCGAGCCGCTGGGGCCATCAAGCGTACCTGTTTACTCGCGAGCGGACAAAGGTCGTCATCCCCCGTGAAGGCGGGGATCCAGTCGGCTGGATTCTGGCTGAATTCCCGCCTTCGCGGGAATGACCCCTGGGAGGAGAGCCGCGAGTACCTCGTCATGGTTCACGCACGGGGTACAAGGCTCTGGCACACCACCATCCGCAAGGGGGCGGACCACCATGCACGAGATTGTCGAGCGCCTTGTGGGAAGCTATGAGAAGGGCAGGATCTCACGCCGTGAGCTCGTGCTCGGGCTCTCCGCGCTCCTGCTGGGCGGTCGTGAGGCGGCCGCTCAGAGGGATAACCGCCAGATCCTGCTGAATGGGCTCAACCACGTGAGCCTCTTCGTCGAAGACATGGGCCGCTCCGTGGAATTCTACCAGAGGCTGTTCGGGATGCCCGTGCTGAGTGTCCAGGAGAACGGAACGAACCTCGCCGCGGGGTCCGGAAATCAGTTTCTGGGCATCTACCAGGTCCCCAGCTCCGCCCCAAGCATCAACCACGTGTGCTTCACGACGCCCAACTTCGACGTCGACGAGATCCTGGCCACCCTCCGCGACAACGGTGTCGAGGGCCGGGTACGGATGCGCGGTGAGACACCCGAGCTCTACTTCAACGATCCCGATGGAATCTCGATCCAGCTCCAGGACGATAGCTATTGCGGTGGGTCGGGCGTGCTGGGGGATGGATGTTGACGACCCGCTCCATACATCGGCGTCGGAGGCCGGTTCTCAAAGTTCCCAGGGCAGCGCCGGCTTGCCGAAGTGGCCGTAGTTGGTCGTAGTTCGGAAGATCGGCCGGAGCAAGTCGAGTGTCTCCACGATGGACCGGGGCCGAAAGTCGAAATTGTCCCGGATGAAGTCGGCGGCGGCCCGGTCGTCACCGGTACCGAACGTGTCTACCTTGATCGAGATCGGCTGCGCCATTCCGATGGCATAGGCAACCTGAAGCTCCGCCTTCTTGCCGAAGCCGTTCCGGACGACCTCCCGGGCCACCTTCCGGCAGAAGTAGGCGCCGCTTCGATCGACCTTCGACGAATCCTTGCCGCTGAAGGCACCTCCTCCGTGCCGCCCCATCCCGCCGTATGTGTCTACGATGATCTTTCGTCCCGTCACGCCGGCGTCCGCCGAGGGCCCGCCCAGGACGAAGCTCCCTGTCGGGTTCACGAGGATGCGGAGATCATCGTGGAACCAGCCGGCCAGGGCCTCGGGGATCACGGTGGTGGCGAGGAAGTTCCGAATGGTTTCGCGGTCGACGGAAGCCGCGTGCTGCGTCGAGATCAGCACATCGGTGACCTGCAGAGGCTCGTTGCCACAGTAGGTGACCGAGACCTGGGTCTTGGCGTCGGGACGGAGCCAGTCTACTGTGCCGATTTTGCGGTGGGTTGCCAGCGTCGCGGCGAGCCGGTGCGCGAGTAGGATCGGGAGGGGCATCAGCTCGGGCGTTTCTGCCGTCGCATAGCCGAACATGATCCCCTGGTCCCCTGCGCCTTGCTCGCCAGAAAGAGAGGTGCCGGCGGATACGCCCTGATCGATTTCCGAGGACTGCTGGCTCAGGAAGGAGAGGATCTTCACCGCGTCGGGGCGGAAAGGCTGGTCCGGATCCACATACCCAATCTCCTCGATCGCCTGTCGGACGACGGCGTCGAGATCGACCGTTGCACCGGACGTGATTTCGCCGGCCAGAACGACCCGATCCTCTTTGCAGAGCACCTCGCAGGCGACCCGGCTGTCTGGGTCTTGCACCAGGTGGGCGTCGAGGATCGAATCGGCAATATAGTCGCAAACCTTGTCCGGATGGCCTTCCGAGACCGACTCGGACGTGAAAGTATAGGTAGTCCTCGCTGGTGCGCGGAGCGAGCTCTCCACAGCGCTCATGGGCGGTCGAGTTGGGTTCGATTTCAGGGGCCGGCCGTCGTGGCGACCGGCGGTCGGAGCAGCGACAAGAAGGGTCCCCTAGCTATCCGCTGGGGACCCCCTCGCGGTTTAGCACATTTGTAACGCGGAGCAATCGCTAGAAATCGCCGCGGCGCACATGGCGCGTCAGGAGTATAGTCCCGCTTCCGCTCACGTGTCAATCCCGACCTGGACCGGTGTCAAGCACGGATAGAAATGTCCCCTGGACCGGGCTGCGGCAGGACCCGTCGTCCGCGCCGCCAATCGGGCGGGACCTCGATCGGAGCCGCCTCGAGCGTCTCCCGACGCTTACGTTCTGGTCCTGCGCCGGTTCGGGTCAGAAATCCCGTCCAACGCTCACTATCACTCGTGTGTTACAGAGATCGGTACCGCTGAAGCAGTCCCCTTCGTCGAGATCGGTCCCGGTCACCATCGCGCCGATCGAAGCGCCCATGACCTCGGCGCCGAGGCCGGCAGTCCACGCCATGTAGTCAGGCGTCCCCCACGTAGAGTTGTCCTCGACGCTCTGCTGTCCGATGCTGACGTCGATGGTCACCGGGGTCTCCGGAATCCCGACCGATGCGTCAGCTCCCAGCCAGATCCCCGTCCCTGAAGCCCCAAAGAAATCCGGCGAGTACGCGCCGCTGATCCCCAATCCCACGGGCCCAATCGAGCGGCCAGCACCGCCGTACAGCTCCAGGAAGTCGTAGTTGTTGTTGTCGTCCGCCCCCGGATACAGATAGTAGATCCCCCCGAGATCCAGGTCGAACCCGGCGACTGACGGGGCGATCCCGCCGTAGAAGTCCAGCTCCATCTGCGCACGCGGAAGATCTTCTCCGAAGTTCACGCTCGATCCCCACGCCCCAGCATACAGATCGAATGGGAAGGCGAGATCGAGTCCGCCCTGAACCGCAGGCTCCTCCAACGTCTGTGACACGCCGCGGAACGTATAGTCGCTCGCGATCGACACGTTGCCGGTCAACTCGACCTCCGACGATTGTGCTTCCAACCCGATTACCGACAGGAACAGCGCGCCGCTTGCCGCGAGTGCGACCGACTTCGCTCGCTTCATTGGGATCCCCCGTACGTTGGGAATGAAAAGGCGGCCGGGTTCCCTACCCGGCCCAACCCCCTTCGTCCAGAACTCGGCAATGCGACCCTTCCTTCCAGCGACCGGGCCCTGCCGGGCAGTATGTTCGAAGAGGATCTGTCGATGAATCGTGAGGCCGGACGGTCAGACCATGACCATAGCGTTCGGCTCACACGGATATGAACTTTATTTTCTTAGGTATTATTCGTCAAGCACTTCGCAAAATGAGGAAGTGGAAGCACTGGCGGCATCGCTGGCCTAACGCGATGACGCGTCAGGCGCTTAGCTGGCGGGCGGGGGGAGAGCCGGTCCGGGCAACCGGCGGGAAGCGGTTCGGCTACCGGACGTGGGAGGGGGTGCGGGCGTTCAGCCTGTACTCTGCATGGCGGCCGCGATGCCATTGACGCTGAGGAAGAGTGCGCGCCGCAAGGCGCGGCGTTCGTTTTCGTCCGCAGACTGGCGATGGCGCCGCAGGAGCTCGATCTGGAGGAGGTTCAGGACGTCCGTGTAGGGATTGCGGAGGGCGATGGACTTGCGGATGACCGGGCTCTCATCGAGGAGGTCTTCGTGCTGTGTGATCTGGAGAATAGCGTTGCGGGCGAGATCGAACTCGTCGCGGATCCGATCGTGGAATCGGGAGGATTGGCCCTCAGCGAGGTGCGCATACAGGCTCGCAATATCGAGACGAGTGCGAGCCAATTCGCGTGAGGTGTTGTCGAGGACAGCCCGGAAGAAGGGCCATTCGTCGTACATCCATCGAAGGAGGGATTCGGCATCGGGACGGGAGGACATGACGTCGTGGAACGCCGTGCCGACCCCGAACCAACCCGGCACGAGGTAACGGACCTGGGTCCATGCGAAGACCCACGGAATTGCGCGGAGGGTGTCGAAATCGACCTCGGACGCGGACTGGCGGGAGATAGGGCGAGACGCGATCGGAAGGTGGCTGATCTGTTCGATTGGCGTAATGCTCGTATACCACGACCAGAGGTTGGGATCGTCGATGAGGGAGCGATAGGCAGCCATGGACCGGTCGGCGATCTCGATCATGAGGTTTTCGTCCGCTTCCCGCTTGGCGTGGGGATGGCGGCCGGCGAGGATCATTGCGTGCACGATCTGTTCGATATGGCGATGCGCGATATCGGGGAGAGCGTATCGAAAGGAGATGACCTCTCCCTGCTCGGTAATCCGGATCCGGCCATTTCTGGCGTCCGGCGGCATGGCGAGAATCGCGTGGCTCGCGCGGCCCCCACCGCGACCCGCGGTGCCGCCTCTTCCGTGGAAGAGCCGAAAGTCGACGCCGGCCTCACGGCAGGTAAGACCGAGCCGTTCCTGGGCCTTGTGGAGAGCCCAGTTGGCCATCCAGTAGCCGCCGTCCTTATTGCTGTCGGAGTAGCCAAGCATGATCTCCTGGAAGTTGCCACGGGCGGCGACCTGGGACCGGTAGATCGGCTCGGCGAAGATCGCCCTCATCCGTTCCCCGGCAGCTTCCAGGTCCTCGATCGTTTCGAACAGTGGGACGAAGTCGATCGGCGCTCCCTCGGCTTCGTTCCAGAGGCCGACTTCCTTGGCGAGGAGGAGGGGCTCGAGGAGGTCGCTCACCTCATGGGTCATGCTGACGATGTAACTGCCGATCGACGCAGCATCCCGGCGCAGGGCACTGCGCACCAGGTGGAAGGTTTCCAACGCTTCGGCCGCGGCCTCGGGGGCTGGCCTGGTGCGTGGGAGCAGGGGTCTTGGGTTTCTGAGCTCGGCGTCGAGGAGCCGTACCTTCGCAGCCTCATCGAGCGATACGTAGTCGTCCACCACACCAGCTTCGCGGAGGAGGCCGGCCACCGCTTCCTCGTGAACGCGGCTGTGCTGCCTCACGTCGAGGGCCGCCAGATGGAACCCGAAGGTGCGGGCAAGAACCCGGGCCCGAGAGAGTCGGCTGTGCTCGGCTACCTCTGAGAAGCCCGATTCCCGGAGGGCTCGATCGATGAGGTCGAGGTCCGCAGCGTAGCGATCCGCGTCGTATCCGATATCAACACTTTCGCGCGATTCTTCTTCAGCCTCCAGCAGTGATTCCAGCCGAGCGATCATATAGCTCAACTTCAGCCGATACGGCTCGTGGGCATACCGCCTCCGACGCGACGCGGGCAGCGCGACCTCCTTCCCATCCTGCTCGATCGAGCGGTAGAGGAAGTCCTGCACCGTGGAACGCCGATCGGAGATGCTTAGCTCCCTGCGGAGCTCCCCGAGCTCTTCGAGCTGCTTGCCCAGGGCCGCGATGCGGAGTTTTTGGAGCGTCCTTCGGGTTACCTCCGGCGTCACATTGGGATTGCCGTCGCGGTCACCACCAATCCACGATCGATATCGAAGGAACGGGAGGATGTGTACGGTCCGTCCGTAGTGCTCGCGGATCGCGCGGATGACGTCACGATGGATCCGGGGCACCATTTCCCAGATCGAACCTTCCAGGAAATACAGCCCCTGGTCCACCTCGTCATCGACCGACGGCCGTTCCGCTCGGACTTCGTCGGTACCCACCAGCATCGAGATCTGAGCGTACATTCGATCGAGCGCATCCGCTTCCTCGGTGGGTGTGGGCTTTGCCCTCCACTCGGTCAGCAACGATGCGATCGCCTTCTGCTTGTCCAGGATACTCCGTCGCCGAGCCTCAGTCGGGTGTGCGGTGAGTGTGGGCTCGATTTCGAGCCCCCCGAGCAGAGTCAGCACCTGTTCCAACGGCAGTCCCTCACGACGGAGCCGTGCGATCGCCTCGTCGATCGACTCCGGTCGCCCGCCGGCATCTGTCGCCCGCGACCGGTTGATGCGAACGATCTCGTGCTGCTCCGCCTGGTTCGCCAGGTGGAAGAACGCCGTGTAGGCGCGGAGTTGCCAGACGATCTCAGGAAAGGAGAGCTCCGCAATCTTCGCCGCCGCTCGGTCCCTGAGCCGTGTGTCGCTCTCCGTCGCTGCTCGCTTGCAGAGGTTCCGTAGCTCTTCCACCGCCTCGAAGACATCCTCACCCCCCTCCTCTCGTACGACTTGCCCCAACATCTCGCCGAGTAGGTTGATTTTTTCGGACAGATCGGGCGAGATCCCCGTACCCTCGGCCCCTATACGCAGCCCGCGCCAGCGGTTCGTCGAGGTGGGCGACGCCGATCTCCCGCCGCTCGCCGCCATCTCGCTCGTTTCGTCGCTCCGCGCACTCACTGTTTCGGAAGACATGCTACTCAGGTAGAAAGGGTTGGGCACGATGCACGATGACATACTGCCATGCCGTCGTCTACGCCCACAACGCATGACCCGACGACCGGACACTGGTAGAAAGCTCCACGTTCGTCGTTCATGGATCTCGGTCCCTCGTGGATGGGTTCAGTGGATGGGTTCCCGGAGCAGCGCCCGGTTTTCGGCGTCGCGTTGCTGCGCGCCCGAAGCCAGCGGGAAGTGCTTCTGCATCCAACGATCCGCAAAAGCAGAAGCCGGCTCCCGCGTCATCGGCGAGAGCCGGCTTCTGCCCTGTCTCGGCGGCGATCGTCTCAGCGCTTCATGCTCGTCGGGCTTAGCGCCGCCCAGTCCAGGCTCACCAGTCGAGGCTGACTCCGCCGGCTCGTCCAGCGCTGCGTCGAGATCGTCGGCCACGGCCTCGGCGGCTCGTTCGTCTTCACCTCATGAGGTGCATTCTGCGCGGTCTTCATTCTTTTCGGCTCCCCGTATCTATTTGTGAATCTTCTGCCCTATCTCCGAACCCCTCGGAATCCCTGCCTGGATGCATCCTTCGTTCTGCACTACGCCAACTCATTGAAGCCGGTTTCAAGATGATCACCACAGAGACCGATCGATTCGTGACCCGCTCTCGTAGACCGACTCGTAAGTCCGGGCATGCCATGAACATGCGGCGCTGGCGCCGTTTGTTTCTTTCCGTTCCAGATTGCCTCCATCCATCCCTCAGTCCCGAAATCGCGCGCCCCTGCGACGCCGACGCGCGCGACTTGTGGACGAGCCCTGCCCCGCCTAGCTTAGGTTACCGAATAAAAGCCGAATCTCTGGAGGCGCCGTGGCGAAGCCGAGTGATCGACTGGTGACGATTCGTGGGAGAGGCACGACAAGCAATCCGGCCAACCGTTTCGTTCGAATCGAATTCGAGCCGGACGGCGAAGGGAGCGAGGCTGATCGAGGTCCGAGGACGCAGTTCTTCCGTGACGCGAGTCGGTCGGTGATCACGCGAAACGAGAGTCCGGACGTAGGCTTTGAGTTTTCGATCAACCCGTATCGGGGGTGCGAGCACGGCTGCGTCTACTGCTACGCGCGTCCGACGCACGAGTACTTCGGGCTGTCACTCGGTCTGGACTTCGAGAGCAAGATCTTCGTAAAGGAGGAAGCGCCGGATCTGCTGCGCCGGGAGTTGAGCTCGGAGCGCTGGCAGCCTTCGGTGATCGCAATGTCGGGAGTGACGGACCCGTATCAACCTGTCGAGCGCCGCCTGAAGCTGACGCGGCGGTGTCTGCGGGTGCTTGCGGACTTCGGGAATCCAGTGACTGTCATCTCGAAGAACCAGTTGATCGCGCGGGACGCGGACATCCTGGGCGAGATGTCGGCGTCCTCGGCGGCGGCGGCGGCCGTATCGATCACGACGCTGGACACGTCGCTGCAGCAAGCAATGGAACCCCGAACGTCGACTCCGTCGTGCAGGCTGGGTGCGATCTCGAAGCTGGCGGCCGCCGGAGTGCCGGTCTCGGTAATGGTGGCGCCCGTGATTCCGGGATTGACGGATCACGAGATCCCCGAGATCCTGCGGGCGGCGGCAGATGCCGGTGCTGCGAGCGCTGGTTACATTACGCTGCGGCTACCTTACGGAGTGAAGCAGCTATTCGAGGAGTGGCTGGAGAGGCATTTTCCGGAGCGGCGGAAGAAGGTGCTGAACCGGGTGAGGAGCATTCGTGACGGGAAGCTGAACGATTCGCGGTTCCGGTCGCGGATGCGGGGAGAAGGCGAGTATGCCGAGCAGATCCGCGCTCTCTTCCGCGCGGCGTGCGAGAAGCACGGGCTCAACAGGCAGAGGCAGACCCTCTCCCTTGACGCATGGAAGAGTCCGTCCGCAAGCAACGCGGGGAACTCTGCGTTGGCGCAGCTCGATCTATTTTGAAATGGCGTCCTGATGGCGTCGCGCCGAGGGCTAGAAGGCTGTTGAGAAAACAGGCTGCGCGAAGGCCGAAGAGAAATCGTGCAGGTCAAGGCGCGCGACGA
>WHSP01000059.1 GCA_009380025.1 Gemmatimonas sp. | reverse complement strand
CGGATAGATCGCCGCGTCGAACTCCGAGCCGAACGCCGAGTTGTCGTCCAGCCGAACCGCACCGGTCAGGTAGATCCGGTCATTGATCGCCGCTTCCTGCTGAACGAAGAAGCCGAGGGACTTGTTCTGCTCGAAACTCTGGCTCGTCAGCGTGCTCGTCGCGCCCTCGATCGAGCGGATCGCCGGCGACGCGAAGACCATCCCCGTGCTCTCGATCTCGTTGTACTCGGTCGTGTAGTACTGCGCGCCGAAGGAGCTGGTGAGCCCAACACCGGCCAGACCGTACTGCGCGCTCGCGGAATAGTCGAACGTGAACTCCGTGTTCATCGGCCGGCCAACTTCGATATGGCCCTCCGAGAGCGACCGGAACGTCCCATTGGCGCCATCCGGATGGCGGGGGATCAGGGACTGGTTCTCATCGGACGAGTAGTCCGTACCGACGATCAGCCGCTGGGTCAGCCACTCGAACGGCGTGTGCGTCAGGGTGGCGCTGCCCGTGAACCGCCGATAGTCACGCGTCGTTTCGATGGTGGAGAGCTGCTCGGGCGTGTAGTTCAAATAGCCGCGGCTGGGCGAGTCGAGGAAGTTCCCCTGGGCCCACATCAGCTGGTCCCAAACGTCGCCGCTCTCGTCGGTTCCTTCGAGGTAGCGGGTGTTGCCCGTCACGTAGCCGGTGGAGACATCGAGGTTCAGCCCCTCGGTGATCAAAACGCCGACGTTCGCACGAATGCTCCTGCGGTCGTCGGTGTTCCAGTCCAGGATGCCGACCTGGTCGTCCCAGTCGCCGGAGAGATAGTAGCGAATGGCATCGGTCCCGCCCCGAACGCTCAGGCTGTACCCCTGGTTGTGTCCGTTCTGGAAGACGTCGCCTCGCGTAGCGCGCTCGTTCTCGTAGATGTTGAAGCTGTAGAGCTCGGACTCGGGGCAGGGTCGATCCGAAACGCGACACGCCCATTGGACGCCCAGTTTGCCCGCCGGATCCATCATGAAGTTGGTCCCCTGATTGACCGTCAGGTTGAACTGTGGAGCGCCAGTTTGTCCCTTCTTCGTGATGATCTGGACGACGCCGGCCGATGCCTCGGTTCCATAAAGTGTTGCCGCGGCGGGACCCTTGATCACCTCGATGGTCGCAATGTCGTCCGGATTGATCTCGTCGAGCGCGCTCGACATCGAGCCGCGGAGGGAAAGGTTCGGCCCCTTCGATGTGCTGTTGTCGACCCGAATCCCGTCCACGTAGATCAACGGCTGCGAGCCGAGCTCCATGCTGTTGACGCCCCGGATGCGGATCTGCGAGCCCGTCCCGAGGTTGCCGCTCGCTCGCATGAAGTCGAGCCCTGGGGCGCGACTGCCCAGCAGCTCCTGCATGTTCGCCACCGGTTGCCGTTCGGTCACCGCAGAAGCGTCGACTCGTGAGACTACGTTGCCTATCGCACGACGTTGCGTGCCTCCCGGCGTGCCCGTGACGATGATCTCGTCCAGGGCGAGCGCCTCCTGGGCGATCGAAAAGTCCACCTCCACCGATTGGTCAGCCACCACCGTGACCGCCTCGCTGGCCGCCCGGTAGCCGATCCGCTGCACGTTGACCGTATGGCTTCCCGCCGGAACGTTCGTCAGGATGAAACGACCGTTCTGCTGTGTGAGCACACCGATGTTCAGTTCGGCAATCGATACCTGTGCCGCCGCCAGCGGCTGCAACGTCTCGGAATCAAGAACTCGCCCGGCTACCGTGCCGGCTTGGGCTTGGACTGCACCGGCTCCGACGATCGCCACAACGGCGACGATCACGAACGCGACAGTTGAACGTGGGATCGTTAGCACTGTCTGATCTCCAGTTGGGGGGAACTGCAGAAGCGACATCGAACTGCAGGGAAGAAAATTCTGCCGGCGGATCCGTGGGGAGGTCCGCGGCGAGGTTGTTTCGAAGCGGGGTCGGTCCTCCTTGTTGGGTAAGGTATCGGCGGCCCTCGAGAGAAATACCCGAGAGGCCGGGTTGTCGGCCGGCCTGGTGATCCGGGCGACCCTGCGGCCTAATCATGAAGGAGCGTGACGGTCACGATGCTTGTCTCTTCCATCGCTTGCAACGGAGATCTTAGGGGGAATCGATTCCAGGCTCCGGTGGACGGACAGCCGCCGATGACCGGACCATCTCCTTGTCACTTCACCGAAGAAAGCTGCTTATATTTTGGATTGTAGAAGGTATGGGAAAGTCATTGTATACCACGTCTAACGCCGCGTCAAGGAACCTCGACGCCGGCCGTCAGTACCCGCCGCCCGTTGCAGACATCCGGCACCCGACGGGCTCCGGCATGCCGAATGGCAACGGCGGCGCGCTCGGTCGCAGCTACTCAGCGACCCGGATGGTGACATCGTTGTCGGTGAGCAGACCGCCGTCGTCGGCCCGACCCCTCAAGACGTACGTGCCAGGCTCATCGAAGGTGACCTCGGTGGTCCATCGCCCATCTTCCGGCGGGGTCGGTGGCACCCAGAACGGAGCCCAAGGAGAGTTGGAGTACGGCCGCGTATCCTCCCAAGGATGGATCTGCGGAGGGTTGAAGCGGACGCTTCCCCGCGCGTCGACGCCCTCGGGAGCGCGGTAGACGAACCAGGTCATGTGGAGCCCGGTGACCTTCTCCACCGTGATGCGACTCGGGATCATTTGCTTCGCGCGACCAACGTCGAGCTCTCCCTCTTCCGTGACGGGTAAGCGGTTATCATCGGGCTCTGGAAGCCCATCGTCGGCAACGTGGGCGGCTAGCCGGACGGGCTCGCCCACCCGGGCCTCGATTTCCTGAGGCGTCTCCAGACTTACGACCGGGGGCTCATGCTCCCGAAGCTCGGGATCGCTCGTGCCCGCTCCGAGTGTGCCCGTTTCCGACATGATGACGACGTTGTCGAGGAAGTACTCGGGGAGTAGCGAACCGTACGCTTTCAGCTCCTGGCCGGCAACGTTTAGCGTCCAGACCAGTTCCTGATCACCGAAATCCGCGGGAACCTCCACTTTGAAGACGAAGCGGTTCCGGCGTGGGAGGAAGTATGTCGGCTGTCCGCGGTCTGCGGCGCCGGGTGAAAAGCTGTTGCTCGGACCGACCGTTACGTTCGGCGTTTCCTCCCAGTTCCGGTTCAGGTAACCGAAGAGGAGGCTAAACGTCCCGTCCTCGTTTTGCTCCCAACCTTCGAACGCTGGAGCGACGCTCTGCCCCTGATTGAAGGTGAGCCCCTGCCCTGCTAGCGCCACCGGGGTGGTCAACGATGTGGCCACCACAATCGCCATCACGAGGTGGGCTGGAGCCGTCCTCGGGACGCTTGCCCCTAGACGGGCGACTAGATCAACACTGAATTGCATCTCAATAGCTCCCTGTAGTCATATTCCTGACGACGTATTCTCGCTCCCCGTCCGGTCATCATTCCCGATCACACCCAGTATTCCCGATCACACCCAGTTGTCGTTCCCAAATCACACCCCGTTGTCATTCCCGCGGAAGCGGGAATCCAGGGCGCGGCAAGCGCCGGAGCGACTGGATTCCCGCCTTCGCGGGAATGACGGCTGAGGGATCAAGCCGTGGCTGATATGCTAGTTCCCGCCGACGTTGTCCCCGTCTGCGGGTATCGGCACCGGGCCCGGTGTCTCGACTACCGCCAGGCAGAGCGGGCACCCGATCATGTAGTCGTTCTTGGTCAGGCCGAACGTCTCGACCCGGTAGCGCACCTCTTCAGCGAACTGCTCCTCCGTCATCGTCACCCGCTCACCCAGGTCGATGAACATGTTCGCTACCGAGCGATTCCCGGAGCCCTGCCAGTTGCGAGGATCCGGCACGTTCGGATTCGTCTCGGAGTTGTTCATGTATCCCGTGATCTGTAGGACCGTACCGGGCGGCAGCAGGGGCTGATAGTCCTCCTCGAAGACGTACGTCCGGACCCAGTTGTGATCGTAACCAACACACGACAGAGTCTCGGTCTTGAACCCGAAGCTCGCCTCCAGGCACATCCGCTCGCCCGGTGCGTGGAGGTGCGGCTCGAAGCTGATGATCTTGGTTGGCTCGGTTACCACTGTGAACGCGCGCAGCACCTGTCCCGCCTGATTGGCCGCGATGTCGATGTCCGAGCCGCTCCCGAGGTTCGTGATCTCCCCCTGATACTTCGGCTCGTACCCTTCGGGGAAGAGCTCGAAGCCGATCTCGAGCACAGCGGTCGTGGTCCGGCCATTAGAGTGTAAGTGAACGGACTCCGACGCGACCTCTGAGTTCGCGTGCAGTAGGCGACCTGCATCGTCGTCGAAGAGGTCCGGGTTGCGGCCGACCTCGTGGACGGGCCAGCCAGTGCCCCCATCCGGTGACTGGGTCCGCCAGATCATATGGTGTACGACATATTTGCCGCCCACCGTCTCGCGGCCGCCCTCTCCCGTGCCGACATCGTTCACCTCGCGTACCTCGACGGCCTTCACGTACCGGTCTTCCTCGAGGGGGATCGGGATGCTTGGGATCTCACCCCACCAGTCCGGGTCGTCGTCACCGACGGTGATCGGCTCGGAGCGGACGATGATATCGGGCTGGATCCGCCATTCGGTACCGTCTGAGAACTCGAGGGGTGGAGGGAGATCGGCGGGGTCCCCCATCGGGGCCCCATTGTCGGCCCAGGCCTGGATCTTCGCGAGCTCCTCGTCACTCAGCGATGGATCCTGCTTGTAGTGCTGAATCCCGATATCTTTCTCCACGTACCACGGTGGCATGGCGCCCATGCGGTCGCGGATCGCGGTCTTCAGCTTGATCAGGTCTGCCCACGGCCTGACCTCCTCGTAGGTGATCAGGGACATGGGCCCCCCTCCACCCGGCCGGTGGCAGTTCTGACAGCTCTGCTGAAGGATCGGCGCGATGTCCGCGGCGAAGGTCACGGACGTTGGATTGATGCCGAAATCTTCGGCCGCGAACAGGTGGAGGCGCTGGGCGCCAGCTTCCTGTGCCTGGGCTTGCAGCGTGCCGACGTGGAGGAGGGCTATCCCCATGGCCGTTACGAGCGCGCTCAGACGCCCGCGAACAATCCCCTCTGCGAATCGCATATTCAAAAGACTCCGGGGTTGGAAAGAAGACCGCGATCGAATGGATGCAGATGGCCGAGGTGCTCAAGCCGGTGCGGGAACGGTATGACCAATCCGCAAACGATGACGTCCGCCGAGCGGGTAAAGCTCGGAGGTCCAGAAGGCTGTTGAAAAACAGGCTGCGCGAAGGCCGAAGAGAAATCGTGCAGATCAAGGCTTGCGACGAGCCGCGAGTGAGGCGTACGACCGTACGCCGCAGGGAAGCGGCGAGGAAGCGTAACGCAGAGCTGCGCGATTTATCAACGGCCTTCTAGAGTCCTGCGATTTCGATAGCAAGATAGGGTGGCAATCCGAATCGGGGCGAGTCTCGGGATTTCAACTGCACCTGGGCGTTCTCAACTGCACCTATCCGCTGGATCTCCGCCTTGCAGCGCCCCTCGGCCTGCGACGAAGTTGGATCATTCGCCCACGTTCAACCACACGTTATGGGACAAGATCCCCCGAGCAATCGCCTGGACCATCCATCGCTGCCGACATCCATGAGGACGCCGAGCGACGCAGAAGCATCCTCGAGCTCTGATTTTGCGCGCTCGCAAAGCGTCGCTTCGCAACAGATCGAAGAGCCAACTGGGATCGGGTGGCGAGGTTTCGCACTGATCTTTGGGTTTTGGACGCTCTACGGCGCGGTGATGGCGGCCAACCTGCTTGTCTCGTCTTTTCGCGAGAGCTCTCCGCCTGCCTCGCTCGTCGCCTTCACCTACCTGGGAGCGTACGCCTGGGCAGCCCTTACCCTACCGATTTTTCGCCTGACGGCGCGCATCACGGAGGTCCAGCCAAGCCCGGCACGGAGGTATGCGACACTTTTGGGGATCGGTCTCGTCCTCTCGGTTGTGGTGTCCCTCATCCTGGCTGCCTTCTCGTCGTATTTCCTTCGTCAACTTCTCGGCGGGACTCTGACCGGCCCAGGGGGGATCTGGGAGATCGCTCGCTACCGGTACCTGAACGATCTCCTGGCCTGCCTGCTCATCATCGCTGCCGGTATCGCGCGCGACTACTTCCTTCGGTATCAGGCCAGGCAGGCAGAGGCGAGCGTTCTGAGGGTTCAGCTCGCCGAGGCACGGTTGGAGACGCTCCGAACGCAGCTAAACCCTCACTTTCTATTCAATACTCTCAACGCCATTTCTGCACTGGTCGGGCAGGATCCGAAAGGTGTCAGACGGATGATCGGGCTATTGGGCGATATGCTCCGGCACACGTTGGAGGTGGCACCCGACCCTGAGGTCACCGTTGCTGACGAGCTCGAGTTCCTGAGTCGTTATCTGAACATCCTGGAGATTCGCTTCGCGGGACGACTGCAGACCCGCATCGACACGACTCCGGAGGCGGCAGACGCCCTCGTGCCCAGTCTGATCCTGCAGCCGCTGGCGGAGAACGCGATGAAGCACGGAGTCGAACTTGCCGGTGGGCACGGGAGGATCGACGTGGAGGCGCGGCGCGACGGTGACGATCTGGTGCTCACCGTAACGGACACGGGCTCGGGTAGGGCCGATCGCCGGCATATCCGAGGCGCGGCATCGCTGCGTTCGGGCGGACTGGGCCTCAAACACATATCCGAGCGGCTTCGCCAGCTCTACGGGACCTCGGCGGGACTCCACCTCACGAAAGGCGCTGCCGGAGGAACCGCCGCAGAAGTGCGTCTCCCATTCCACACGCGACCCGCCATACCGAGGTCTGCGCGCGTCGATACGGCGGAAGGCCCAGCTCCTGATGGCTGAAGAGCGGCAGATCCGGGTTCTCGTAGTCGAGGATGAGCCCCTCGGCGCCGCGAGGATCGCAGAGCTGCTTCGGACGCACGTGGAGGTTGCGCTGCTCCCCGTCGCGGAGGATTGTCCGAGTGCCGTCGAGGCAATCATGGAGCTGCATCCGGACCTGGTCTTTCTGGACGTCCAGATGCCACTCGGTTCGGGCATCGAAGTCGTTCGATCGATTGGCCCCGCGGCCATGCCTGTCACGGTGTTCGTGACTGCTTATGGTCACTACGCCCTCCAGGCATTCGAAGCCGCCGCGGTGGATTATCTGCTGAAGCCCTACTCCGACGAGCGGTTCGAGGAAGCCTTCCGGCGAGCGAAACGGCTATTGGCGGTCGGGGAGTTGGCAGGTAGGGAGGAGAATCTGCTCGCGTTGCTGGACGAGCAGATCAACTCCGAGGACCCGCAACGGACGGATCGGGAGGCTGGCTACCCCGAGCGAATCACGGTGCATTCCCACGGCAGGAGCCGCCTGGTTCCTGTGGCGTCGATCGAATACATCACCGCGAGCGGAGTGTATGCCGAGCTACATACCAGTAGCGCCCGTTACCTGATCCGTCAGTCCCTTCAAACGCTCGAGGAGCAGCTCGATCCCAGTCGATTCTTTCGAGTGCATCGGTCCGCCATTGTTCGGTTGGGTGAGATTGACGTCCTACATCGTAGGTCCGGCGGGATCTATACGGCTCAGTTGAAGAGCGGGGCCAGAGTGCGGGTAGCCCGCTCGCGCCGCGCCGAGCTCGAGCGGCGTTTGCGCGGAGGGTGACGAGCGACGCGCCAGGCAGTGCCGAGAAATGGCCTGGCTGCCGTTGGTGGCAGCGGATCATCCACCGTCCTATTTTGTGGTGGTACGCTGCCGTTCCTCTCCCTCGCGCCCTCGAGAAGCCTCAACCCTCGGTCGTGGAGGAGCTCATGGATGTTCCTGGTCTGGTCGTAGTGACTCCCCAACAGCGGAACGAGGCGTACTCCGACGGCGCACGCCGATAGGAAGTCAGGAACCATCCAACCGCGTCAAACCAAGAGGTCCCACATGACAGCTCGTATCCTCAAGGACTCCCTCATCGGCGTCGGCTCACTACTGGCACTTTCGGTCACGCTGGCGCCCGCTGCGTTGTCGGCGCAGGCGGGAGCGGCGGAGCAGGCGTACCGAGCACGGCTCTCGCCTTTGCCTGCGTCGCCAGCGACAGTGACATCAATCGCCGGAGTCGGAGAGGTGAGCGCCGGCCTCGACGGAAACCGGCTCACGTTACAAGGAGAGTTCCGGGGGATGAGCTCCCCGGCCACGTCGGCTCACATCCACGTCGGACCGATGGGGCGGCCGGGTCCAGTCGCCCATGCGCTCGAGCTGACGAACGCCCCCGCAGGCCCGATCCAGGCGACGGTGGACCTGTCGGACGATGAGCTCGAAGCACTCCGCAACCAATCGCTCTACATCCAGGTCCATTCGGAGGGGAACCCGGAGGGTGAGCTTCGAGGGTGGATCTTCCCGCTGTCGGTCGCGGGGCCGCCCCAGAACTTCGAGGAGCAGCGCTACGCGGCGATCGACAACTTCGTCCCGGTCACCGATGAGATGCTGGCCAACCCGGACCCCGGCGACTGGCCAATGATCCGGCGAAACTACCAGGCATGGAGCTACAGCCCGCTCGACGAGATCAACGCCGAGAACGTCGACGATCTCCGCCTGGAGTGGGTCTGGAGCATGAACGACGGATCCTCCGAGCCGTCACCACTCGTCTACGGTGGCATCATCTACATGATCAGTCCCGGCAACGTCATCCAGGCGCTGGACGGAAGGACCGGCGACTTGATCTGGGAGCATGACTCTTCGGATCCGGACGACAGCGCCGACATGCGAAACATCGCCCTCTATGGCGACAAGATCATTCAGGCGACGACCGACGCCCGGTTGTTGGCTCTGGACGCGCGGACAGGCGAGGTCGTGTGGGAGACGCGGGTCGCCGAGGACAGCCTGGGGTTCGCGAACTCGAGCGGCCCGATCGTCGCCGATGGGAAGGTGATCCAGGGGCTAGCGGGGTGCGCTCGATACATCGAAGAGAACTGCTACATCACCGCCCACGATGCGAACACGGGCGAACTGGTCTGGCGCTTCAATCCAATTGCCCAGAGCGACGATCCCGGCGGCGACACCTGGGGCGGGCTCGACGACATCTTCCGCGCGGGCGGCGAAACCTGGATCACGGGGAGCTACGACCCCGAGTTGAACCTGACGTACTGGGGTACCGCCCAGGCCAAGCCCTGGTCACCCGTCAGCCGACACCTGTCAATCGACGACGCAGGGTTGTACACGAACTCGACGGTGGCCCTCGACGTCGACACCGGGGAGCTGGTCTGGTACTACCAGCACGTCCCGGGCGAAGCGCTCGATCTGGACGAAGTATTCGAGCGCGTTCTGGTCGACAGCGACGGCCGAAAGCTGGTCCTTTCGGTCGGGAAGCACGGAATACTGTGGAAGAACGACCGTGAGACCGGCGAGTTCGTCGGACACACCGAGACGCTCTTCCAGAACGCCTTCACGCACATCGACCCGGAGTCGGGTGCCGTGACCTACCGGGACGACATCATCAACGCACAGCTCGACGAGTGGACCCCTGCCTGCCCGAGCAGCACGGGAGGTAAGGACTGGCACTCGATGAGCTATCATCAGCCGACCAACGTGCTGATCATGCCGCTCAGCCAGACCTGCCTAGAAAATCAGCCGATTCCAGTGGACCTGGAGGAGGGTGGGGGCGGTCTCGCCTCGCGCCGGCAGTTCTACGAGATGCCAGGCTCGGACGGGAACATGGGCAAGCTGGCTGCCTACGACGTGAGCACGCTCCAGGAGCTGTGGAGCTACGAGCAGCGAGCTTCGTTCCACACCGGGGTGATGTCGACGGGGGGAGGCATCGCGTTCGTCGGAGATCTGGACCGTTACTTCCGCGCCTTCGACGTGGAAAGCGGTGAGGTGCTCTGGGAGACCCGGCTGGGAACGTCCGTGCAAGGCCACCCGGTGAGCTTCAGCATCGACGGCAAGCAGTACATCGCGGTGAACACCGCGCTGGGTGGGAGCAGCCCCCGGACAGTTCCGAGTGTCGTCGCACCCGAGATTCGGCATCCGGGCACTGGCAACGCCCTCTACGTCTTCAGCCTGCCGGAATAATTACCGCGGAGCCGCCGAGAACGCGGAGCAGACGGCGCGGAGAACGCCTACACGAATCAACCTCCGTGTGCTCCGCGGCTCCGCGTGAGCCTCTGGGTGTTACCTCCCCGGGGATCGGGCGTAGTTGGCGAAGGGGAGGAGCCGTGTGCCCGCCGGCTTGTTGCGGGCGTAGTTGAGGAGGCCGATCTGGAGGCCATCCAGTTCCCGGGCGTAGTTGAAGATGCCGATCGCCAGCCCGCGCTGGGTACCTCGAACGTCGTTGTAGGCACTGACGTTGACGCCGCGCATCGTGCCGCCTTCGACGATCCGGAAGTAGGCCGGCGCGAAGGCGACCCCGTGGACGTCGTAGCCTCCCACCGCGAGCGCCGCGGCCAGTCCCTCGATCTGAGGGGCGCCCACTCCCACGCCGGCCAGGCTGACGCCGCGCAGGGTGCCCCCGGCGCCGACCCCGATCCCGGCAACCTGAAGTCCGACGATATCGCCCCCAGCGCCGATCCCGGCTCCGGCCACCTGGATCCCCAGCATGTCGCCGCCCGTGCCGATCCCGAGGCCGGCACCGGAAATACCCCGCACGTTGGACCCGGCCCCAACACCGAGCCCGCCGAAGAGGACACCCGTTGCGGACCCGCCGACGCCCACCCCGAGTCCGCCAGCCGCCAGGCCCTCCACGCTCCCGCCGACGCCGGTACCGATTCCGCCAATCGCGATCCCCTCGAGGGGGCCACCGACACCCAACCCGACGCCACCAAGTCCGAGGCCGCGAAGCCCACCTCCTGCCCCCACACCGATCCCGCCGACCGCGACTCCTTCGATCTGGCCGCCCACTCCTACGCCGAGCCCGCCGACGGTCATCCCCAGTACATCCTGCCCCACCCCCAAGCCGATGCCGCCCACCGCGATGCCCTGGAGGTTTCCGCCGGAACCCATCCCGATTCCGGCGACTCCGATGCCTTCAAAGTCACCGCCTACCCCGATCCCCGCGGGCGCCGCCGCGAGGCCGCGAATCCGATCTGCGGCTGCCAACCCGAGGACGGCCAGCCCGACGCCGTCGATCCGATCCGCTCCCGTGGCGGGTAGGCCAAGCGCGACCCCGCGTACATATCCGTTGTACTCGTAGGGGAACCAGACGGTCGCGTTGATTCCCACGACCTCTTCCATGTATCGGTCGCGGAAGTTCAGACGCAGACCGACTGTGCGCCGGGAATCACCGATGCTGATACCGACGTCGCCGACCGTCAGGTCGAGCGAGCGACCTTCCTGGGCTCTGAGTGGGGCGGCGACGGCGAGCGTACAGAGGAGAAAGGACGGTGCGAAGCGTGGTGACATGCGACTTGGCGTGCTGGTGAGCGCTGACTTCGGCCCACCGGACTACGCGATCATTTGCCCGCCAGTTTCAGAGCTCTCTCAGGTGCCACGCAGGTGGTGAGTCCGCGGGTGTCGCCGAGGGTGACGCCTCAACGTCCTTCGAGTTCCTCGAGCGTTCGCGGCCAATCTTCCCGCAGGAGCCTGGACAGCGCGCGATCGTGAAGCAGGCGTCCTCCTGTCTGGCAGCGGGCACAGTAGTTCGTCTCGTGTTCACCGTGAACGATCCGCTGAATCGGCGACCCGCAGTGCGGGCAAGGCTGCCCGTAGCGACCGTGCACTCTCATTTCCGGGTGGAATGCCGTCATCTTCTCCGGAAAGCCCTCGCCCACTTCACCCTGCAACCGGTCGGTCCATTCGGCAAGCGATCGGCGCGTCGCCTCATACAGCCGTGTCATCTCAGTTGCATCGAGCTGTGCCGTTCGCTTCATCGGGGAGAGGCGAGCTTCGAGAAGGACCTCGTCGGAGTGGGCGTTCCCTATCCCGCTGAGGATTCGCGGGTCCGTCAGCGCACGCTTCAACGTATGGTTCTCCCGCGTCAGGGCAGCCGCAAACTCCTCCAGGCTGACCTCGAGCGGCTCGACGCCGCCTGGATCGAGCGCCGCCAGCGCTTCCTCCCCCTGAACGACGTGGACGGAGGCCCGCTTGTGGGTTGCGGCCTCCGTCAGCAAGAGGGTACCGTCTGGAAAATCGAAGGCAGCATGAGCCCCCTTCTTAGGCACCTTTGTTCCCTTCTTCCGCCACTTCAGCCGGCCCGCGATCATGAGGTGGATCACGATGAAGAGCTCCCCCTCCATCTCCCACACGATGCGCTTTCCCAATCGGCGAATGGCGACGACCCGGCGGCCCTCCGCAGCGGAGATCGGCGGATCCCAGGTCCGTAGCAGAGACGGCGATCGCACGGTTACCCGCTCGAGCGGCTGACCTACGATCCGGCTCCTGAGCGCGCGGAGATACAGTTCGACCTCAGGTAGCTCGGGCATTCAGACCAGTAACGTCATCCCCGCGAAGCTTGTCCCGGCAGGCTGTAAGCCGGGAGCGGGGATCCAGCTCTGGATTCCCGCTTTCGCGGGAATGACGTGTGTAAGGAATGAGGAGGGCAGGGACCAACTGGGGGTTCGCCAAGCGGTTCACTCTCTGTCTGGTTCCGCGATCTCGCCGAGCTCGTCCGCGATCCGTAAGACCCTCCGACCAAAAGTGAGCCAGTAACCGACGATGGCGATCCAGGTCAGGGCGAAGACCGCGAAGACCGGCCAGTAGGCCTCCAGCGTCCTGGGATCGGGAGCCCTCTGCGGCAACCCGGTCGAGCCCTGGACGGCAGCAGCCGCATCTGTCGGCGCGTCCTGCAACGCGACGGTCGCGCTTAGAACTGTCGAGGCATCGGACTGGATCCTAGAAGCGCTCGCCACCGGAACGGAGGTCGACAGAGCGAGAACGAGGACGGTCAGCGATGTGAAGAAACGCATCGTCGAGGGTGATCAGCGGTCGGGGATTGCCTGCGCATAACGAAGGACATCGGCCTGTCGCCTCAGCCGCTCGTACCCGTAGCGGTAGAGGAGGATACCGAAGAACGCAAGCGTGAAGGAGGTGACGGACGCGGCAATGGTCATCCCGATCTCGAAGTCGGCGGTCGGCCCTTCCGGGTTCATGATGACCGGCATCGGATGCACCGTCCTGAACCAGTAGACGCTCATGTGGATCAGGGGGATGTCCAACGACCCGATGATTGCGAGGACCGCTGCCATCCGTTTTCCCTTCTCCTGCTCCTCGGCGCCACCACGGATGACGAAATAGCCGATCCAGATCAGCCAGAGCAGCAAGGAGAACGAGAGGCGCGCATCCCAAACCCACCAGGAGCCCCAGGCGAGCCGCGCCCACAGGGGCCCCGCGACCAAGGTTCCAGTGAGGAAGATGAAGCCGACCTCGGCCGCCGACACGGCGATGGAATCGAGTCGATCGTCCCGCAGGAGGAGGTAGCCCGCGGAGCAGAGTGCGACGATGCCAAAAGCGAACTCGCCGAGCCACGCCGTGGGGATGTGGATGTAGTAGATGCGCTGCATGATCCCCATGGTGCTCTCGGTCGGCACCCAGAAGAAGACCATCCAGAGCGCTCCGATCACGCTGGCGCCTCCGACGGCGGTCAGCACCGCCGCCCACCGGCTGATGGACCGGAACGACGCGAGGTCCGCCAGCGCGGTCTGGCTCATGACACTATCCGTTGATGTGGCCTGGCTCATGACATCGTTCGCCACGGGGAGTCAACCTCATGGTTGCGTCGGCTATTATCGCGCAGATCCTCCCCTCCACACGCGCTCGTAAGAGTGGAAGATAGAACGCCCTCGGCCCAGATCGCAACGCATCCCGTCGGGGCCCAGCCTGCTCTGGAGGGTCATCGTCGTCATTCCCGCTGAAGGAGTGCAGGATGGGGGCGGGGATGACAACTTGGGATCGCATGTCCGTCACCCAGTCGGATCCAATCAGTACCTCGAGAGCGCGAGGCGGAAACCGATGTACGGCCGACGAACACCCGGATCGGCCCCTCCTCGCACCGCGGCGCGCACCAACTCTGGCCCATCCCCGAAGGATCCGCCGCGCATCACCCAGAGCGCGTCGGCGTCGAGATCCTCGCGGTCATCGCTCTCGTCGTACGGAAGCGGTTGAAACGGACTGCGCGTCCACTCCCATGCGTTTCCGCTCACGTCAGCCAGCCCGTAGGGGCACTCCGGACAATCGTAGCTGCCGACGGGCCTCGTCGCCTGTCCAGCAAAGTTTGCGCGGTCCGCTCTTGGGAGATCGCCCCAGGGATAGATACGTCCATCGGTTCCCCGAGCCGCTTTTTCCCATTCCGCTTCGGTCGGGAGAGTGACCCTCCAACCCTCGTCGAGCAGTCGCTTGATCTCGGGTGGGACCTCGGGCGATTCGGCTAGCTCGTTCTCCAGCCACCGGGCGTAGGCGAGAGCATCCGTCCAGGAGACGCCAACGACCGGGTGATCGACCGGGTCCGCCAGCGTCTGCTCATCCACCGCGTAGCCGGTCGCGTCCGCAAAGACCCGAAACTGCCCTACGGTGACTTCGTACCGCCCGATGTAGAAATCCGGCACGTCGAACGTGCCCTGCGCGCTCGTCTCGGACCAGCGCTCGTTGTCGAACGCTCGAGGGTCGACAGCCGGATCGCTTCCCATCACGAACGGTCCGCCAGGCACCTGGACGAAGCCGAGCATCTCGTCGTCGGGCAGAAGCCATCGTTCGGCGCTGAAACGAGAGAGGTTCGCGGGGTCACGCGTCGAAGGGGGCGGATTCGTCGCCTCGGCCGGCAAGATCGGATCGGCGAACGAGTAGAACAGACCGACGGCGATCAGGACCGTGAGGGCAACCATTCCGAGCAGGCCGCGAATCCACGCCGGTTTGCGATCAGATCCCTGCACTTGAACCGCTCCCTGGAAGGGGTACATTCGAGGCCCGACCCGGCCGGCATGCGAACTCCCAGTTATGCTCGCAGGCACGGGCGTACAGAGCAGGCTCCGGTAGCTCGAGCAGGTTCTTCCCCCCTTCCCGTAGGAGGAGCCGCAGGTCGAGCGCGCGGGGGACCGAGCGGGCGGGGCTCTCCGGGTCCAGAACGTTGACGCACCCTGCCTGGTATCGGAGCTCACACGCCTTCGAGAAATAGGTCAACGCGACCTCCGGATCCGGTTCGGCGACGCGCCCCTCGACGTAGTGTCTCGCCAGCTCGTTGCACGCCCACCCCGAGTTGTCGTCACAGTAGGTAGTCTCGAGCTGGATGAGGCGCGTGCAGGCGTTGCGACGCCCCTCCTCACACGCTTGCTGCCAGAACGGAAGGCTGTCGCCGGTGTGGCGCCCGTCGGTACGGCCCATCGCCGTCATCGCGCCGAAGAAAAGGATCCACACGCTCATGTAGGCGAGGTTCCGACCGCCGAGCGTCCAGTCGAGCCGCCACCTGTGCCAGAGTGGTTGCGCCTGCATTCGCTGGATGAACGCATCGATCTGCCGAACGCCGAGGTTCAGCAGCGGCACGGCCAGCAGCTTGTCGTAGAAGGTCGGGGCACCAAACGCACCGAGGAGCGCATACAGAGCGAAGACACTCAAGCCGTACAGACTGCCGAATACGACCTTACCCGGCGGCGTCCGCGGCGACGTCGAGGGATCGGTGACCAGCAAGTGCAACCCCAGGAAAACGGCGGCCGGGATCTCGGAATCGAGGAAGTAGGGGACCCCTGCGGCTGCGGAGTACAACGCGCTCAAACCGAACAGCACGATCGCCGCCGATGCCGCCACGAGCGTGATCGAGAAGAAGTACATCACGATCAGGCCGATCGCGAACAGGAAGAGGTAGATCCTGGGCGCGAGGGTCAACGTCGAGGCGATTTCGGGTCCCCACGTCAACTCAGTCGTTCCGGTAACGATCAGGATGAGGGAGAAGGCACCGAGCGAAAAAGCCGACGGGTTGAAGATGTGGACGCGCCTGCCCTCCCGGTACCAACGCACGAATTCCTTGCCGAGGAAGCCGACTGCCAGCATCAGGAACTGCAGGTAGAACCAGTCGTCCCGGAACCAGAGAAAGAGGTTCGTGCTGAAGATGATGGGCCACGGACCGAACCCGAGGATGTAGCTCTCCCGGCGAGACCAGGAGAGCAGCATGTCAAAGGCATAGGCGAAGACGAGCTGCGCCGCGAGCAGGGTCGCGAAGTCGTAGACGGGCCGCCAATGATAGCCCCAGTAGACGAAGACGGAGAGCTGGACGACGGCCTGGAGGTAGTGCTGCGGACGGACAATCGTCGTGAAGGTCCTCGTCTCCGTCACACCTTGAAGCCGCACGTACAGGAGCGTCTGCCAGACGGCCAGGACGAGGGCCGCTCCGAGGAAGGAACGTATGAGGATCGGATTCCCGCTGACCCTCGGCGTGAAGCTCAGCAGCGCGAGACCGATCGTCAGCGCGAGCGGGATCCAGAATCCCTTCCGCGGCTCTACGGCCGGTTGCTCGGACGCCGCCCCGCGGCCCGCTCTATCTTTCCGACGCTTCTGTGGCGCCGGCCGTCGTGTCGATACCATGAAGGGGGATGAATCGATGCAAACGGCTTGTTGGACTGGACTTGGAACGTAGCGAAATGGCCCGAACCGAGCAATGGGATCCCTCACCCGCAACAATTTAGGAGCGGTTGCCAACGTCAACTTCAAGATTAACTTCACACGATGAAGACGCTATCCATGCTGGAATTTCGGCGCAACGCGCGGCTCGTGATCGAAGCGGTCCAGCGCGGGGAGTGCTTGATTCTCACATATCGTGGGAAGCCGGTGGCGCGGCTCGAGCCGGTGCGCCCGGAGGCTACCGCCATCCCGGAGGACGATCCGCTCTTTCGTATCGAGGATTACGCCGTAGATGGAGCCGGTGGACGCCTCCCGAACGACGAAATCGATCGTCTGATCTATGGCGAGTAGGGTCTTCGTGGACACTTCAGGATGGTACGCGCTCATCGACCGTCGCGACGCCGGACACGACCAGATCTCCGCGCTGGTACGACGTCTGATCAAGGAAGGTGCGCGGCTCGTGACCACAGACTATGTGATTGATGAGTCTTGCACATTGACGCAGGCTCGCTCGGGAGCCGGGGCGGCCATCCGGCTGCTCGATCTTCTCGAAGAGACGGCTGGCGTCGACGTCGAGTGGATCGGCTCCGATCGATTCGAGGCGGCCAAGCGAATTTTCCGCAGCACTCTGACCAATCGTTCTCCTTTACCGACTGTACCAGCTTTGCGATGATGCGGGAACGGCGTATCGCGGATGCGATCACGACGGACAATCACTTCCGCATCGCAGGCTTCCGTCGGCTTCCCGACTGAGTGCCCGCGCGGTTGTGGCGTGGCTCGGCTTGCGTCCAGCGCAGGCGGTGACCAGCGCAGAGCGCCCGCGAGCGAAAAGCGCCGCCCGGCGAACCGATCGGCGCTTTCTGTTGAGCCCTGAACCGCCGAAGTCGTCAGTTGCGGTAGGTGTTCACCGGCGGGAGACGGGTTCCGGTGCCACCCGGAGGCGCCTCTTCGGCGACCACCGGCATACGCAGCGTTCCGATTCCGTCGATCGACGCCTCGACGACCTCACCCGCCTGGAGGTAGCCCTCGCGCTCACCTGCGTTGGCGGCGCCGGCCAGGGTGCCACCCGAGGTGCCGTTGTTGAGGACGTCGCCCGGGAAGAGCGTTATGTTCGACGAGCCGTACTCGATCAGCTCCCATAGCGAGTGGATCATGTCGCCGGCCTGCGTCACGGAAAGGACATCTTCGGCGCGCCACGCTTACTTCGCTCTGCGGTTGCTGTCCTCTGCTTCCTGCACCCGCACCATCTCACGCAACGACCAGCTTCTTGCTGCCTATATTCAGTCATGACCCAACCCAACGACTCTACCCCGTACGTCCTGCTCGGCGGCGACGCTGGCCTTCGCCAGCTCGTCGACCGCTTCTACGATCTCATGGATTCCGCTCCGGAGGCCGAAAACATTCGCGCCCTTCATCCCCACAGCCTCCGAACCTCGCGCGAAAAGCTCTACCTCTTCCTCACCGGCTGGACCGGCGGACCCCCTCTCTATGTCGAGCGCTTCGGACATCCGCGACTGCGGATGCGCCACCTTCCCTTCTCGATCGGCGGCCGCGAGCGCGACCAGTGGCTCTGGTGCATGGACCACGCTCTCGATGAACACGAGATTCCCGATGCGTTGCGCGAATATCTCCGCACCCGCTTCCACGCCCTCGCCGACCACCTGAGGAATCGGATCGAGGAACCCCCCGATTCGGCCTGACCGGTCGGGTTCCCCGCGATTGCTGCCGACGCCGACTCTGGCGCTGGATACGGGTGGCTTGCTCCCATTCTCGGGCCCGGCTATATTGTGGCCGAACATATCCCGAACATTGGCAACCTTTAAGGATTCAAGGAGGTTCTCGTGGCGACCAGTCCCGAAGTAGCGGCAGTGGTGATCACGCCGGAAGAGTTCCTGGAACACTGGCAGGGTCATCGGCGGCTAACGCGCCGTGTGATCGAAGCGTTTCCGGAGGAGTCCCTTTTCGATTTCTCGGTGGGATCGATGCGTCCGTTCGGACAGCTGGCAGTGGAGCTTCTCTCGATGGCAGAGCCAATGGTTCGAGGCGCCGCCACTGGCGAGTGGACGGAGTTGGACCGAAGCGGCATCGACTCGCGGGAAAAGGTGCTCCGCCTCTGGGACGAGAGCACCCGGCAGATGAACGAGCTCTGGCCGAAGATTCCCGTGGAGCGATTCCACGAGACGATCACCGCCTTTGGGCAGTACGAGGGGCCGACGTACGACCTTCTGCTGTACGTCGTGGACAATGAGGTCCATCACCGGGGGCAGGGCTACGTCTACCTGCGTGCGCTGGGAATCGAGCCACCTCCGTTCTGGGTCCGCGACTGAAGAGACGATGAGCTAAACCTCATTTCCGCATCCTCCCCGTCGTCATTCCTGCTCAGGGATCAATCCACTCGCGAGGCGCCCTGGCGGTCTCCCGGATGAAGTAGGCAAAGAATCGGGCGGCGCGTTCGATTCCGGGTCCGGAGATGGACTCGAGCACGTCGCCACTCGTGTGGTAGAGGGGTCCGGCATGAATCGCCTGAACGCGCGGGACGCCGAGCGATGAGTAGCCGCCGAGGTCACCGGGGACGTTGGCGGGAAAGGTCGGGTTGATGCGGAAGCCGTAGCGTTCGAGTCCGCGGCGCGCGACGTCGATGAGGTAGGGAGCCTGATTGCTGATGCCGAAGTTCATCGGCTGCTCGGTGGTCAGGAAGCGCCCGTCCCCAGTATCGAGCCCAAGCTGAGCCACGTGCTCGAGGTTGACCACCATTTCCGTCCTGGCAGCAATATCGGGGTTCATCTGGACGAAGTGCGAGGGTCCATTCATCCCCCGGCTGTGATGCCCGGCGCTGGCGACGAAGACGAGCGTTCGGACCGGTTGGTTCTCGGGATCGACGAAGTGTTCGGCAAGAGCCAGGAGGACTGCGAGGCCGTCTCCGTTGTCGCCGGCGGCATCGAACCACCCGTCGGCGTGGGCATTGACGATGAGGATGCCGTCGTCCGTGCCCGGAACGATGCCGACCGCGTTCTGACCGGTGAGATCGGTGAGCATGTCGGTCTGGAGTGCGAGCCGGGCGAGTGGAGGCGTCAGTCCCTCCCGCTCAGCCCGCTCGATGGCAGACAGGAGGAACGTTCCGTCGGCACCGCCAAGGTTGAAGCAGGGTCCGCCGCAGTTACTGAAATCGCGGACATGCATGTTCCCCGGCTGCTCGACGAGGTTGAGAACCGCAACCGCGCCGTTCGCGATCAGCGCGCGTGCTGCCTCGACAGTTCGACCCCGCTCCGAATACGCCCCTCCCTGCGGTCGAAGGAGTTGAACGGCGATCTTGCCTGCCACCTCCAGGGTTGGATCCACGGGCTCTGATACCGGGCCAGCGTAGGCGAGCGGAGCGGTGATCGGAGAGGCGAGCTCCGAACCGGCGGTCGGGAAGGCCGATTCGAGAATGACGTCTTCACTCCCCTCGCCATAGGCGGGATCCCCAATCAGCCGTACTTCCCAGCTAATGGGCCACCACATCTCCTCGGTCGAGGCAAAGGACTGGACCTCCACGTCCTGAAGGCCGGTTTCCCGAAATCGGCCGGCCACCCAGTCGATGGTCCGTGCGGCCGCGGGGCGCCCCGTGATCCTGCCCCACATCTGGTTGCCCTCGGCCCGGCTCATCTGCGAAAATCCAACAATCGTTTCGAGATCAGGTAGGATCCCCCGGGCTTCCAGCGCGGTGTTGATCTCCTCGCCATCCGGTACGCCAACCGGCCGGGCAGCGAAATTCTCCTCGAAGGCGACCGGGGATCGGTGCGGATCACCCAACCCGGGCGGAGCCGGCAGACCGAACCACGACGATCTGGCCTGAGCTTGCGCGAGTGCCGACGGAGCGAAGCCGAACAAGAGAACGACAAGCGAAACGGCAGCCCGCGAGCCGCTGAACAGGTGGAGCTTCATCGCGGCACTCCCTTCGTCTCTAAAGAGGGTGTGGACAAACGACCTTTCGAGAATCGCTAAGTAATGGCATACGAACACCTTTCGCCGATTGTCTCCCCACGGGGTCTGCGGTTGCTGCCGCTGGCGTAACACCTAGCGGCGATGCACTTTGTTTCGTTGCTCGAATTATGACTGGCAGCACCCTCTAAGTACTCCGTGCCAGAACGATGACGACGTATTCCTGGTTATCTTCATTCGTCATCCCCGCGAAGGCGGGAATCCAGAGCACCGCAGCCAACTGAGCCACTGGATCCCCGCCTTCGCGGGGATGACGACTTCTTGGAGACTCGGAATACGTCGCAGTCCTGCGACAAGAGTACTAAGCCATCAGCACACCCCTCTGATAGCTATTCCACCACGATGTCTCGCCACCGCCCTTGCCGAAACTTGGCCACGCTGAGAAGACAACGAGTCACATGCCCGAGAAGGATCGCGAGCCAGATTTCGGAGGCTTCGAGAGTACCCGTCTGTTGGAAGAAGAAGCACATCCCGATTGGCAGAAGCACCTGAGATATGATGGAGATGTAGAGCGGGCTCTTGGTGTCGCCGCTTCCCTGTAGCCCGCCGGTGTAGGTCAGAGCGACGGCGATGAAGATTGCCGACACGCTGAGGTAGCCGAGGAGCTCGACGGCCAGGTCGATAGTGACCGGGTCGTTCATCCCGAAGATCGCCAACAGGCTATCTGGTGCGAGGATGAAGAGGATGCCGACAACCAAGGCGATCCCGACTGCGATGCGAGCGGCCAGATGGACGGCCTTCTCGGCGCGCTCCGGGTTTTTGGCGCCGAGGTTCTGACCGGCGAGCGTAGCCGCCGCGCTCATCAGACCGACCGTGGTCCAAGTGACGAGGGAGAAGAGCTGGGTGTACCCGACCGTATAGGCTGCCTGAGCCTGCGCGCTCAGCGCCAACGAACCGATGAACCCGAGCAGGAATACGCCGCCCACGTTCATCGCGACCCCCTGCACCCCGGCCGGCAACCCAAAGCGGAACAGGGATCGGATCATCTCGAAGTCGGGCTTCAGGCTCATCCCACGGGCGAAGCTGACGACCCAGATATCGCGGCGGAGCGCGACGAGGGAATAGATCCCCGCCCCCCACATCGCGATCACGGTACCCATCGCGGCTCCGGTCGTCCCGAGCGCGGGAATCGGGCCGAATCCGCCGATGAGGATCACGTTCAGGACCAGGTTCAGGATCGTGACGACGATGCCGATCCGCATGGGGGTCCGTGCGTCCCCGGCCGAGCGGAGCGCCGCGCCGAGCATGAAGAAGAACAGCATGCCCGAACTGAAGAGGAACATGATCCGGAGGTACGGAAGTGCATGGACCTGCACTTCCGGCGTGGCATTCACCACCTCGAGCAGAGCCGGCGACAAAAACCACCCGACGGGTGCCAGGATCCCGACCGAAAGGATCATCGACGTGAGGAACGCCTGATAGACGGCTCGATTGACCCGATCGGCATCGCCAGCCCCCGCGAAGCGAGCGACCAGGACGCTCATCCCAGTGAAGAGGGATGCGATGAACACGACGACGACGAGAAAGATCTGCCAGCTCACTCCGATGGCGGCGTTGCCCTGATAGCCGACGTAGTTCCCCACCATCGCATGGTCGACGATGCCTTGCAGGCCGCCGATCACGTTGTGCAGCATGGTCGGCCAGGCGAGTCGCCAGACGCCTGGCAGCAACGGCCCCTCTACGAGGGACCGATCGAAGCGCGAAGTAGGCTGGTCGACCGCGGGCGCCTGCGGCGGCGGAGCCGTTGGCGTTGCTTCGGCGGTTGGGAGAGCAGGTGTGGTCGTTGAGGGAGCTTGGGTGCCGTCGCTCACGATGGACCACACCTGACGGGTCGGCGCCCGCCGGAAGGCCGTTGCTCGTGAGAGCGAGCCAACCCTATCTGGCCAACACGTCGATCGACCGGTTCGGAAGGCCCTTCGCCGCCGAGCCGGGGAATCCGGGGATCGACGCCAACCGCACCGGGGCTGGAAGGGACTGCGAGGGGGGGCAACGTGTTGGACATTGCAGCTGGTGGATCGTGACAGCAAGACGGCGCCCGGGCCGACGATCGGTCCGGTCGGATTTCGCTGTCGGGAGTGGGCCGGATCCGGAGATTCGGCTCGATTCTCGAAAGGCCAACCCACATTGGATAGTGGATCGGCGTAACAATACGTTGGGCTGGACCGCCGCTGCAATCCCGAAGCCCGGGCCGGCGTTGCGACTGTGCAGCGGCGAGGCTTACAATTGGCCTGAACGGGGGTCGCCGGCAGAGGCGGTGGAGGAATTCTGCGGAAACGGATGCGAATCGAAGTCGAACGTCTTCTGAAGCAGGCAGAGCGCGATCTGCTCAACGCGACCCGCAACATCGACATCGATGCTTACGAGGTGGCGGCGTTTCTCGCCGCCCAGGCTGTGGAGAAGTACCTCAAGGGGGCATGGATCGGCCTTCGGGACGAGGCTCCCCCTTGGACGCACTCGCTGACGGAGCTGGGAGACGCGCTCGGCGTTCCTACGCACCTTCGCTCGAGGTTGGTCTATCTGAACGCTGACTATACCACGGCGCGCTATCCCGACGCTGCCAACGGCATTCCGTACGAGATCTACGACCGCCCGACCGCTGAGTCCAAGGTTGCGGCGGCTGCCGAGGTGTTCGAGTGGCTGCGCAGCCAGATCCACGTCTGACCCGGTTCCGGGAAGAGCTCCTCCCGATCATCATGCGCGTCTTCGCGCCCGATCGAGTGATCGCCTTCGGCTCACGCACGCGGGGGGAAGCCCTGCGCTCGAGTGATCTCGACCTGATCGTCGTCGCGCGCTCCTTCGCCAACGTCCCCTGGGTGGACCGCCAGGCAAGGGTTCAGGAGGCGATCGGCGCTCCCTTCGCAATGGACTTCCTCTGCTACACCCCCGAGGAGTTTGCCCGCAAGGTCGAGGAGTTCGGCGTCGTCCAGACCGCTGCCCGGACCGGAATCGTACTCCATCCGGCCGCCGCCTGACGCGCGAACACGATGCGTGCGACGACTCCGACGCTCACGAGTCCGACCGCAGAGACCCTGCCGTTACTTCCCGATAGCGGACAGACGGATACTCGATGTCGCGCTCCCGACTTCGGGTCAAGCTGTAAGGAATCCCCCCGGCCGCGACACCATTCTTCAGGACGGCCGTTCCGCCGCGCCCCCGAGCGGTTCGAGGAGGTCGGTAGGAAAGCAGGTGGAGGAGATGTGGGCCGATCGGCCGGACGCGACGATCCGTATCCTGCCCAGACTCAACCATCTCTTCCAGCACGCGGAGACCGAGCTTGTCGCGGAGTACGCGCAGATCGAGGAGACCTTTGCGCCCGAGGCGCTGGACCTGGTTGCGGACTGGATCGTCCAGCGGTTCGGCGGGTAGCCGACTGACGCCGCGTCGGCGGCGGTTGGGAGAGCAGGTGTGGTCGTGAGGGAGCTTGGGTGCCGTCGCTCCCAGCACGCTCGACCGGCGGCAAGCCGTTGGCCACGCTGCGCGCAGCGGCGAGCACAAACTCAGCTTCGCGTCGCGGTCCACGAGCCGTTGAACTCCAGGATGCCGGAAGAAGAAAACCTGAGATAAAACGTCACGTCACCCGACATCGAGTCTCCATTGCCGGTGAAGGTGCCGGACACGGACCATGTTCCGTCGGCGTCCGGGAGCGTGAACTGCACGTTACGGCCATCCTCGACGACATCCTCCAGCTCCAGGCTGCCGCCGAAGGTGCCGGGAGCACTAGGCGGACACACGGCCGTGCCGGCGCCTCCGCCTAGCGCGATCCCTTCGACCACGCTGCCATTGCGCTCGAAGCTCAGCGTGATGTCGGAGATCTGGCACGTCCG